>NZ_PDHT01000014.1:0-141243 GCF_002917135.1 Methylobacterium sp. V23
AAGAGCAAAATCGCCGCCCACGCTTCTCTTTCTCAGATTCACTTGTCAAAGAACAACATTCACACAAACAAAACAGCAAAGCCCGCCCAGAATACCAGGCCAAACCCCGCCAAATCGTCAGGAGATGCAAAAGCAAGCCGCCAACCCCGTTGGCCGCCCGCCGATGAACCGGGGTATACGGATCTCACCCTAACCCGTCAACCGCCGGAAACGAAAAAAATTCACCGCGGACGGCGCGCGGAAAACTTTGCTGCGAGTGTCACGGGCGCCCTCCCCTCCTGCGGTGACAGGCGCGCCGAGACGTGCCTCAATCTCGACATGCTGGGCCACGACATCCGTGACCGGCCGCTGTGCGGCGCCCTGCGCGCGAAACCCGCGCGGGCGGTTGTCAGAGAACAGGAACCTCATCGTGAAGCGCGGCCGTCTGAAGATCGGGGAACGGGACGGCCCAGCGGAGGGACGCGTCCCGGGGCGTTCGCCGAACGGCAGTCTTCCGGCCCTCGACCTTCTCGGGCCCGATGCGGCGCGGATCGACCGGCGTGACGTCAACCTGCGCTGGCTCTGTGCCAGCGCGCTCACGGGCCTGACCGGTGCGGCCCTGATCGGCGCGGCGATCCATGTCTCGCTGCAGAGCGAGGCCTCCTTCGCGGCGATTCCGGAACGGGCCTCGACCGCGGTCCGGCCCGCCCTCAGCGACGGCACGGCCAATGTCGCACGCAAGAGCGACCGGCTGGTCCGGAACCTGATGATCGCCTCGGCCAAGCAGAGCTTCCGTTCGCCCGTGACGGTGCGACTGGGCGACCGCGAGATCATCAAGGTGCGTCCCTTCATGCGCGTCTCGACCGCATTGTCGATGACGACGGGCGTGTTCGCGACCGAGATGCCGCGCTTCGATCCCATGAAGCTCAGCACGGACGAACCCCTGGAGCGCGCACCCGAGCCGGGCCTGGCGGATGCGCCGGGCGCCGAGGTCTCCGTGATCAAGCGCGATCTCGCCGGCATCGACGTCGAGCCCGGCGCCCCTGCCCTCTCCGACGACGACGTGGCGGCGCAGATCGAGGAGGAGCGCCGCCTCTCGGCCGAGGCGGGCCGCCGCGCCGCGATCCCGATCGCGCCCCAGATCATGCTGTCGCGGACCCTGCAGCAGGGAATGGCGGCGTCGCGCTTCGATCCGGCGTCGCGCCTCGGCGACGAGGGCTCGCCCTTCAAGTCCATCGACGTCCTGGTGGTGCCCGAGAACGTCACCAGCCTGGCCAAGAGCGGTGTCGGGGCCGAGCCGCCTCTCGTCGAGGAGCGCGACCTCGCCCTCAAGCGCGGCGAGACGCTGGAGGCCGCCCTCAAGAACACGGCCCGCGCCAGCGACGAACAGATTCGCGGGATCGTGGCCGCCCTCGGCGGGCGCACACGGACGGCAGACCTCTCCGAAGGTCAGCAGTTCCGGGTCCAGGTCGCGCCAGGGCCGCGGCCCGGCGATCCGCGTCAGGTCACCCGCGTGGTGCTCTACGGCGAGAGCGGCATCGAGGGGATCGCGGCGATCAACGATCGCGGCACCTTCGTCTCCGTCGCGCCGCCGACCGAGGACGCCCCCTCGCGGACGGCACCGGCCGTGGCGGACGCCTCCGAGGACGGCGAGGAGGAGGGAGGCACGGGTCCGCGCCTGTATCAGAGCCTCTACGAGACGGCGGCCCGGCACGACCTGCCCCGCGGTGCCGTCGACGACCTGGTCAAGATCTTCGGCTACGACGTGGATTTCCAGCGCCGGATCTCGCAGGGCGACAGCCTCGACGTCTTCTATACCTTCGACGACGAGGGTGCGCAGGGCTCCACAGAGCGTCCGGAACTGCTCTACGCCTCGCTCAATCTCGGTGGCGAGGCCCGCAAGGTCTTCCGTTTCCAGTCCCCCGACGACGGAACGATCGACTACCTCGACGAGCAGGGCCGATCGCTCAAGAAGTTCCTCATCCGCAAGCCCATCGCCGACGGCATCATGCGCTCGGGCTTCGGCTATCGGCGCCACCCGGTCCTCGGCTACGCGAAGCTGCATACCGGCGTCGACTGGGCGAACCCGATCGGCACGCCCATCGTGGCGGCCGGCAACGCGACGGTGCTGAAGGCGGATTGGGATTCCGGCTATGGCCGCCGGGTGGAACTGCAGCACATCAACGGCTACGTCACGACCTACAACCACATGTCCCGCTTCGCCCGCGGCGTCACCGCCGGCGCCAAGGTGCGCCAAGGCCAGGTGATCGGCTATGTCGGCTCGACCGGCCTCTCCACCGGCGCCCACCTCCACTACGAGGTCATCATCAACGGGCACTTCGTCGACCCGATGAAGATCCGCGTCCCTCGCGGGCGCGAACTCGACGGGCGGATGCTCGCGGAATTCACCCGCCAACGCGAGCAGATCGAGGGCACGATGCAGAAGTCGCGCACGGCCTCCGCCATGGCCCAGCGCGACGCGATGCGCTGATCCGCGCCCCTGCGTTCGGGTTCTCGATGCCGGCTGCGTCCCTGGGCTGATCGCCGACGTTCAGGCGAGTCCGAGGCGGGTCCGTATGTCCGCCGGGCTCTCGCCGGACGCGCGCAGGTCGGCGAGGGATTGCGAGCCGCGGGATTTCGCGAGCTTCTCGCCCGAGGCGTCCAGCAGCAGGTCATGGTGATGGTAGCGCGGTGACGGCGCCTCGATCAGGGCCTGCAGAAGGACGTGCAGGTCGGTGCTGGCGCGCAGGTCCGCGCCGCGGACCACGTGGGTGATGCCCTGGAGGGCATCGTCCATCACGACGGCGAGGTGATAGCTCGTCGGCACGTCGCGACGGGCGATAACCGGATCCCCCCAGCGTGCTGGATCGGCAGCCTCGTCCCATTCGGTCTCGATTTTGCGGACAGGCCCCCTCCCCTCCCCCGCCGCGACGGCGAAGGCGCGCACCCTGTGCGGGCCGGGCGCTGCGGCCAGGGCCCTGGCCGTATCGAGCCGCCAGGTGTGCGGTTCTCCGGCGGCCCGTCGCGCATCGGCGACGCCCCTGGGCAGGGCCCGGCAGGTGCCCGGATAGAGCGGCACTCCATCGGGGTCACGGTGTACCGGCGTGCCGCCGTCGGCAGACCCGGCCCCCACCGCCGCGGCGATCACGCCGCGCGAGCAGAAGCATGGATAAGCCAGGCCGCGCTGGGCCAAGGCGGAGACCTGACGCCAGTAGGCGTCGAAATGCTCGGATTGGCGGCGCTCCGGGGACGCGAACCGCAAGCCCAACCAGGTGAGGTCATCGCGGAGCCCCTGGATCAGCTCCGGGCGCGACCGGACCGGATCGATATCCTCGATCCGCAGCAGCAAGCGGCCGCCGGTACCCCGCGCGAGGGCGTCGTTCAGGAGGACGCAGGCCGCATGTCCGAGATGCAGGCGGCCGTTCGGGCTGGGGGCGAAGCGGAATATCGGGGCCTTCACCGACGGACCCCTCCAGACCGTCGTTCGATCAGCCGCCGACGCGGCGCAGGCAACTCTGTTCCTTCGCCACGCAGGCGATCCCCGGCAGGGAGCAATGGATGCCCCCCTCGCCGCGCTGGCAGACGCGACAGCCGTCGCCCCACTCGGCGCAGGCCGTGTCCTCGCTCGGCGCGACGCGCGCCTTGGGGTGCGACGGCGCCGGTATGGCGGCTCCGATCAGCACCGTCGCGGCCGTGAGGGCGACCACGCCCCAGGCGACGCGGCGGTCATGGTTGCGCGTCGGCGCATCGGAAATCAGGTCATCGGCCATGGCGCGGTGTTCGCGCGGGAGAACCGGCGTGTCAACGCTCATGCGGCCGCCGCACGACGGGCCAGCAAGTCCGGTAGGGCCTGCAGATCCAGGGGCTTGGCGAGAAAATGATCGAAGCCGGCCGCTCGGGCCTCACGCTCGTCGTCGCGGCCCGCATTGGCGGTGAGCGCGACGAGCCGGAGGGCGGACGCGTGCACTCCGCTCTCGCCGGCCCGAATCCGTCGGGCGGTCTCGAGCCCGTCGAGGCCGGGCATGCGGATGTCCAGGAGGGCGAGGTCGAAGGGCACCGCGTCGGACGCCTCGCGGATGCGGGCGAGCGCTTCCTCCCCATCCCGCGCCAGGACGACGATCGCTCCGAGGCGCTCCAGGGCCTTGGTCGCCAGCAAGGCGTTGATCGGGTTGTCCTCGGCCAGGAGCACGCGCGGTCCGGTGGCGATCGCGGTGCGCGGCGTCTGCGGCTCCGCGCGAAGAAGATCCGGATGCGGGATCGCCTCCAACGGCGCCGGGCGCTCGCTCCGGGGAGAGGACGGCGCGAGCAGTCGATCGAACAGCGAACGCGCGCGTACCGGCTTCACGAGGTAGCTGTCGAACCCGGACGCGGCTGGCGCGCCGAAATCGCGTCGATCGAAGGGTGAGAGCAGCACCAGGCAGCAGCGCACGCCGTGACGCCGCGCCTCCCCGGAGAGGCTTCGCACGGCGGCGTCCCCGAGCGTGCGATCCGCCAGCAGGGCGTCGAAGGCTGCCCCCGGCAGCGCCGCGAGCCCCGCCGCGAGGTCCGGCACCACCAGGGCGGAGGCCCCGGACCGCGTCAGCCGGCGCGCGAGGTAGGGCGCCTGGAACGGCGAAGCCGCAACGATGAGAACTCTACGCCCAGCGAGGCTGGGCGGGCGCTCCCGCTCCGCCTCGGCGATGCCGAGCGGGAGGGCGACGGTGAAGGTGCTGCCCGTGCCGAGGCGCGACGTCGCCGCGACATGGCCACCCATTCGGGTGACGAGTCGGCGCGTGATGGCGAGGCCGAGCCCGGTCCCCTCGTGCCGGCGGCTCGCACTGTCGTCGCCTTGCTCGAATTCCTCGAACAGGCGCGGGATGCGATCCTCCGGGATGCCCGGACCCGTATCCGAGATGGCGATGCGCAGATGACCGTCACCGTGGGTCAGTTCGACCCCGACGCCACCGGTCCCCGTGAACTTGATGGCGTTGCCGGCGAGGTTCACGAGGATCTGCCGGACCCGGTCCGCATCACCGATCACGAAACGCGGGACATCGTCGGCGACGTCGACCGCGATCTCGATCCCCTTGTCCTGGGCCCGGGGCGCCAGCAATTCCACGACGCCCTCGGCGATCTCGGCCGGATCGAAGGGTTCGGCGGCGAGGTCGAGGCGTCCGGCCTCGATCCGCGAGAAGTCGAGAATGCCGTCGATCAGGGTCAGCAACGCCTTGCCCGAGGTGCCGATGGCCTCGACGTAGGTGCGCTGCTCCGGATCGAGCCCGGTCTCGAGGACGAGGTCGGCCATGCCGAGAATCCCGTTCAGCGGCGTACGGAACTCGTGGCTCACGGTGGCGAGGAAGCGCGACTTGGCGACGTTGGCCGCCTCGGCCCGGTTGAGAGCCTCGTCCAGGGAGCGGGCGGATTCGACCCGCTCGGTGATGTCGGCGCCGGCGCGCAGCCACTGGGTTTCGCCATTGCTGCCCGGCACCGGCATCTCGATGAAGGCGTACCAGCGTGGCGTCCCCGAAGCCGGGGCGAGCCGCATCTCGATCCGGCGGACGCCGTTCGCCTGCCGCACGATCTCACCGGTCTCCAGCACCTCCGGCTGGCGGGCCGTGCCGAGAAGCGACAGGGGCGCGGCTCCGACGAGGCGACCGAAGCCCTCGTTGGCGAAGGTGATCCGGCCCTGGGAATCCTGCTGGACGATGATCTCCGTCGTGGCTTCCACCAGGGCCCGGTAGCGCTCCTCGCTCTCGGAGAGGCGCCAGATCCGGTCCTCCAGCTGCTCGGTGCGCGCCCCCTCCTTCCCCATCGGCTGGAGGCCGACCATGGGCTGACGGGTGCGCGCGCGCAGGAGCCAGCCTGCCAGGAACGCGAGGCCGGCCGGGAGGACGACGAGGACGATGTCGGGCAGAGTCATACAGCCAGCCCCTGGCGGGTCGGGACCCCGCTGGGCTTCGACCATGCCGCCCGAGGTTGAAGGCCGGCTTTCGAAAGGCTGTTAAAGGTTCGTTGCCGGACGCCCCTGGGATTGACGCGACGTGCCGCACGCTTCACGGGCCGGTCGCGATGGTGTAGGCGCGGCGGCTTGATCCCGGGCCGCGCCCCCGGCGGCTCCGAGGAACGCGAGACGTGAGTGTCATGACGGCTACGAGTTCGGCAAATCCCGGTCAGGCGCGGATCGCCGCCACCTTCGCGCGCTGCCGCGCCGAGAAGCGCGCGGCGCTGGTCACCTACGTCATGGCCGGCGACCCGGATGCCGAGACCTCCCTGAAGGTGCTTCAGGCCCTGCCGGCCTCGGGGGCCGACATCGTCGAGTTCGGACTGCCCTTCACCGATCCCATGGCCGACGGTCCGGCGATCCAGGCGGCCGGCCTGCGCGCGCTCAGGCACGGACAGGGCGTGGTGCGGACTCTCGACCTCGTCCGGCGCTTCCGCGAAGGCAATGCCGAGACGCCGGTGATCCTGATGGGATACTACAACCCCATCCATGCCTACGGTGTCGTGCGCTTCCTGGACGATGCCCTCGCGGCCGGCATCGATGGTCTGATCATCGTCGACCTTCCGCCGGAGGAGGACGACGAGCTCTGCCTGCCGACGCTCGACAAGGGATTGGCCTTTATCCGGCTCGCCACACCGACCACCGACGAGAAGCGCCTCCCGGCCGTCCTCGCGAACACGGCGGGCTTCGTCTACTACGTCTCGATCACGGGTATCACCGGAACGGCCAAGCCGAACTTCGACCGGGTTGCCGAAGCCGTGGGCCGGATCCGCCGCCACACCGACCTGCCGATCGTGGTGGGCTTCGGCGTGCGCACCGGCGCGGATGCCGCCGCGATCGCGCGCGGCGCCGACGGAGTGGTGGTCGGCTCGGCCCTGGTCGATGCCATGCGGGCGACCCTCGACGCAGAGGGCGCGTCGAAGGGCGGCACGGTCGAGGCCGTCAGCGCCCTAGTGCGCGAGTTGGCCGAGGGCGTTCGCTCCTCGCCCCGCGCCTGACGCAATTTGCAGAGACCTTCCGGCTCGCTCGCTTCGAACCCGCACAAGGACGCCGTCGCATGATGGTTGAACCGATGAACTGGATCTCGGAGGTTGTTCGCCCCAAGATCAAGACCCTGTTCAAGCGCGAGACCCCGGAAAACCTCTGGGTCAAATGTCCCGACACGGGTCAGATGGTCTTCCACAAGGAGGTGGAGAGCAACCATTGGGTCATCCCGGGTTCCGAGCACCATCTGAAGATGAGCGCCCAGGCGCGCCTCAAGATGATGTTCGACGAGGGCACCTGGATCGACGTTCCCCTGCCGGAGGTCGCCGCGGACCCCCTCAAGTTCCGCGACGAGAAGCGCTACGTCGATCGGCTGAAGGACGCCCGGGCCAAGACCGGAATGGCCGACGCCTTCAAGGTCGGCTTCGGCCGGGTCTCCGGCCTGCCGATGACGCTGGCGGTGCAGGACTTCGCCTTCATGGCCGGGTCACTCGGCATGGCGGCCGGCGAAGCCTTCGTGCGCGGCGCCGAGACGGCGCTCGACAAGCGGACCCCCTACGTCCTGTTCTCCGCCTCCGGCGGCGCCCGCATGCAGGAGGGCATTCTCTCGCTGATGCAGATGCCCCGCACCACCGTGGCGGTGCGCCGGCTCAACGCGGCCAAGCTCCCGTACATCGTCGTGCTCTCCAATCCGACGACCGGCGGCGTCACCGCCTCCTACGCCATGCTGGGCGACGTCCATCTCGCCGAGCCCGGTGCGCTGATCTGCTTTGCCGGCCCCCGCGTCATCGAGCAGACGATCCGCGAAAAGCTGCCCGACGGCTTCCAGCGCGCGGAATACCTGCGCGACCACGGCATGGTCGATCAGGTCGTGCACCGGCACGCCCTCAAGGACACGATCGCCAACCTGTGCGGTCTGCTCATGAACCAGGAGCCCGGAGCACAGCCGACCCGGACGGCCGCTCCGGTCCCGGAGCCCGCCTGAGGCGCCACACCCCGCCCCCTCCCCTTCGCGACACGACGTTCGATCATGGATTCCTCCGACGCGCTGATGGCGCGCTTCCTCGCCCTCCACCCGCGCACGATCGACCTGTCGCTCGGGCGGATCGAGCGCCTGCTTGCCCGGCTCGGACATCCCGAGCACAAGCTTCCGCCGGTGATCCACGTCGCCGGGACCAACGGGAAGGGCTCGACCATCGCCTTCATGCGGGCGATCCTCGAGGCGGCGGGGCTGGCGGCCCACGTCTACACCTCGCCCCATCTCGTGCGCTTCCATGAGCGCATCCGCATCGGCGCGATCGGCGGCGGGCACTTCGTGCCCGAGGACCAGCTCGCCGATGCCTTCGCCCGCTGCGAGGCCGCCAACGAGGGCGAGCCGATCACGGTGTTCGAGATCACGACGGCGGCCGCCCTGTTGCTGTTCTCCGAGCAGCCCGCGGACGTGTTGCTCCTGGAGGTCGGCCTCGGCGGCCGGGTGGACGCCACGAACGTGATCGACAATCCCGCAGCCGCGGTGGTGACGCCGATCGGGCGCGACCACGCGGAATACCTCGGCGACACCGTCGAGGCCGTGGCCACGGAGAAGGCCGGGATCTTCAAGAAGGGCTGCCCGGCGATCATCGCCGCACAGGACTACGCCGAGGCCGATTCGGTGCTCTGCCGCCTCGCCGAGGCCGCCGGGGCCACGCCGATCCGCGTCGGCAACCAGGACTTCTCGGTGCATGCCGAGCGCGGGCGCCTCGTCTATCAGGACGATCTCGACCTGTTCGACCTGCCGAAGCCGCGCCTGAACGGCCGGCATCAGTTCACCAACGCGAGCACGGCGATCGCGGCCCTGCGCGCGGCCGGCTTCGGCGATATCGGCACCGCGGCCATCGAGGCCGGTCTCAACACCGTCGAGTGGCCCGGGCGCCTGCAGCGCTTGAACCGCGGGCGCCTGTCCGACCTCGTGCCGCAGGGCGCCGAGCTCTGGCTCGACGGCGGCCACAACATCGACGGCGGGCGCATCCTTGCCGCCGCCATGGCGGATCTCGGCGAGCGCTCGGACGTGCCGCTGGTCCTCATCGTCGGGCTGCTGGGCACCAAGGACGCGGAAGGCTTCCTGCGCAATTTCATCGGTCTGACGCGGGTGCTCATCGCGGTTCCGATCGCCGGGCAGATGGCGGCCAGACCCGCGGACGAGGTCGCAAGCATCGCGACGGATGTCGGTCTGAACGCGCAGACGGCGCCGAGCGTGGAGGCCGCGCTCGAGAGCTTGGCCGATATCGCGTTCGAGCAGCCGCCACGCATCCTCATCTGCGGTTCGCTCTACTTGGTGGGTGCTGTCCTCACCGCGAACGGGACTCCTCCCATCTGATTTCTCCCATCTGATTTTCCTTCACTTTTCGGGGTTCGATCACGACCACGTCAGCTCTGCTGTGTGACCCTGGCGCTACATCTTGGCTGTGGAAACTGCAGTAGGTTCTCCATCGATCGGGCATATCGCTGGGGATCAAATAATGAAAAAGCTTCTTACGTCTTTCGCGGCCTTCACGGCCCTCACTGCAGCTGCCTCGGCCGCTGACCTTCCGCGTCGCGCTGCGCCGCCGGTGTTCGTGCCGGTGCCGGTGTTCACCTGGACCGGCTTCTACGCCGGTTTCAACGCCGGTTACGGCTTCGACGCCTCCAGCAACAGCCAGCCGACCGTCATCGGCGTCAACGGCGCCAGCACCCTGGTCCTGCCGGGCACCACGGCCGCCATCGCCTTCAGCAACGGCCAGAGCAACGACGGCTTCGTCGGCGGCGGCCAGGTCGGCTACAACTACCAGTTCACCCCGGGCTCGGGCGTGGTCGTCGGTATCGAAGCCGACGCCCAGTACGTCGACTTCGGTCGTGAGCGGAACCGCTTCGCGGCCACCGGCCCGCTGGCTGCCCAGCAGGTCTTCAACCCGGCCGGCATCTCGGGCCTCGACTACTTCGGCACCGTCCGTGGTCGTCTCGGCTACGCCTTCGACCGCGTCCTGTTCTACGGCACCGGCGGCTTCGCCTACGGTTCGGGCGGCGGCCGCGACTTCGGTCTGCCGAACCGCAGCCGTGACGACTTCCAGACCGGCTGGGCCGCTGGCGGTGGTATCGAGTACGCGCTCCCCACCGACTCGTTCCTGAACTTCTTCCGCTCTTCGGCTGTCACGCTGAAGGTCGAAGGTCTGTACGTGAACCTCGACCAGGGCAACCGCAACAACGGCGCCTTCGCCATCAACAACGCCGGCGCCGTCATCACCACCGCCAGCCCGGGCGTCGTCCTGGTCAGCGGCGGCACCCAGGTGCGCAACACCGAGTTCGCCGTCGTCCGCGCCGGCCTGAACTACAAGTTCGGCTCGTACTAAGCCGACATTACGGGTCTCGAAACGGAGAAGCCCGGCCGCCAGGCCGGGCTTCTTCCGTTTGGTGCCTCATGCGGCAAGGCGCGAACGCACATGCAGGCGGAATCTCCGCCCACGAAAAAGCCCGGCATCACGCCGGGCTTTTTCCTTCTCAGACCCAAACCGAGACCGCCGTGTCGGCGACCTCGCAAGCCGGGTGACTCAGGCGCTGGCCTGGATCCAGCGGGACAGATCGCCCTTGGGCGCTGCGCCGACCTTCTGGCTCGCGAGCTGGCCGTCCTTGAAGATCAGCAGCGTGGGGATCGACCGGATGCCGTACTGGGCGGCGATTCCCGGGTTCTCGTCGACGTTGACCTTCGCGATCTTCACCTTGCCCTGGAGATCGGCCGAGATCTCCTCGAGAGCCGGGCCGATCTGGCGGCAGGGACCGCACCACTCGGCCCAGAAATCCACTACGACCGGCTCCGCGGACTGGAGAACGTCCTGCTCGAAGCTCGCGTCGGTCACTTTCACCGTCGCCATGGGGAAACTTCCTTTCCGGTACCGCGCCTGCGGAACCACCTCTTCGCCGTCATCGCACCGCGAGACTGTGCGCTGTCGACCAGACTTGGCGATGCCATGGGGAACGGTCAAGGCATCCTGCACCGTAAGCGGGGCTGACCTCCCTCCGGAACAAGCATTGTCCACGGCCCCTCGCCGGTCCCGCTCGGGTGATCCCCATTGACCCAACCCTCGTCAAAGCGTGTCCGTCGCCCCATGTCCCTCTCGTCCCTGCCCCGGCGGGCCGCTCGGCCGGCCGACGGGGCTCGATCCGAAGCCGGTCCCGCGACCGGCATGGAGGAACACCCGACGTGAAGCGCACCCCCTATCGCCTGCTCGCCACCGCAGCCCTCCTCAGCCTCGGCACGGCCGTCCATGCGCAGGAATCGGCAGGGACCGAACCCAGGCAGCCCCGGGTGGGCGGCGATGCCTTCGCGGCCCCCACGAGCGCAGCCGCCGGCAACAGCCCGGCGGAGACGGAAGCGCCGAACGCGCCTTACAAACCGCTCCTGCCGAACCAGACTCGGGCTCCGAAGCCCGAAGTCGCCACGCAGGTGAAGACCGAGGTGGTGGCCAAGGGCCTCGACAGTCCCTGGGCGATGGAGTTCCTGCCGGACGGCCGGATGCTCGTGACCGAGAAGGCCGGCAAGCTGCGGATCGTCGCCAAGGACGGGACTCCCGGTCCGGCGATTCCGGGGGTGCCGAAGGTCGACGCACGGGGTCAGGGCGGTCTGCTCGATGTCGCCCTCAGCCCGAGCTTCCCGGCGGACCGGCGAATCTATCTCAGCTATTCGGAGCCGCGCGAGAAGGGCAACGGCACCAGCGTGCTCCGTGCCAAGCTGATCGAGGAGAACGGCGTCGCTCGGCTCGACGAGGTCAAGGTGATCTTCCGACAGATGCCCACCTATGACGGCGACAAGCATTTCGGCTCACGCCTCGTGTTCGCGCCCGACGGCAAGCTGTTCGTCACGGTGGGCGAGCGCTCCGACAAGGTCACCCGCGTCCAGGCGCAGGATCTCTCCAGCGGCCTCGGCAAGGTGTTCCGCATCGACACCGACGGGAATGCGCCCAAGGATAACCCGTTCTCGGGCGGCGAGAAGGCCAAGCCCGAGATCTGGTCCTACGGACACCGGAACGTCCAGGCGGCCGCCCTCGACCCGCAGGGCCGGCTCTGGACCGCCGAGCACGGCCCGAAGGGCGGCGATGAACTCAACCGGCCCCGCCCGGGCGTCAATTACGGCTGGCCCGAGGTCACCTACGGCCTGGAATACAGCGGCGAGAAGATCGGCGAGGGCAAGACACAGGCGGGCGGAACCGCACAGCCGGTCTATTACTGGGACCCGGTGATCGGGCCTTCGGGAATGGCCCTCTACACCGGCGACGCCTTCCCGGCCTGGAAGGATGCCTTCCTCATCGGTGGACTCGTCAGCGAGGGCATCGTCGCGGTGAAGCTCGACGGCGACAAGGTCGTGACCGAGGAGCGCATTCCCCTGCAGGCCCGCATCCGGGACGTTCGGGTCGGCAGCGACGGTGCGGTCTATGCCGTGACCGAGGGCGCGGACGGCAAGATCCTGAAACTGACCCCCGGCAACTGATCCGCAATCCCGGCCGGCGGCCCGACAGCAGGGCCGCCGGATTCAGGGGTCGGGGATCAGGCGCCGCCGCAGACGCTCCAGGGTTCGACCGAAGGCCGCAGGCTCGTCCAGGGCCCGCGCCAAGACGAGCCCCCCCTGGATCGCCGCGACGGCCTCCTCGGCGAGGTCAGCCGCTGCCTCCGGGCCGTGACCGACCTGCCTCAGGGCAATGGCCAGGGCGGTACGCCAGGCCACGAAGTATCCGGCGATGCGCGCAGCGAATCGATCGCGTCCCTCGGTGAGGGCGAAGGCGCCGACGAGGCAGGCCCGTCCGCCGGAGCGAAAATAGGCGTCGGTTTCCGACAGCATCCGGGTGATCCCCGCACGGGGATCGGCCTCCTCCCGAAGCGGCGCGTAGATCCGGGTCTCGAACCACGCTGCGATCGCCGTGAGGACAGCCTCCGCCATCTCCGCCTTGCCCCCCGGGAAGGCGTGATAGAGGCTTCCCTTGCCGAGGCCGGTGCGTGCGCCGAGGAGCGCGAGACTGGCGCCCTCGTAGCCGTGCTCCCGGAAGACCTCGGCCAGGATTGGGATGGCTGCGGTCCGGGCGCCCGCGCCCTGTCCCACGCCGAGACTCCTAGAGGCCGAGCTCCGTCAGGCCCGGATGATCTTCCGGACGCGGCGCGGCGCGGTTCCACCGAAACCTGCGCTCGGACTCAGTGATGACGAGATCATTGATGCTGGCATGGCGCTCGCGCATCAGTCCGTTCGCGTCGAAGGCCCAATTCTCGTTGCCGTAGGCGCGAAACCACTGCCCGGATGCATCGTGGAATTCGTAGGCGAACCGCACCGCGATCCGATCGTCGCTGTGCGCCCAGATCTCCTTGATCAGGCGATAATCCAGTTCGCGAGCCCACTTGCGCTGCAGGAAGGCCACGATGGCGGGCCGACCGGAGAAGAACTCGGCCCGGTTCCGCCAGCGGCTGTCCGGCGTGTAGGCCAGCGCGACCTTCTCGGGGTCACACCCATTCCAACCATTCTCGGCAGCCCGCACCTTCTGGATCGCGGTCTCCCGGGTGAAGGGCGGCAGTGGCGGACGCGATTCGGACATGGCGGCATTTCCCTGGTTCACGCTGGACGCTGCAGCACCTGTACCGATCGGTACAAACGCCCATCCGAATCGTCAAGCGTGCCCGAGGATCGTGAGCCAGACGATGGTGGTGACGATCGCCAGCAGGGTCGAGAGCATCACTGCGGCGGCGACCACCCCGGTCTCGGTCTTGTAGCGCGAGGCCAGCAGATAGGCATTGATCCCCACGGGCATGGCCGCAAACAGGGTCGCCACGCCGGCATAGGCCGGCGGCATGGTGAAGACGTGGAAGGCCAGGACCCAGACCGCGAGGGGATGGATCACGAGCTTCAGGCCAGTGATCACCATGGCACTGGGCAGGTCGTGCAGGACCCGGTAGCGGACGAGCCCGGCTCCGAGAGCGATGAGCGCGCAGGTCGAAGCGGTCCCCGCCAGGGCATCGACCAGGGACTTGACCACACCGGTGGGGGCGAGCCCGAGCCCTTTGAGGGCGAGGCCGGCGATGAGCGCCAGGAAGATGGGGTTGCGCAGGAGAACCAGCGCCAGTCCGCGCAGGCGCCTGAGGATCGACGCCTGCCCATCCGCCTCGATCAGGAAGGTGGCACAGCCCATCATCAGGGGCAGATGCACCGCCAGCAGCATGAAGAGCGGGAAGGCCCCCTCCTCACCATAGGCCTGGAGGATCATGGGCACGCCGATGAAGACGGTGTTCGATTGGCTGGCGGCGAAGCCGTGCAGGATCGCACCGCGCCGCTCCACGCCCTCGCGGCGCAGGCTGAGAAGCGAGCCGATCAGCCAGGACAGCCCGGCGCCACCGAAGTAGCTGAACCAGTAGGACGGCGTGATCTCGCCGGTCAAACCCGGGCGCGTCAGCGTCGCCAGGATGAGGGCCGGGACGGCGATGGAGAAGACGTATTCCGACAAGCCGTCGCTGACCTTGTCGGACAGGAAGCCAGCCAGGGCCGCGATCCAGCCGACCAGGATCAGCCCGAAGATCGGGGTAACGAGCGACAGGACGGTCATCGACGGCGGACCGGTGCTCCAACGCGAACGGTCGCCGTACGCGCTAAGCGTGCGGCGACCGTTCGGGAACCTGGATGAAGGCGTTGCGGGGGATCGGCGGCGGTACGTACCGGAGCGATTCGATCCCGCGGAGGCCTCAGGCGGCGGCGGGGGTCTCGACCTCGGCGAGCTTCTTGTGCAGCTCGCGCTTGAGGAGGCGGGCCGTCTGCGACAGCTCGATCTCGCGGGCCTTGATCAGGAACGCGTCGAGGCCACCGCGGTGCTCGACCGAGCGCAGGGCGTGCGCGGTGACGCGCAGGCGGACCCGGCGCTTCAGCGCGTCCGACTGCAGCGTGACCTGGCACAGGTTCGGCAGGAACCGGCACTTGGTCTTGCGGTTCGAGTGGCTCACGAGGTGGCCGGTCTGCACGGCTTTGCCCGTGAGTTCGCAACGGCGCGACATTGTTCTATTTCCCGTCTCGTTCCGCGTGTCCGACAGGCTGGCGGGAAACCAGAACCGCGTCGCGGCAAACGGCTTCTCGCACGCCAGGCCCGGTGGAGCGGCGTTCTCATTGAAGGCGCGAGCCTATAGGGGACTGTACCCCGTGGCGTCAAGGTCCGAGGCGATCTTTTGCGCCGTTTCGCGGGCCGGCGGACCAGTGGCAGGCAAGGGGCAAGCAAGCCTGACTGTCCGGCCCCAAACGATGTGTTAACCATGAGGACGGACGATGCCGGCGAGATGTCTCCGGCCCGTTCGACCGGCGATCGACAGCCAACCCCGAGTCCCCAAACATGTGCGGCACCCGCAAGCGCCCCGCCCCGTTCTCCCTCCTCGGCGCCAGCCTGCTGACGCTCGCGGCCCTGCTGACCGCGCCTTCGGTGGAGGCACGTTCCAAGACGGCCCGGACGGCCTCCAAGACGGCTGCCGCCGTCACCGTGGACTACGACATCGCCCTGGCCGGCCTCACCATCGGCAACGCGCAGGTGGCCGGCGCCTTCGAAGGGTCCGGCTATCGGGTGGATGTCTCGGCGCGCCTCACGGGCCTCGCCGGCGTGGTCACGGGCGGCATGGGCTCCGCCCGCGCCAGCGGTGCCATCGCGGCGGCGCCGCAGCCCAGCACCTTCGCGATCGCCACCAAGACCACCAATTCCGGCATCGCCGTGCGCATGGCCCTGGCGCGCGGCACCGTCACTCAGGCGGAGATCACCCCGCCCCTCATCGACATGGGCGATCGGGTGCCGATCACGCCCGCCAACAAGCGCGGCGTCATCGATCCCGCGAGCGCCCTGATGATGCCCGTGCAGGGCCGCGCCGACCCCATGGACCCGGCCAACTGCAACCGGACCCTGCCGATCTTCGACGGCGCGACCCGATTCGACGTCGTGCTGAGCTACGGCGAGACCCGTAGCGTGGCCAAGCCCGGCTACAGCGGTCCCGTCCTCGTCTGCAACGCACGCTACACGCCGATCGCGGGCCACCGTCCGGACCGGCCGGGCGTGAAGTTCATGGAAGACAATCGCGAAATGTCGGTCTGGCTCGCGCCGGTCGAGGGCACCCGCGTGCTGCTGCCGGTGCGCATCGCGGTCCGGACCACCGTGGGCACCAACATCATCGAGGCGACGCGCTGGACCCAGACCGGCGGACAGCAGGGCAGCACCACCGCATCGGCGCCGGGCACCCCCGTCACGCAGGCCAGCTTGGCCCAGTGAGACCCTTCGCACGCACGCGAATCACCCGCCCCTGCGCGCTGGCCGCTCTGATCGTCCTCACGGGCGGTGCGGCCAGGGCCCAGTCGAGCCTCTCCACGGGCCCGGATTGTGGCGGCGACGCCTATTCGTCGGCCCAGGTGATCGAGAACCGTCCACCCCGCCGCGGCCCCCTCACGGCGGTGCCCGACACCCTCTGCGCCGATGTCGCACCGCAGGGGGGCCAGCCCCCCGTGGAGATCGGAATTTACCCGAGCCTCGGCGTACCCGGCATGCCGCCGCGGGATGGCAGGCGGGGCTATGGCGACCCATATGAGGCGCAGCCGCCACGGCAGCGCCGACCCTGACGGCGCCGCGGCGGTCTCCCCCGTTCCTGAGCCTGCCGGCCTCGCCGAAGGGACCGCCCCCACCTCATGATCCGCCCTTCCCTCTCCCCGCAGGCCCGCGCACGCGGCGTCACGGCGGTGCTCGGGCCGACCAATACCGGCAAGACCCATCTGGCCATCGAGCGCATGCTCGCCCATCCGACGGGCATGATCGGCCTGCCCCTCCGGCTGCTCGCGCGGGAGGTCTACCTGCGCGTCGTCGCGAAGGTCGGGGTCGACAAGGTCGCCCTCGTCACCGGCGAGGAGAAGATCAAGCCGGACCGGCCGCGCTACTGGATCTCCACCATCGAGGCGATGCCGCGCGACCTCGACGTCGCCTTCGTGGCGATCGACGAGATTCAGCTCGCCGCCGACATGGACCGCGGCCATGTCTTCACGGATCGCCTGCTGCACCAGCGTGGGCGCGAAGAGACCCTGCTCATCGGCTCCTCGACCATGCTGCCCCTGGTGCAGTCGTTGATTCCCGGCGTCCACACCACGACGCGGCCGCGCCTGTCGCAACTCACCTTCGCGGGCGAGAAGAAGCTCGGTCGCCTGCCCCGACGCTCGGCCATTGTCGCCTTCTCGGCCGAGGAGGTCTACGCGATCGCGGAGCTGATCCGGCGCCAGCGCGGCGGCGCGGCGGTGGTGCTCGGCGCACTCTCGCCCAGGACCCGCAACGCGCAGGTGGAGCTCTACCAGTCCGGCGACGTCGATTACCTCATCGCCACCGACGCAGTCGGCATGGGCCTTAACCTCGACGTGGACCACGTCGCCTTCGCGGCGAACTGGAAATACGACGGCACCCGCTTCCGCAAGCTGACCCCGCCCGAGATGGGGCAGATCGCCGGCCGCGCCGGGCGCCACCTGTCGGACGGTACCTTCGGCTCCACCGGCCGGTGCGCGCCCTTCGAGCCCGAGATGATCGAGGCGCTGGAGACCCACGACTTCGAGCCCCTGCGCGTCCTGCAATGGCGTAATCCCGACCTCGACTTCTCCTCCCTGAAGGCGCTGCAGGAGAGTCTGGACGAGCACCCGCGGGAGAAGGGCCTGACCCGCGCTCCCATGGGCGAGGACCAGTCCGCTCTCGAAATTCTGATGCGCGAGGACGATATCCGCGACCTCGCGAACCGGCCGGCCCATGTCCGCCGGCTCTGGGACGTCTGCGGCGTGCCGGACTACCGCAAGGTGCATCCGCAGACCCATGCCGACCTCGTCGCCCAGCTCTACCGCTTCCTCATGCGCGGGATGGCGGGGCGCATCCCCGACGACTGGTTCGCGAAGCACGTCGCCATGATCGACCGCACCGACGGCGACATCGACGCGCTCTCCCAGCGCATCGCGCAGGGACGGACCTGGACCTTCGTGGCGAACCGTCCGGACTGGCTGATTGATCCGGTGCATTGGCAGGGCGAGACGCGTCGGGTAGAGGACAGGTTGTCCGACGCCCTGCACGAACGCCTCGCGAGCCGTTTCGTCGATCGGCGCACCAGCGTCCTGATGCGGCGCCTGAGAGAGAATACGATGTTGGAAGCTGAGATCACCGCCGGCGGGGACGTCACCGTCGAGGGCCAGCATGTCGGCCATCTGCATGGCTTCCAGTTCGTTCCGGATCCCGGTGCGGAAGGACATGAGGCCAAGACCCTGCGCTCCGCGGCCGAAAAGGCACTCGGCGGCGAGATCGAGGCCCGCGCCGAGCGGTTCTCGTCGGCTGCCGACGCCTCCCTGGTGCTGAGCCATGACGGCGTCATCCGCTGGACGGGCGACCCGGTCGCCAAGCTGACGCCCGGCGACAAGCTGTTCGAGCCGCATGTCCGCCTGCTGGCCGACGAGCAGCTGACCGGCCCGGCGCGCGACAAGGTCGAAGCCCGGCTCGTCGCCTGGCTCAAGGCCTACGTGGTGCGCCTCCTCGGGCCGCTCATGGAAATCGAAACCGCGGCGGACCTCACCGGTCTGGCCAAGGGCATCGGCTTCCAGGTGGTGGAAGCCCTGGGCGTGCTGGAGCGCGCCAAGGTGATGCAGGAGATGCGCACCCTCGACCAGGAGGGCCGCGGCGCGTTGCGCCGTCACGGTGTCCGCTTCGGCGCCTACCACATCTTCCTGCCGGCCCTGTTGAAGCCCGCGCCCCGCACCCTCGCGGCCCAGCTCTGGGCCCTGAAGAATGGCGGCCTCGACCAGCGCGGCCTCGACGAGATTGCCCATCTGGCGAGCTCCGGCCGCACCTCGATCAAGGTCGATCCCGAGATCGCCAAGGGTCTGTACCGCGCCGCCGGCTTCCGGGTCTGCGGCGAGCGCGCCGTGCGCGTCGACATCCTCGAGCGTCTCGCCGACCTGATCCGGCCGGCCATCGCCTATCGCCCCGGCACCACGCCGGGTGAGGCTCCGGTAGGCACCGCCGACGGAGACGCCTTCGTGGCGACGGTGGGCATGACCTCCCTGGTCGGCTGCTCCGGCGAGGATTTCGCCTCGATCCTCAAATCCCTCGGTTACGCCTCGGAGACGCGCCCGGGCCCGGCGATCACCGTGCCGCTGCTCCCGGCGGCACCAACCCAGCCCATCGTGCCCGCCGCTGCGAGCACCGACCCCACCATTTCCGAGACGGCGGCCGACGCCGATCCGGCGACCGCCGAGAATGCCCCGGCCGAGGCCGCAGGCGAGACGGCATCCGACAGCGTGACCGACACGGCTCCGGCCGACGAGAGCGCGGCATCCGCCGAGATGACCGAGCCGGCGCTCGCGCCGGGCTCGACTGAGGATTCCGTCGCCGCCGGTGCACCCGAGGATGCCGTCGAGGACAGCGCCACGCCGGCGAACTTGCCCGAGGAGAGCTCCACCCAGGAAAGTGCGGTCGACTCAGCAGAGGAGGTCGCACCGCAGCCCGTGGCCGACGCTGCAGCCGTCGCCGAGGCGACGGAGCATCCGCCGGAGGAGGCCGTAGCTGCTCAGCCGGAAGCGACCGCCACGGAGGTTTCGGCCGAGTCTACTGACGGCGAAACGCCGTCGGAAGCTCCTACGGCCGAGGTCGCGACGGTCGAAGTCTGGCGGCTTCAGCGTCACCAGCGCCATGCCAACCCGCGCCAGAATCGTCCGCGCAGCCAGGGCCGTGACGGCGGCGCCCCGAATCGTGCCGCGGGTGAGGCACGCCCCGACCAACGCCGCCCGGGCGGTGGGACTGGCGAGGGCCGTGACCGTCCGCGCGGTGGCCTGGCCGGCGACCGGCCCGAGGGGGGACGCCGCGGTGGTCCCGGCGAGGGACGTCCGGATGGGGGGCGGCCGCAGCGCCGCGAACGCTTCGAGCCAGGCCGTACGCGACCCGAGCGTCGAGACGAACCGCGGGCTGCGCCCCGGGACGAGCCGCGTCCGCAGCGACGCGAGCGGGCTCCGGATCCGGATTCGCCGTTCGCCAAGCTCGCCGCGCTGAAGGCGCAGCTCGAAGCCGGGAACGACCGCAAGCGCTGAGGTGGAATGAAGCCGGGACGTCAGCGGCTCGACAAATGGCTGTGGTTCGCGCGTTTCGCGCGGACCCGATCGCTGGCGGCACGCCTCGTCACCGACGGCTATGTCCGGGTGAATGGAAAGCGTGTCGACACCTCCGCCACGGCCGTCGCCCTCGGAGATGTCGTGACGGTCGCGGCAGCGCACGCCACGGTGATCGCCCGAATCCTCGATCTCGGCGAGCGGCGGGGTCCGGCGCCGGAGGCCCAGCAGCTCTACGAGGTCGTGGGGAATGCTCCAGAATAGGCGGCCGGCCCGTGTCACCCGCGCGACACCAGGTGAACGGTCGTGCAGGAGGTCCGCCAGCGCGCTTGTCAGTCCCACGGACAGGGTCTAGAGCCAGCGCGACTCACTCTTGCCCATGCGACCCGGCATCACCGCCACCCCACATTAAGGCATCCGTGCAACGATCTGCGCGAGCGACCATGCATCGGCATCGAGACGCTCCCGGCGCTGGACGGATCAAGGACTGAAGGCCCCATGACCTACGTCGTCACCGACAACTGCATCAAGTGCAAGTACATGGACTGCGTCGAGGTCTGTCCGGTGGACTGCTTCTACGAAGGCGAGAATATGCTCGTCATCCACCCCGACGAGTGCATCGATTGTGGCGTCTGCGAGCCGGAATGCCCCGCCGAGGCGATCAAGCCTGACACCGAGCCGAGCCTCGAGACCTGGCTCAAGGTGAACGCGGATTACGCGCGGACTTGGCCGAACATCACGCAGAAGAAGGACGCCCCAGCGGACGCCAAGACCTGGGACGGCGTCGCCGGTAAGTTCGAAGCGCACTTCTCAGCCAATCCCGGCACCGGCGACTGATCGCCGCGAAGTGCGTTCGGTGCGGCCTATCGCCGACACCGAGCCCCTCCCGAAGCATGACGAAGAGGCTGTGGAGCGCTGGCGAGCGTTCGCCATTCCCACGGCCCGGCGCCGGCAATCCTTTGATTCGTCGGCGGGTTTATGTTATTACAGATGCCTGCCGTCGTTCGTGCCCGACGTGCTGCCTCCAGCCATCACCTGATGGGTCTCACACTCAGCTGTGGACTGGGGGCGCATGCGATCGATCGCTGAAGGCTCAGTTGCTTTCGGCGAACGCTCTCTCGTTGTGCGATCATCGGTTTGCCTGGGAACCGGCAGGATGTGCGTCGCTGATGCAGATCCTTCGGACAAGGGGCTGGAGCCGGGTGACCCACCCCGGATTACAGGGTTCGGCGCGGCGTTCAAGGCCGCGCAATGTTCTGGAGGCGCTTCTCGCATGACCACAGCCAAGAAGACGACGGCAGGCCGCCAAGGCTTCAAGACCGGCGAAGCGGTCGTGTACCCAGCTCATGGTGTCGGTCGCATCACCGCCATCGAGGAGCAGGAGATCGCCGGCTACAAGCTTGAGCTGTTCGTGGTTTCCTTCGAGAAGGACAAGATGGTTCTGCGCGTCCCGACCGCCAAGGCCAACAGCGTTGGCATGCGCAAGCTCGCAGAGCCGGATCTCGTGAAGAAGGCTCTGGATCTGCTTACCGGCCGCGCCCGGATCAAGCGGACCATGTGGTCGCGCCGCGCGCAGGAATACGAGGCCAAGATCAATTCGGGCGACCTCCTGTCGGTAACCGAAGTGGTGCGCGACCTCTACCGCTCCGAGGCGCAGCCCGAGCAGTCCTACAGCGAGCGCCAGCTGTACGAGTCGGCCCTCGACCGGGTCGTGCGGGAAATCTCGTCGGTGAATCGCATCACTGAGACCGAAGCCTTGAAGCTGATCGAGCAGAGCCTTGCCAAGTCCCCGCGGCGCGCCAAGGGCGAGGCTGAGGCGGAAGGTGAAGCCGAAGGCGACGATCTGCAGGAAGAGGCGGCCTGATCGGCAGCTTCCAGCGTCCCGGATCTTTCGAAACCAACAGCTTTCAAAGCTCGGCGTTCACGCGCCGGGCTTTTTTCTTGGCCCCATCCGCTCCGGGTCACGCGCTCACGAGACCGTGTGAAGCACCCTGGCCGCGGAACCATCCCACAGACCTCGTGTTGTCGCGTTGCCAGTCACAGGTCCACCATTCGGTTTCGATCGGCGGTGACGCCCTGTGGTCAGATGCACACGTTTCATCGAGGCGGAGGCGGGGATGGCGGATATCGCAGGGATACGGCGGCAATTCATACGCACGGCGATGGAGGCGCCCTTCCTTGCGCGGGATGAGGAACGCGGTCTCGCCGTGCGCTGGAAGGACGAGCGCGACGAGCGCGCCCTGCACGGGCTGATCTCGGCGCATATGCGGCTCGTCATCGCCATTGCCGGACGCTTTCGCCACTACGGTCTGCCCATGGCCGACCTCGTCCAGGAGGGACATGTCGGCTTGATGGAGGCGGCAGCCCGCTTCGAGCCCGAGCGGGAAGTTCGCTTTTCCACTTATGCCACATGGTGGATCCGAGCCTCGATCCAGGACTATATCCTGCGCAACTGGTCAATCGTTCGCGGTGGCACGAGCTCGGCCCAGAAGGCCTTGTTCTTCAACCTGCGTCGCCTGCGCGCTCGGCTGATGCAGTCGACCGAGGAGCACGTCGGCGACGAGATCCATCGCCGTATCGCCACGGCTATCGGTGTGTCTCGGGAAGATGTGGCCTTGATGGACGCCCGGCTGTCCGGCCCCGACATGTCCCTAAACGCGCCGGTGGGCGAGGAGAGCGAAGCCTCCTCTGAGCGCATGGATTTCTTGGTGGACGGTGCTGCACTCCCGGATGAGACCGTCTCGGCGACGGTGGATGGTGAACGCCGGCTGATCTGGCTCAACGAAGCCCTGACGGTTCTGTCGGAGCGTGAACTGCGCATCCTCAAGGAGCGCCGTCTCGCCGAGGACCAGGCGACTCTCGAGGCGCTTGGTCATCGCCTTGGTATCTCGAAGGAGCGGGTTCGGCAGATCGAGAACCGTGCGCTCGAGAAGCTGCGGCGTGCCCTGGCCGAGCGTTTTCCCCAGACGGGTGGTAACGTCTACGCCTGAGGAAACCACGGCGCGTCGGAGCGTCGACCCGCGCGACATGGGCTTTCGTGGGTTGTGGTGATGGGCGTACAGCCCTCTCGGCGCCCGCCATGCGACGGGTCTGACAAGGGCTTTGTACGCGTCAGGATGGATCGGCGCTTTCCGGAAGATTTGGCGTCCAGCCTCATGCCCGCTGCGACGCCTGCACCCCACCGCTGGGATCGTGCTGTGCCTGGCGCCAATGCCGGCAACGCGGTCTGGCGCGTCGATCTGTCTCTCAGTACGGCCCTCCCGCCCGGACGGACCGCTTGGCTCTCGAACGAAGAGCGTGCTCGAGCTGACCGCTTCCTCCGCGCCGAAGATCGTTCGCGCTTCATCGAAAGCCACGTCGCGCTTCGCTTGATCTTGGCGCGATACGGGGGCTGGCAGCCCCAGGATCTGATCTTCGGACAGGACGCTGGCGGAAAACCCGTTCTGGCAACCCATCAACGCGCAGGCCTGCACTTCAACCTGTCCCATTCGGGATCCCTTGCCCTGGTCGGCATCTCCTGCGCCGCTCCGATCGGTGTCGACGTAGAAGCGATCAGGCCGATTGACGATCCGCTCCCGATCGCGCGCGCCCACTTCCATCGCAACGAAGTCGAAGTTCTGACGCAGACGCCGAAGGCCCTCCGGAATCATGCGTTCTTTCGACTTTGGACGCGAAAGGAGGCCGTCGTGAAGGCACTGGGCACGGGCCTGATGCTCGCGCTTGACGGCTTCGACGTCAGCACCAGTGCCCCCTCGGCGCCGACCGTTGCCTGGGAGGGCGCGGACCCCACGGGGTGCGGGTGGTCGCTGTCCGATTTCGACCTCGGACCGGAGGCTGCCGGCGCCGTTGCCTTTCCGCTGCCCGGTCAGTCCTGCCACCGGTATCGCCTCCCGGAGGACTGGGGCCTTCAGGGCTGAGAACGGCACCGACTGACGATTTCCCGCAAGGAAGCGCTTGCGGCTCCGAGGAGGGCTCGCTATACGTCCGCTCGCCGGCCCACACAGCCGGCGTTGTCGGAGTGTAGCGCAGTCTGGTAGCGCACCACGTTCGGGACGTGGGGGTCGCAGGTTCAAATCCTGCCACTCCGACCAGCTTCATCAAGACTTGGTCCTTTCCCGAGATCACTCAAATTTCGAGATCTTGTTCGCTCGCGTAGGACACCCGGGCCGAAGCGCTCCACTGCATGTCCAGCGACGTCGAGAGTTCAGGCGGGCGCCGACCCTCACCCTGCGACGGTTCGATTCCCGCGTCGGCGTAAACGCCGCGTGCGTGTCCAACTGGACTGGCATGATCGCGCGCCGGGCCGGATGGGAATCGTCAGCCGGACTGCGGCATCGCGCATACGGAAGATTCAGCTCTCCCCCGCATCCTTGGTGAGATCGGTCCTCGGCATTCTCACGATGCCCAGGCGAGCGTGATCGGCGAAGGGTGATCGGACTAGCGTGACGGATTTATCGGACGGATCCGTCGCGCAACTGACGGTGGACGGTGACGCCGATCGCTTCGGACCCCGTGCGCACGGCATCGCAGATTGGCCCTTCGGACCACCCCGTTCCGCTCTCGTCGATCGACCTTTGGCGAATGGCGCGTGGCCGCGGTTGCGCATCGTGACGCTGGTCCAGCAGCCGTGCGACGGGCTCGCCGCCACCCGGGCCTCTGTAGAGGCGCAGGCCTATCCGAATCTCCGACACGACATCATCCCGCGGACAGACGGCGCGATTCGGTTGCCCCTCATCATTGCGGATGAAGGGTACGAGGCTCTCCTGATCCTCCAGCCGGGCGACCTTCTGGCCCCCGACGCACTTGCCGCCCTCGGCCTGCAACTCCTGCTCAGTGGCGCCGACGTCGTCGTTGGCCTGCGGGTCGTCTTCGATGCGGGACCGCTCGGTCTCGACGCACCGGCAGCGCCCCCGGGGACGCTCGTCGATCCCGCGCCTCCGGACGGGTCGCTCGCCCCCTTCACCGGCGGCGAGGCTCTGCTTCAGCGCTCCTGCGTACAGGCCGCCGGGGGGCTCGACCCGGACGCGGCACATCCGGTTGCCGCCCTCTGGCCGCGGCTCATCCGTCAGGGTGCGGTGCTCGCACGGGTGGGCCGACCGGTGCTCCTGCACTCTGCGCCGGGCCACGCGGCGCCCGCAATGGGTTCGGGCCTCTCGATAGCCAGCCTGACCGACCAGGGTCCTCTCGGCGGCGCCGGGATCGCCCACCGGCGCCTATGCGATGCGCTCGCCCTCGCCGGCCACACCGTCAGCGATCACTGCCTCGCGGCGGAATCGCCGCCGGTGGCGGCCGAATGGGTCGAGCGGTTCCCGCGGACGGAGCGCACCCTGTCGCAGGGGCGCTACGATCTGGTCCTGGCGGGCAACCTGCACGGCACGACCCGCCGCACCACGATCCTGGGGCGGCTCGCCCGAGCCGTTCCGGTCGCCGCCGTGCTGCACGACCTCTTCCCCGTCACCGGGCGCTGCGCCTCCCCGTCCGGCTGCCCCATCATCCCCGAGGGATGCGACGCCCGCTGTCCCTCGCCCAACGCCTATCCGCAGTTGCTGCCCCAGCGGATTGCCAGCGTTTATGCCGAGAAGCAGGCGATCCTGGCCGAACCCGACGGACCCCTCCTGCTCGCCGGCTCCGCCTGGACGGAATCGGCGGCGCGCGCCTTGGCGCCGAGGGAGACGCGGGTCGATCGCATCGACCTGGCCTTCCCGACGGGCGTGTTCCGTCCTCGCGCGCGCGCGGCCCTGCGGCGCGAACTCGGTCTGCCGACCGATGACGTCCTCGTCATGTTCGCCGCCGTGATCGCGGACGCGCCCAGCAAGGGAACGGCCGAGCTGACCGCGATCCTGCGCGGGGCTGCCCGGCCGGGGCTCCGGTTCGTCGTCGTCGGGCGGCTCGACGATCCGGATTCTCTCGGAATTCCGGATCTGATCGCGGCGGGTCCGATCGGTGACGAGGCGACGCTGGCAGCCTGGTATGGTGCCTGCGATCTCTACATCACCGCGAGCCGCCAGGAGACGTTCGGACAGACACCCGTGGAAGCCGGGTTGTGCGGAACCCCAACCATCGCCTATCGCGCCACCGGTCTGGCCACCGCCGTCCTGGACGGGGTCTCGGGCCGCCTCGTGCCGCTGGAGGCGGGCGCCCTTGAAGACGCCCTCCACGCGCTGATCGCCGATGCTCCCGAGCGCCGACGCCTGGGAGCCCTGGGACGGATCGCCCTGGAGAGCCGCAACAGCCACGCCGCCTGCGCGATGCGCCTGAACGACGTGTTCGTCGCGCGAGGTATCCTGCCGGCCGCGGCCGGGACCGGACGGATCCGCTTCGCGCCGGAGATGCTGTCGACCTTTGCCATGGCGCAGGATCGCGCGCCCGGACGGACCGGCCTGATCCCAAGCGACGCCTCGCGGGTGGTCCGCCTCGCTCGGCGGACCAAGCATGCTCTCGTGGGACGCGACATGCCGCCGTGGCTGCGCCGGATCCTCTACGCGGTCGCGACGCTGCGCAGGATGCTTCGGCCGGCGACTCGCGGAGAGGTTCGATGAGCGCGCCATCAGACCGGCCTCGCCGCCTCTATCTCGATCACACGCATCTGCGCGGGCATGTCACCGGGATCGAGCGCGTCGCCCTCGACCTGTTCACGCCCGACACGCTCCATCCGCACCCTGTGACCACGGTCCGTGCGCGGGGGATCCCCGGCATGATCGCCGCCCAGCATCTCGGCCTGCCCCTGCGGGCCTTGCGCGATCCCGCGGCGCTGTTCCTCTTCCCCGGGTTCCCCCCGGGTCCGCTCTCGGTCCTGCGTCGTCGCCAGTGCATCACCTATGTGCACGACACCTTCCTGCTGACGCGCCCGCAGGACCTCAGCTGGAAGAGCCGCCTCTACATGGCGCCGAGCTTCGCCTTCGCCCTACGCTTCGGGCGCACCTTCTTCGCCAACTCGCGCACCACCGGGGAAGCAGTCCGGGCGTACTGCGCACGCGAGGCCCTGGTCGCCCTGCTGAGGCCGGCCGTGCGCGATGTGTTCGGACTGACCGGCCTGCCCGCCGCCCCGCCGCCCGCCCCCGGCACGCCGCTTCGGCTGCTCTGCATCGGGACCATCGAGCCGCGGAAGGACTACCGGTCTGCGCTCGCCATCGTTGCGGCCCTGAATGCAAGTGGGATCGCTGCGGAACTCCATCTGGTCGGCCGGTTCGGCTGGGGCCACCATGCGTTCCTCGCGGCGCCGCCACCTTTCCTATCCCTGCACGGCTATCTCGACGACGGAGCTCTGCGCGGCCTCGCGGCGCGATGCCATCTCCTGCTCTCCACCTCGAAGGCCGAAGGGCTGGGATTGCCACTCCTCGAGGCCCAGCACGGCGGCCTTCCCGTTGCCGCACCGCACGGACCGGTCTTCGCCGAGGTACTGGCCGGCTCCGGTTTACACATCGACCCCTCCGATCCGAAGGGAGCGGCCGCCGCAATCCTCTCCTGGGTCGAGAGCTCCGCCTTCGCGGCCGTACCGGCTGCCGCGCGGGCCAATGTGGCGCGCTGGAACCGCCTCGCCGCTGGGGACGCGGCGTGTTTCTCGACGTTTCTGAAGGTGGGTGCTGCCGCCTACGAGGTCGCGGAAGATCGGCTGGTGCAGCCTCACAATCGTGCCCGAGCATGAAGCCGGTTGGAGTTGTACACAGATAAGCGACGAAGGTCCGGCGGACTACGCAGATCGCAACCTGTCAGCAAACCTGTTCTTACCAATATCATTGCGGGTCACGGCTTCTACGAGGAGATCGGCGAGGGCGACCATCGCGACGCTCAGCGCAGCAGATCCGCTGGCATATGTTCTGCGCAGACGACGATGTTGATGCCGTTTCAGTCGGCGCCTGTTCCATTTCGAGACAGACAGGCGGCAAAACTGGAACAGAGTTGTTCGAGGCGGACGAGAAGAACCGCGCGAGCGGCGACCAGGTCGGGAGACGAGACAGATGTTCGACTTCGGAAGCCCGGTCCGTGGCGAGCCGGTGATTCTCGAGACCAGGGTTCCGAGCGGGCTCGACAGCGGTCTGATCCTGCGTCGCCTGTGGCGGGGCACCGGCGTGATCCTGCTCGGCGGGCTCGCCGCCGTGATCCTCGCGGTGGTGCTGCTGAACGCCGTGGCGCCGACCTACACCGCCGTGACGCAGATCCTCGTCGACCCGTCCGATCTTCCGGTGATCCAGAACGACCTCAGCAACCGGCAACCCCAGGCGGATAGCGGCGTCTCGATCGCCGAGAGCCAGACGCGGGTGATGCAGTCCGACAGCGTCCTGCGGCGGGTCATCGACCGCCTCGATCTGACTGAGGACGAGGAGTTCGTTCCCCCGGCCTCGACAAACCCGCTGGTGCGGAGCCTCAAGGGGCTCCTCGGCATGGATCCGCCGCCGGCGAGCCGCGAGCCGGTCAATCTCGCCCTCGACAACCTGCGCCTCAAGCTCGGCGTGCGTCGCGCCGAGCGGACATTCGTCATCGACGTCTATGTCCAGACCCAGGATCCAGAGAAGTCGGCCCGGATCGCCAACGCCATCGCGAACGCGTATTTCGCAGAGGATGCGGCGGCCCGCACCGATGCGGCGCGTCGTGCCTCCGAGGCCCTGACGGGCCGTCTGACGACGCTGCGCCAATCGGTCGAGGAGGCCGAGCGCAAGGTCCTGCAGTATCGCGTGACGAACAAGCTGGTGACGTCGAGCGGACGTCTCCTCAGCGACCAGCAGCTCAGCGATCTCAACCAGCAGCTCGTTACCGCGACCCTCAAGACGGCCGAGGCCAAGGCACGGCTCGATCAGGCACGGCACATGCGCACCGGCGAGGCCGGGACCGCCCTTCCGGAAATGCTGCAGTCGCTCGAAATGCAGAACCTGCGGCAGCAATACGCGACCCTGTCGCGCAACACCGCGGAACTCGCCCAACGCCTCGGCGACCGCCATCCGGCCATGGCCGACCAGTACGCGCAGCAACGCGATCTCCAGCGCCTCATCCAGCGCGAGAAGGAGCGCATCATCGACACCTCGCAGAAGGATTACGATCGGGCCGTGGCGAGCGAAGCCGCGGTGCGTCGGAGCCTGGAGCGCGCCAAGACCGAGACGGCCGGTAACGATCGCGCCAATGTGGGCCTGCGTGAGCTCGAGCGCGAGCTCGATGCCCGGCGCTCGATCTACGAGGCCTTTCTGCGTCGCTCGCGCGAGACCAACGAACAGGAGCGTCTGAACAGTTCCAACGTGCGGGTCATCTCGACCGCGACGCCGCCGCGGAGCCGGACCTGGCCGCCCTCCCCGAAGCTGGTGCTGCCCCTCGCCTTGCTTGTGGGCCTCGGTCTCGGTGCCGCTGGCGCGCTCTGGCTCGGAGCCCGCCGCGACCGACGGGTGCCCCGTCCGCCCCGGACGAGCGGGTCGACCGGGGCCCGCAGCTTCCGAGCTGTCGATGCCTGAGTCCAGCTCCGCCCACCCCTGCCTCCACGATCGATTTCTGCAAACCTTCCCCGTGCGACCCTCCCACGTGGCGCAACGGGGCAGCCCCGGGTTCCCGTCGTTCATCCTCAGGGTGAGCACGGGACAGGTGCCAAAGGCGATGACATGAGCGTTCGCTTATTCGACATCACGTTCACGCCTGGATCGGCCATCGACATCCTCGCGACCTCGGCCCGCCAGCCGGCGACCCGTCCGCGCATGATCGTCACCGCGAACCTCGATCACATCGTCACGTTGTCGGAGAGCATGGCTTTCCGGAAAGCCTACGAGGGCGCGGTCGCTCACACCCTCGATGGCATGCCCCTCGTCTGGCTCGCCCGGCTCTGTGGGGAACGATCGGCGCGGCGGGTCACGGGCCACGACCTCATCGCGGCCGCCTTTGCCGCACCGTGGCCTGCGGGTCGGCAGATCTATCTCGTCTGCTCGACGGAGGCCGTCGGACTTCGCCTCACTGAGCACCTGGTGATGGCGGGTATACCGCGCGCGTCGGTCGCCTTCACCGTGCCGCCCTTCGGCTTCGAGAACGATGAGGCCTACGGGGCGGACCTCTGTGCAGCCGTGCGGGCGCACGGAACGACCTTGCTCGTCTTCGGCGTCGGTGCGCCACGTTCGGAGATCTGGGTGGACCGCCAAGGGAACGCCCTTGGGAGTCCGGTCGTCCTTGCCGTCGGCGAAGCGCTGAACGTCGCGGCCGGGCTTGTGCCCCGCGCGCCTGCCCTCATGCAGCGCTTCGGACTCGAGTGGTTCTTCCGGTTCTGGCACGCGCCACATCGGCTGTTCCGCCGCTACTTCGTACGCTCGTGGGGACTGTTCGGGATTGCTCTGCGCCGATCGCTGTTTCGGAGATCCCGTCGGCTTCCCCAAGCCGCCCGGCAGCGTCCGGCACCCAACGCCCAGCGCGCGCCTGAAACGCCCTAAAGCGTCTCGGACGGATCACGCCGCGCCGAACAGGTGCGGATGCCGCACCCGCAGGGTCAGGATCAACGCCAGGGTCTTGATGTCGGTGACCTCGCCGCGATCCGTCATCGCCGCGAGTTCACTCAAGGCCAGCTCCCGAACGGTGATGTCCTCGTGCTCGCCGACCAGTCCGCCGCCGGGACCGACTCGGTCGGGCGCTTCGTATGGCGCCAGGAACAAATCCATCTGCTCGGTCGAGATCCCCGGCATGCTCCAGCCGCAGGCGACCGGTTCGAGGGCGCCGAGACGCACGCCCGTCTCCTCGAAGGCCTCGCGGCGTGCCCCTTCCTCGGGCTCGGACTCATCGAGGAGGCCGGCCGGGACCTCGAGCACGGAGGTGACCCCCGCCGCATAGAAGGCCGGGGTCCGGAACTGTTCGACTAGCAGAGCGACCCGCCGGGTCGGATCGTAGGGCAGTACTGCGGTCGCCCGTCCGTGATCCTCGATCTCGCGCGCCAGGCGTGTGCCATCCTCCATCGTAACCTCGGCGACGAGAAACCGGCTCCAGCCGTCATGCACGATCCGGGTGCCGCGGATAATCGGCGCCATTCTGCTCTCCCCCCGTCGGATCGCCGAGGCTGCGGCGACCGAATGGAAGGGACCTAACAGCGGCTTGGCGCATCAATGAGGCGTGAAGCGCGTGTTTTCGGCAACGGTCTCGGGGATTGTGAGACGTCGGCGGATCGTGAAGGTTATCCGATCCGCGTCCCGCGTCTGCGCGACGAGGGCGTCGCCCTCGTCCCTCACCATGTGGGGAATGTCGATGACCGCCATCGGATCGGTGCAGGTAACCACCAGAAACGCGCCGGAGGGCATCCGGCGCAAGGCCTTCCGGGTCCGCAGAGCCGGTAGGGGGCACTTCAACCCGGTGAGGTCGAGATGCCTGGTCTCGCTGCCTCCGTCCGTCATCGACGTCACATCTCTGCCCCCGGCTTTCCTGGTCCCAGCCGCTCTACCATTCTCGATACGAAAAATCCCGCCGACGGCTTGGACCGTCGGCGGGACCAGGGGGGGCCGGTCCGGGCGCTGAGGGCGCTCGGCGAGGTCAGACCTCAGTAGCCGTAGCCGTAGGCGGGATAGCCATAGCCGTAAGACGGAGCGGCGTAATAGCCATAGGCCGGCGCGTCGTAGCCATAACCGTAACCGGTGCCGACGTAGCCGCGGTCATAATAGCCATAGCGCGGTGCCTGGCTGGCCGCGATGGCGCCACCGATGATGCCGAGGGCTGCACCGGCCGCCAGCGCGCCGCCGACGCCGGGCCCACGGCGATAGCCACCATAATAACCCCGGCCGTAGCCGCGATAACGCACGGTCTCGACCGTGGCGCCGCCACCGACCTGGGCAGCACTCAGAGCCGGCATCGGGGCAGCCTGAGCGGCCGTGAACGAACCCGCCGAGAGACCGATGGCGGTGGTGCCCGCGAGGGCGAAGGACAAGATGCGCGACATGCGAGCGTTCTCCGTCACAGGATTGGATGTTCCTGAAACGATGAACTTGGCGATCCGTTCCAGGATCGCCACAGTCAAGCCGCGCAGGTGGGTGTCCTCAAGCACATTCGCAAAATCGCAGGCGCGTATCCCCTGCTTCCGCGGTATGATCTGTTCAGAACACGCATTCGGTGAAGGCGGGCTCCACGGAGCGCTGCCAGCGCCCCTCGTATTCGGCGAGGCGCTCCTCGGCGAGGGAGCGTCCGGCGGCGACGATGGCCTCCAACGGCTGAAGGAAGTGCGTCTCGTCTCGCCCCTGAGCGTCGCGACGCGCCCGTGCAGCGAGGCCCGAGCGGGCGATCGTGAGAGCCTCCGCCGCCACTGCCCCCAAGGACCGGCCGGCGATGCGGGCGGCCAGACCCAGGCGGGGGACCGTCGCACGTAGGCCTTCCCGGTCGCAGGCGTTCCAGTTCTTGGCGATGTCCCAGGCCGCCGCCAGGGAGGCCTCGTCGTAGAGCAAGCCGACCCAGAAAGCCGCCTGCGCGGCGATCATCGCTGGATTGCCCACATCGGATCCACGCATCTCGATGAACCGCTTGAGCCGCACCTCGGGGAACGCGGTCGAGGCATGGTTGGCCCAGTCCGACACCGTAGCGCGCTCCCCTGGCAGCGCCGCGAGGCGGCCGCCCATCAGGTCGCGGAACGAGGCGCCGGAGACGTCATGGTAGGTCTCGCCCCGCTTGACGAAGTACATCGGCATGTCGAGCAACCAGTCGACGTAGGACTCGTAGCCGAAGCCAGGCTCGAAAGCCCTGGGCAGCATGCCGGTACGGTCGCCGTCGGTGTCGCGCCAGATCTCGGACCGGCGCGACAGGAAGCCGTTGGGGCGTCCATCCGTGAAGGGTGAATTGGCGAAGAGGGCGGTCGCCACCGGCTGTAGCGCGAGGGCCACGCGCATCTTGGCCACCATGTCGGCCTCGGAGGCGAAGTCGAGGTTTACCTGCACGGTGGCGGTACGCAGCATCATGTCCAGGCCGAGGCTGCCGACCTTGGGCATGTACCCCGCCATGATCTTGTAGCGGCTCTTCGGCATCACGGGGGTCTCCTCCCGCGTCCATTTCGGACTCATGCCGAGATCGAGGAAGCCGATGCCGAGACCGTCTGCGACCTGCGCCGTCGCCTCGAGATGCATCCGCAATTCCGCGGCCGTCGCGTGCACGTCGGCCAGCGGTGCACCGGAGAGTTCGAACTGTCCGCCGGGCTCGAGCGAGATGGCGCCCCCCTCGGCACCGGCGAGACCGATCAAGTGGCCGGCATCCTCGATCGCCTCCCAGCCCGTGTCGCGGCCAAGCCCCTCGAGCAGGGCCCGGATGCCCTTCTCACCCGCATACGGGACCGGACGGTTGCCGTCGCGGTAGAACGGCACCTTCTCGTGTTCGGTGCCGATCGCGAAGCGCGCGCGCGGCTTTTCGCCTTCCGCGAACCAGGCGATGAGCTCGTCCCGCGTGGTCAGGGGCGTCGTATCGGACGTGTCGCGCGCCATGCGCTGCCTCTTCAGGAAGGTCGTTCAAAGGAGAGGCGTGCCGGACCGCAGCGGCGAGGCCCCTAGGATCGGGTCAACGCGCCTCATAGGCCAGGGGACCCGCGCGAACAACGCGGGCAAGCGACGCCTCAACGGGCGTCGCCGAGCACGGCCTGAACCAGGGCCAGCACCGTCACCGCCGCCGTATCGGCCCGCAGGATACGCGGACCGAGGGAGAGGGCGACCGTGTTGGGGCGTTCCAGAATCAGCGCGCGCTCTTCCGGTGCGAACCCACCCTCGGGTCCAACCAGTACCGCGAGAGGTGGGGCAACGGTTGAGGCCGCCGCCTCGCGCAGAGCCCGAACCGGATCCGAAACCGGGGCGTCCTCGTCGCAGAACACCAGCAAGCGCAAGGGGTTGAGGTCGGAAAGCGCCGCCGGGAGCTTGGCCGCCTCCTGGATCTCGGGCAGGTCGAGGATGCCGCATTGCTCGGCCGCCTCAATGGCGTTCGCACGCAGGCGATCGACGTTCAGTCGCTCGCCCTGCGTGTAGCGGGTGAAAACCGGACGAAGAGTTCCAGCACCCATCTCCACCGCCTTCTGAGCCATGTAATCGAGCCGGGCCGACTTCAACGGTGCAAACAGGTAATGGAGGTCCGCGCGTGGTGGCTGCTGGCGTGTGCGCTCCCGCACGATCAGGTCCGCACTCTTGCGTCCGGTCGGAGCGATTTCGGCCCGCCATTCGCCGTCGCGCCCGTTGAACAAGAGAACTGGATCGGAGGGCCCGCGCCTCAAGACGTTGAGGAGGTAGTTCGCCTGCGATCGGTCGAGCGGCAGCGTCGCGCCGGCAGCGAGATCAGCCTCGACGAAGAGACGTGGGGCGGTGAAGTCATATGCGGCCATGCCCGGCGTGGTCGCGTGAGGGGGGTCGGCTGTCAACGGTGCGGTCCCGGGACCGCACCGGCCGATGCAAAACCGCAACACGCAGCAATTTTGCGTCTTAAATCCACCTTCGAATGCGGCCCGGCGTTTGCGGCTTGAAAGGCGCCACATTCCTATGCCGAAACAAAACCAAGACCGGAGGACGCGGAATCTTGCGCGCATCCGGGCACGCATCAGGCTATTCCGCATCCGGTCGCTGGGCTTACCCCGACCGGATCGAGGATGGGCGGAGAAAGGATCTCAAGGCATGTCGTTCAAGACCATCGCGGCGCTGGCCGTCGCCCTCGCCGGGACCGCGCTTTCCGGCGAACACGCCTTCGCACAGGCCGCTGCCGAGTGCGGCGAGATCCAGCAGACCCTCCAGGCCCGCAAGGACCTGATCGGTAAGGCGAACGCCGCGTCGAACTCGAAGAAGAAGATGACGCCGGCCGAGGCCTGCACCTTGTTCGGCAAGCTCCAGGCCAACGGCACCGCCGGGCTGAAATGGATCACCGCCAACAAGGAGTGGTGCTCGATCCCCGATTCCTTCGCGGAAGGCTTCAAGGCCGACCACCTGAAGGTGTCGGGTATCAAGACCAAGGTGTGCACGGTCGCGGCCCAGGCCTCCAAGATGGAAGCTCAAGCCCGCGCGCAGGCCCAGAACGGCGGCGGCGGCGGTGGCCTTCTCGGCGGCCCCGGCCTTACGGGCAGCCTGAAGATGCCGCAGGGTGCCCTCTGATCCTGTGCTGACTTTCCGGACGAGTCGGCCCAGCGCGCCCATGCCTCCATGGACGGCATGAGCCCCCCCCAGGCGGACCGCCGTGTCGCCGATGCGGTGGCAGGACATTGGGTCGACCGGATCGCGCCGCGCTGGGCGCGGCCCTATCTGCGTCTTGCGCGCATCGACCGCCCGATTGGCTGGTGGCTCCTGCTACTGCCATGCTGGTGGTCGGCCTCGCTCGCGGCCATCCGGTCGGGCGCCGCTTTTCCCGACCCTGTCCATCTGGTCCTGTTCTTCGTCGGCGCTGTCGCCATGCGGGGTGCGGGCTCGACCTACAACGACATCGCCGATCGGGACCTTGACGCACAGGTGGAGCGCACGCGCTCGCGCCCCCTGCCCTCGGGGCAGGTCCGGGCACGCCAGGCTGCCGTCTTCCTCGTGGTGCAGGCCCTGATCGGCCTCGCGGTGCTGCTGCAGTTCAACGGCACGGCGATCGGCGTCGGCATCGCCTCACTTGTCCCGGTGGCGATCTATCCGTTCACGAAGCGCGTCATGCCGGTGCCGCAGGCGGTCCTCGGCCTCGCCTTCGCGTGGGGCGCGCTGATGGGATGGGTCGCGGTGTTCGGCCGGCTCGATGCACCGGCCCTGCTTCTCTACGCGGGCACCATTGCCTGGGTGATCGGCTACGACACGATCTACGCCGTGCAGGATATCGAGGACGACGAGATCGCGGGTATCCGCTCCTCGGCCCGCTTCTTCGGGCGCCGGATGCGAGGAGCAATCGGTCTGTGCTACGGCGCCAGCGTCGGATTCATCGCGCTGGCTACGATCCTGGCGGGTGCAGGCCCCGTGGGGCTACTCGGCGTCGCCCTGTTCGGTGCCCATCTCGGGCGACAGGTGCTGCGCCTCGACACGCGCGACGGACGGGGTGCGCTGACACTCTTCCGCTCCAACCGGGAAGCGGGTCTGATCCTGTTTCTTGGTTTCGCGGCGGATGCCACGGTGACGCACCTCCTCTGAACGTCGCTCGAAGTCCGACGACCCCTTCTCAGCAGCGGGCGCCGGAGATGATCTCGCTTTCGCCGCGATGGATCAAGGGGCGAACCGGCAGCGCGCCGGTCTTGCGACGGACGAGGAAGCGCGGGCGGCGGCCGTTGAGGAGGCCGTGACGGCGCCGGGTCCGGGTCCGACCGAGGGCCACCGGGCCCAGCTGGTTCGAGATGCTGGCGAGTTCGCCGTCTTCCTTGACGATCATCCGCGGGAGGCCCGACTTGGCCGCAACGTCGCGCCAGCACGCCACCACCTCGTCCTCACAGAACGGCCCGAGGCGGGTGACGACCCGACCGGCGGCGTCGACGAGGAGAAGGTCGAAGCGATCCTCGCCGCAGGCATCCGAATCATCCTCGGCGAAAGCGAGGGCCACGCCGGCGAGCCGGCTTGGGCCCGAGCGGTCGATCACCGGGAGCCGCGACTGGGTCAGGATCGGAGCAGCGCCGACAAAGGTGGCATCCGCCGACATGTCGTTCATGTTCGCGAAAGTGTTCATGGCTCGTACACCCTGTTGGCGCCGGCAACCTCTATGGGCCACCCGTCTATGACAAGCAGATTTACGTCTAACCTCCTCAGACCAGCTTAAGAGTGAGCGTTAAGCGAGTATGGACAAGGGTGAAGCAGGTGGAATGCTCAACGCTTCCTTGCTTCGATCTGAGAGATTTGTCCGTATCGAGATCTGCGCCGCTCTGCTTGTGACAACCCGCGCAGCACCCTACAACGAAGGAAGCACCGCCCTCCATGCATCCGTGCCGGGGCGACGGGCACTTCAACAAGCGCCCAGCCTGACCTCCAAAACCGTATAGAGACGCATGTCCGATCCGATTGCCCCGGAAGCCGCACACGCCCTCGTTCCCGCCCTGCGCGAGACGATCCGCGAAGCGGCCGCCCTCGCGTTGCCCTTCTACAAGGCAGGCGGACAGACGGGCGCGCGGGTCTGGTCGAAGGCAGGCGGCTCACCGGTGACGGAAGCCGATGTGGCGGTCGACACCTTCCTGAAGGTTCGCCTCAGCGCGATGCTGCCCCGGGCCGCCTGGCTCTCGGAGGAGACCAGCGACAATCCGGTGCGACTCGATGCCGGTCTCGTCTGGATCGTCGATCCCATCGATGGGACCCGCGCCTTCATGTCTGGGCATCCCGACTGGTCGATTGCCGTTGCGTTGCTGTCGGCCGGACAACCGATCCTGGGTTTCGTTCACGCGCCCGTGACCGACACGTTCTATGAGGCCATCGCGGGCGCGGGTGCCACCCGCAACGGCCAGACCATCGCCGTCTCCGGCCAAAGCGCGGTTGAGGGGGCACGGGTCACCGGTCCGAAGCCGATGATGGACCGCCTAGCCCGAGGCGCTGGGACGAATGGCCAGCAGGCCGATCTCGTCTCCGTCGAGCGCATTCCGTCCTTGGCCCTGCGCGTCGCGCGGGTGGCCGAGGGCTCGATCGATGTTGGATTGGTCTCGCCCCATGCGCGAGATTGGGATCTCGCCGGTGCGGACCTCATCCTGCGCGAGGCAGGCGGCACGGTCAGTGACCTGCAGGGCAGTCCGACGACCTACAACCGTCCCGATCCGGTTCACGGGGAACTCGTCGCCGTATCCCAAGCTCTGCGAGACGAAGTCGTGGCGGCCTTGTTGCCCCGCTGAGGGCACGGGGCGAAGGCTGCGGAAGGGTTCTAAAAACAGGAAAGCCCAGCACCTGGGCGCTGGGCTCGATCGCAACGTCGGCTTAGTGAAGCAACGTGTGGTCCACCCCGAAAAAATCAGGGCTGCATTTCGATCAGTGATGCTCGCGCAGGGCTATCGCCTCTGGGGCCATACCGAACCGCTCGGCGAGATGCCAGCGCAGTTCACGCGGCGAATGGTAGTTGTAGGAGGTGTCGATCAGGTGGCTGAGGTCGACGGTCTTGGCTTCATGAGCCATGGTCTGCTTCAGGTGACCCACCTTGAAGGTCGCCGCATCAGTAACCGGCGAACGGACGCCGCGGCGTCGGGTATATTCAAACAACATATTTTTCTTGTGTACTTTCAATAACGTGCAGGTTCGCGTGCAGTGTCTCGGACGCATCGGACCAAATCGGCCGCGGGCGTCGTTGGTGTTGCGGAAGATGTCGGATCCCTGACCCATTCTCCCCAGAAGGGTATCGGTCGCCGACGGCGGAGGCTTCGTGAGAAGCCCTTCGGGGTGACGCCAGCCCGGGGGCTGGCGCCGGGAGCGTCAGGCCGCCTGGAGGTTGCCAGCCGAGTCCTTGCCGCTGCGCTTGTCGGTCTGAATCTCATAGGAGATCTTCTGACCCTCGATGAGGTTGCGCATGCCAGCGCGCTCGACTGCGGAGATGTGCACAAACACATCCTTGCCGCCGTCGTCAGGCTGAATGAAGCCGTAGCCCTTGGTCTCGTTGAACCACTTTACAGTGCCGGTATTCACGAAATAGATCCTCGTATCGTTCGTCGATCAACAGCCTGCGTCTGCTCGACGCAAGCGGCGGATCCTCTTCGGTAGGCCTGACGGAATCAGCAGGACGTGAGACGCTTGCGGTACAAGATCCCAGCTCACCGATACCCGCTATCTCTCATGTAGTCCGATCATGCGGCCGCAACAAGGCGTTCTGGCCGACGGAAACGACGCTGGTTCGCAGCGGCCGCAGGGGCAGCCCCTGTGTTATTTGCGCGGCCGACCGCATATAAGAGTTCTTGAGCAAGCGGTTAGGCGATTCATGGCGGGCATCTCGGTTTCCCTCGAAGGGGCGAACATCCAACTCTCATTTCAGAAGGACGATCAGGCCACGGCAGTCGTGATGGATGCCCGGGCGGCCCGTGCCCTGGTGCGGGCGGTGGGCCAGCTTCTCACGGCCATTGATGAACCCGACGACGGCGACCTGCCCGAGGATATGTCTGACGAAGAGATCGCGATGCTCGACGTCACCTCGTCGGCGATCGAGGTCGGTACGGACGAGCAGGGCCAGGCCGTCGTAGCCTTGCAGGCCGGTGCGCTGCCCCCGTTTCAGCTTCGCCTGACGGACGAAGAGGCCCGTCACGTGGCAACGAGCCTCTCCGAAATCTTGAGCGCGCCGCGCGACGTGCGCGCGTCGCATGGGGATCACTGAGTCCGCTACATCCGAACGCCCGGGTCGGTTGGGCCGCCCGGTAGGTAATCCGGCTCCGAGCCAGGGCCGGCCGGCTCGTCGATCCCCGGATCGTTGACGGGATAGGGTGTGCGCGGGCCGGTCGGTCCGATATCGGGCTGCTCATCCGGTGGGGGCGGCGTCGGCAGGTCACCGGGAATTCCACCCGGCAGCGGCTCGGGGATCGGCAGGCCGGGATTGGCCATCTCGTGATGGGCCATGCGAAGCCTCCTGTCTGTCTGAGGGATGTGCGGACCAACACGGCCGAGCGCGGCTGGGTTCCCGCGGCCGCGGTGACCTATGGGAGCCCGTGGGGAACTTGCGTCCCACAGGACCTGTTCAGTGCCGTACCCTCAACCTCTCGGAGAAAATCCATGTCTGACATCAGGCAGGCCAAGGTCTTGATCGTCGCCACAGATGGTTTCGAGGAGACCGAACTCACCGTCCCACACAGCAAGCTCAAGGAAGCCGGTGCGACCGTTCACGTCGCAGCGCCGCAGTCCCGCACGGCCAGGGAATCCATCCGGGGTTGGGATAAGACTGATTGGGGCAAGAACGTCGCAGTCGACAAGGATCTCGAGTCCGTGTCTCCGCAGGATTACGACGCCCTTGTGCTTCCCGGTGGCCAGATCAACCCGGACAAGCTTCGCCTGGAGCCGAAGGCCCTCGCGCTGATCCGCAGCTTCTTGGATTCCGGCAAGGTGGTCGCCGCCATCTGCCACGCGCCCTGGCTGCTGATCGAGGTTGGCGCCGCAAAGGGACGCCGGATGACCTCGTTCGCATCGATCCGAACGGATGTGGTGAATGCGGGCGCGGACTGGAGAGACGAGCCCGTCGTCACCGACAAGGGCCTGATCACCAGCCGCAACCCCGGCGACCTCGACGCCTTCTGCGCCAAGATCATCGAGGAGATTCAGGAAGGCAAGCACGGCAGCCGCGCCGCCGCCTGACCCATCCGCGATCCCGTCGCCGACGGCCGCACGCCCCGGACTCGGGCGTGCGATCCGTCGAAGCGCGGGCGCAGCTGCGGGCTTCGAAGCGGCCCTAGCGCTTGACGGCCGTCTTCTGCACCTTCGCCTTCTCAGGCGTCGCACCCGCGAAGAGCTCGGAGAGATGGCGCTGATCGAGGGTCTTCGCGAAATCCGGAGCCGGCTCGGCAAGCACGGCCGGGTCTGCGGGCCGCAGCGTGATCGATCCGGTGGTGATCGGGTCGGGAAGCTCCGCCTGGACGCGGAGCGAGGGGGTCGGCTCGCGCTGCAGGCGCAAGGTCCAGTGAGCGGCGGTGGAGAGCGCAGCGACCGCGAGGATCGCCTTGATGCCACCCGTCAGGAGGCGTCTCATAGTGGTCAGGCCCGAAACTACGCAGTGGCACGCGACCGGTTCCCCGGCCGATGCCCACACTTGCCCAGGATCGTTAACGACCGTGACTTAGATACAACGGGAGGCCGTCCCGGGATGGGACGGGGCCGATGAGGTGGGCCTTGCGCCAAGGCTGCGGTTCCTGTTCCCCGCGTCCCTGACACGCCTGTCGCCACCCGGCCCACTAGGCCTCACAGGGACCGCGCAGAGAACTGGTCCGCACCGCCCCGTCACGACAAGCCCCGCCACCATGCCAAGCCCGAGAGGGTTCGCGAAACCATCGGGCGCCTCGGCAGCAGGGACCGCCGATGTAGGCGGCGGCGACTGAGCCGGCAACCGGCTTCGCCCGCGTCATGACGGCTGCGACGATCCGCACGCCGCCGCGAAGGCCGTCAGGCAGGCGCCGTCGCCGGCCTCGTCCGCCCCGGACAGGCGCGCATAGAGGTCCGCCGCGCCGGCGAAGACCTGACGCCCGGCGGCATCGTCCCCGAGGAAATCGGCGATCTCGTGCATCTCGGCGACCCAGCGCTGGGCCTTGGGAAGCATGTCGGGCAGGCCGCGGGCGAAGCGCGCGAGGAGAGCCGGCTCAGTTTCGGAGAGTTCCGCCCGGAGGGCTTCGCCGGCGCCCGCCCGTTCGGCCCCCAGCACCATGAGGGCGGCCAGGGCGGTGAGGCCCTTGTTGATGCCCGCATAGGCCATCTTCAGGCCCGAGGCCGCGCCGATACCACCGGAATTCAGCCTGAGGTCGACACCGAGGTCGCGAAGAGGTCGCGCGGATTCGACCGCGTCGCCCGACACGTGGAGACGCGGACCGGGGGTGCCGGGCTTCGGCGGCAGGCCGATGATCGCACCATCGAGGAAGGCCGCACCGGTGGCCGCGACGATCCCGGCGATGCGTCGGACCGTCTCGACATTCACCGCGTTGCAATCGACGTAGACGGGCTTGTGGGTCGCGGCCGCGAGCACCGGGGCGAGGGAGACGGCGAGCGCCTCGGCGTCGGCGGGCGGGACGATGGAGAGCAGGAGGTCGGCCCGCATCAGGCCGGGGGCGTCGGTCTCGGTCATGCCGGCGGCGTCGGCGCGAGCCCGGGTCGCGGCGCTGCGGCCGTCGAGGAGCGTCAGGACATCGGCGCCGTTCACGGTGAGGCGCGCGGCGAGCGCGCTCCCCATCGCGCCGGCAGCCAGGATGGCGATCGTCGTCATGAGCCCGCGCCTTCCGAAATGCGAACGACCGCGCCGCGGCTCTCGGCCGGGGCGCGGTCGCTCAGGGATGCAAGGGGCAGGCCCGGAGAACGGGCGTCACCCGGGGTGCTGTCAGCTCAGGGAGCCGCAGAAACGCTGGATCCGGGTGCAGGCCTCTTCGAGGGCGGCGTTGGAGGTGGCGTAGGAGATGCGCAGGTTGGGGCCGAGGCCGAAGGCCGAGCCGTGGACCGCGGCGACGCCCTCCGCCTGGAGCAGTTCGACCACGAAGTCCTCGTCGGTCGCGATGGTCTTGCCGGCCGGGGTCTTGCGCCCGATCGTCTCCGCGCAGGACGGATAGACGTAGAAGGCGCCCTCGGGCGTCGGGCACTTCAGGCCCTTGGTCTGGTTCAGCATCGACACCACGAGGTCGCGCCGGGTGTGGAAGGCCTTGCGGAACTCGGCGAGGTGCGCCTGCGTCCCCTCGAGGGCGGCGACCGCGGCCCATTGCGAGATCGTCGAGGCGCCGGAGGTCTGCTGGCCCTGGACGAAGTCCATCGCCTTGATCAGGTGCTCGGGGCCGGCGGCGTAGCCGATGCGCCAGCCGGTCATGGCGTAGGCCTTGGAGACACCGTTCATGGTCAGCGTGCGCTCGTACAGGCCCGGCTCGATCTGGGCCGGGGTGACGAATTCGAAGTCGCCGTAGGTCAGGTGCTCGTACATGTCGTCGGTAAGCACCCAGACCTGCGGGTGGCGCATCAGCACGTCGGTGATCTTCTTCAGCTCGTCCCGGGCATAGGCGGCGCCCGAGGGGTTGGACGGCGAGTTGAGGATGATCCACTTGGTCTTGGGCGTGATCACCCGCTCCAGCTCCTCGGGCTGCAGCTTGAAGTCATGCGCCATGTCGGTCTCGGCGAAGACCGGGGTGCCGCCGCACAAAACCACCATCTCCGGGTAGGAGACCCAGTACGGGCGCGGGATCACCACCTCGTCGCCCGGGTTCAGGGTGGCGAGGAGGGCGTTGTAGATGACGTGCTTGCCGCCGGTGCCGACGATGGTCTGGGACGGCTTGTAGTCGAGTCCGTTCTCGCGCTTGAACTTCTTCGCGATGGCCTCGCGCAGCGGCACGATGCCGGAAACGGGCGGATACTTGGTCTCGCCGCGCCGGATCGCCTCGATGGCCGCATCCTTGATGTGCTGGGGGGTGTCGAAATCCGGCTCTCCCACGGAGAGGCTGATCACGTCCATGCCCTGCGCTTTCAGCTCGCGCGCCTTCTGCGTCATCGCGATGGTCGCGGACGGCTTCACGCGGGACAAGGCGTCGGCCAGAAAGCCCATGGGGGGTCACTCCCGTATAGTGTATGAAGGTCGGATCGAGCGGCGCGGACCCTAGTCGCGCCGCCGCGCACGGGCAAGGGAGACCTGCCGTTGCTGCGGCGTTCCCCCCTGCAACCCAGCGAAGCTTGCGACCCAGGGAAGGCTTGCGACGAACGAAAACCGCCGCGACTCCGGGGGAGCCGCGGCGGTGAGACCGGCGAGGAGGTTTTCTGCCCGGCGCTCTCGGGCCGGGTCCGGGCCCGTCAGATCCCGCCGAAGACCCAGCGCAGCTTCGAGAGGAAGCCGCCGCCGGAGCGCGGCGTCTCGCCCACCTCCGCGGGCTCGTCCTTGACCGCGGCCGCCGCCGCATCGGCCTGGATCAGGCCGAGGGCCGCCGTGTCGGTGGTCTCGCGGTCGATCAGGATGAAGCCGCCGGTGTCGCGGTTGGCGGTGTAGGCATCCACCGCCACGGCCCGGTCGAGGGTCAGGGTCACGTCGGCGATGTCGTTGGCGGTGAGGCGCGCGGCCGGCTCGGGGTTGCCGGTCTCGGGATCGATCCGGGTCCGGATCGTGGTGACGACGGCGTTCACCGTCACGGTCCCGATCTTGGCGAGCAGGGTGGCGCCCGGCAGCAGTTCGGTCTCGGCCGCCCAGAACAGGCGGGCGTCCAGGCTGTCCGTCACCCGCATCGGCGCATCCGCGGTGACGATCACCGAGCCGCGGGAGGCGTCGATCTCATCGGCGAGCACCAGGGTGACCGACTGGCCCTCGACCGCGTGGGGCAGATCGCCGTCGGCGGTGAAGATGCGGGCGATCTTCGAGGTCCGGCCCGAGGGCTCGACGATGACGGCGTCGCCCGGGGCCACGCGGCCGCTGGCGATGAGGCCGGCAAAGCCCCGGAACTCCGAGTTCGGCCGGTTCACCCACTGCACCGCCATGCGGAAGGGCGCCGCCTGCTCCTCGACGCGCACCGGAACCTCCTCGAGGTACTGGAGCAGCGGGGTGCCGGTGTACCAGGGGGCGGCGGCGCCCGGCAGCACGACGTTGTCGCCGTTCTTGGCCGAGAGCGGGATCGCCCGGATCTCGCTGAAGCCGAGGGGGGCGGCGAAGGCGTTGAAGGCCGACAGGATCTCCTCGAACTTGGTCTGCGACCAGCCGACGAGGTCCATCTTGTTCACCGCGAGCGCCACGCGCTTGATCCCTAGCAGGGAGACCAGGAGCGCGTGTCGCCGGGTCTGCCGGGTGAGCCCCTGGCGGGCATCCACCAGGATCACCGCCACGTCCGCCGTCGAGGCGCCCGTGGCCATGTTGCGCGTGTACTGCTCGTGGCCGGGGGTGTCGGCCACGATGAAGGAGCGCTTGTCCGTGGAGAAGAAGCGGTAGGCGACATCGATGGTGATGCCCTGCTCGCGCTCGGCCTGCAGGCCGTCCACGAGGAGCGCCAGGTCGATCTCGGCGCCCTGCGTGCCGTGCTTGCGCGAGTCGCGCTGTAGGGCCGTCACCTGGTCATCGAAGATCTGCTTGGTGTCGTGCAGCAGGCGGCCGATCAGCGTCGACTTGCCGTCGTCGACGGAGCCGCAGGTGATGAAGCGCAGGACCTCCTTGTTCTGGTGTGCGGTCAGGAAGGCGTCGTAGCCGAAGGCTTCGGGTGACTGATGGATCGTCATCTTAGAAATAGCCCTCCTGCTTCTTGCGCTCCATGGCGCCCGCGCCGTCCTTGTCGATGACCCGGCCCTGGCGCTCCGAGGTGCGGGCGGCCAGGGTCTCGCCGATGATCTCCGGCAGGGTCGCGGCGTCGCTCTCGACGGCACCGGTCAGGGGATAGTCGCCGAGGGTGCGGAAACGGACCGACACCTGCCGGGGGGTCTCGCCGGGGTTCAGCGGCAGCCGCTCGTCGTCGACCATGATGAGCTGGCCCTCGCGCTCCACCACCGGACGAGGCTTGGCGAAGTAGAGCGGCACGATCGGGATCTGCTCCTGCTCGATGTAGAGCCAGACGTCGAGCTCGGTCCAGTTCGAGAGCGGGAACACGCGCAGCGACTCACCGCGCTTCTTCTTCATGTTGTAGAGGTGCCAGGGCTCGGCGCGCTGGCGCTTCGGGTCCCAGCGGTGCTGGGCCGTGCGCAGGGAGACGATGCGCTCCTTGGCGCGCGAGGCCTCCTCGTCGCGCCGGGCGCCGCCGAAGGCCGCGTCGAACTTGTGCTTGTCGAGGGCCTGGCGCAGCGCCTGGGTCTTCATCACGTCGGTGTGCACCTCCGAGCCGTGGCTCACCGGACCGATGCCGCGGGCGAGACCGTCCTGGTTGGTGTGCACGATGAGGTCGAGACCGAGCTCCTTCGCGCGCTGGTCGCGGAAGGCGATCATCTCCCGGAACTTCCAGGTGGTGTCGATGTGCATCAGCGGGAACGGCAGGCGGCCCGGCGCGAACGCCTTCAGCGCCAGGTGCAGCAGCACCGACGAGTCCTTGCCGATGGAGTAGAGCATCACCGGGTTCTCGGTCTCGGCGACCGTCTCCCGCATGATGTGGATGCTCTCGGCCTCCAGCCGCTGGAGATGGGTGAGCCGGGCGGACCGGCTCGCCGCAGGGCTGGTGCCCGTTCGGGTGGTGAGGGGGGCGGCGCTCATCGGGCCATCTCCAGGGCGTTTGAGGTTTGTGTCGTTTCGAACGCCGCCGCTTCCTGGCCGGGGGCGACGTTCTCTTCGGGTGCGTGGACGTGCAGCCCGCACTCTTTCTTGGACGCCTGTTCCCACCACCAGCGGCCGGCCCGCTCGTCCTCGCCGACGCGGATCGCCCGGGTGCAGGGCGCACAACCGATCGAGGGGAAGCCGCGATCGTGCAGCACGTTGTAGGGCACGTAATTGTCCGAGACGAAGCGCTCGACGTCGGCGCGGGACCAGTCGGCCAGGGGATTGATCTTGATGAGGCCGCGGGCCTCGTCGGCCTCGGCCAGCGGCGTGTCGGCCCGGTTGGCCGACTGCCCGGCCCGCAGGCCGGTGAGCCAGCCGGCGGCGCCCGCCAGGGCCCGGCCCAGGGGCTCGACCTTGCGGAAGCCGCAGCAGGCCTGCCGGGCGGCGACCGAGTGGCGGAACCCGTTGATGCCGGACTCGGCCACGAAGCGCTCCTCGGCCTCGCGCTCCGGCGCATAGGCACGGATGCGAATGCCGTAGGCCGATTCGGTCTCGGTCCAGGTATCGTAGGTCTCCGGATAGAGCCGGCCGGTATCGAGTGTGACGATCTCGGTCCGGCCCTTGTGCAGCGCGACCGCGTGCGTCAGCACCTGGTCCTCGATTCCGAGGCTGGTGGTGAACACCAGACGCCCCGGCACCTGCGCCTCGATCAGGGCGATCCGGCCCTTCAGGTCGCGGTCCGCCATCGCGGACGCGAGGTCCCGCGCCGCGTGTTCCAGTTGAGAGCTCATGAAAGACTTCGCGATATGACGTGGCGACGAATGTGGCGACGGGACTTGCGTGGTGATGTGACTAGCGTGGCGATGTGACTTGTCTGGCACCTGAAATGTTCGCTATAACGAACGCTGTCAAGGCATGGCGGCTATCGATACCGGGCAACCCCCGGGTGCGACGACCCCTTCGCCGAAACGGGCCACAGGGGCATTCTGTTGCTCAACGAAGGAAATTCCTTCTCATCGGGCGGTCACGATGTGCTGACCTGCACATCCCCGCGTCTCACGAACCCGCGAGGCCAGCTTGGATTCGATCGACCTGAAGATCCTGGCGCTGCTGCAGCAGGACGCCACCCTGTCCATCGCCACCATCGGTGAGAAGGTCGGCCTGTCGCAGACGCCGTGCTGGAAGCGGATACAGCGGCTGGAAGCCGACGGCGTCATCGACCGGCGCGTCGCCGTCCTCGACCCGGTGAAGCTCGGCCTCGGCCTGACGGTCTTCGTCTCGATCGAGACCGCCGATCACTCGCGTGAATGGCTGGAGCGTTTCGCCGAGACTGTCTCGGCAATGCCGGAGGTGCTCGAGTTCTATCGCATGGCCGGGGACGTGGATTACATGCTCCGCGTCGTCGTCGCCGATATGCGCGCCTACGATACGTTCTATAAGCACCTCATCGCGACCCTGCCCCTCAAGAACGTCACCTCCCGGTTCGCGATGGAAAAGGTCAAATCCACCACGGCCCTGCCCCTCCCGGTCCCGCCCGCCAACGGACGCTTCACGCCGACGCTGTCGGTGGTGGCCGGGGAATAGAATTCTCTTTTGCCCTGCACACGCAGGCAGCTCCTTCTACCGTGAAGTCGTTCTGTAAAACGGACAACCCCGTTGACAGCCGGCCTCTCAGGACGACATGGCTTTCCACATGGCACGACACGCGATCATCCCCCGTACGGCTCCCTTCGGCGACACCGAACGCGCGAGCCTCGACGCCGTCCTCGGCGCCGCCTCCCCGATTCAGCGCGCCTGGCTGGCGGGCTTCCTCGCCGGCCTCGACGCCAGCGGCACGCCGCAGGCCGCCGCCGTCCCGGCCGCGCCGCCGAAGGCCGCCGAGCCGCTGACGATCCTGTTCGCGAGCGAGTCGGGCAACTCCGAGAAGCTCGCCGGCGACATGGCCAAGCTCGCCCGCAAGAACGGCTTCAAGCCGAAGATCGTCGACTTCGCCGATCTCGAGATCGCCAGCCTCGCCAAGGAGAAGCGCATCGTCGCCATCGCGGCGACCTGGGGCGAGGGCGAACCGCCGGCCCGGGCCGTGCGCGCCTACAACGAGCTGATGGCCGATGGCGCGCCGCGCCTCGACGGCGTGTCCTTCGGGGTGCTGTCCCTCGGCGACACCTCCTACGCGGAGTTCTGCGCCATCGGGAAGGCGCTCGACGCCCGCTTCGAGGCCCTGGGCGGGACCCGGGCCCACGAACGCGCCGACCTCGACCTCGATTTCGAGACGCCGGCCGCCGCCTGGATCAAGGACACCCTCAAGGCCCTCACCCCGCCGCCGAGCGCCGACAACGTCGTGGCGGTGGACTTCGCCGCCCGCGCCGCCGGCGACGAGGACGAGGACGCCGAGCCCAGCCGCGAGCCCCGGATCGTGGAGGTGGTCGACCACGTCAACCTGAACTCGTCGCGCTCCGACAAGGAGACGATCCACCTCGCCCTGGAATTCGAGGACGGCGCCCCCGCCTACGAGCCCGGCGACTCCCTGGAGATCTATCCGGAAAACGACCCGGCCCTCGTCGACGAGATCCTCAACGCCACCGGCCTGTCCGGCGACGCGGCCCTGCGCCAGGCCCTGCTGGCCGAGCGCGACATCACCACCCTGTCGGCCACCACCGTGGAGCGTTTCGTTAAGGCGACGGGCCATGCCGAGGCGCAAACGCTGATCGACAGCGGCGAGCTGCGCGCCTGGATCGAGGGCCGCCACCTCATCGATCTCATCACCGCCTACCCGGCGGCGCTGACGGCGGAGCACCTCACCACCATCACGCGGCCCCTGCCGCCGCGGGCCTACTCGATCGCCTCCTCCCGCAAGGAGGTGGGCGACGAGGTCCACCTCGTGATCGCGGCCGTGCGCTACGAGACCCACGGCCGGGCACGCGGCGGCGTCGCCTCGACCCACGTGGCCGACCGCATCAAGAACGGCGCCAAGCTGCGGGTGAAGCTGAAGCCGAACCGGCACTTCCGCCTGCCCCAGGACCCGGCCACCGACATCATCATGGTCGGCCCCGGCACCGGCGTCGCCCCGTTCCGCGCCTTCGTGCAGGAGCGCCGCGCCGTCGAGGCCCCCGGCCGCGCGTGGCTGTTCTTCGGCGACCGGCAGTTCACCCACGACTTCCTGTACCAGCTCGAGTGGCAGGAGGCCCTGGAGGACGGGTCGCTGTCGCAGATCGACGTGGCCTTCTCGCGGGACCAGCCCGAGAAGATCTACGTGCAGGACCGGATCACCCAGCACGCCAAGGAGGTCGTCGCCTGGCTGGACGGCGGTGCCAGCTTCTACGTCTGCGGCGACGCCACCCGGATGGCCAAGGACGTGCGCAACGCCGTGGTGAAGGCCTACCAGGACGTGAAGGCGCTCAGCCCCGCCGAGGCCGAGGCCGCCGTCGCCGCCCTGGAGCGCGCCCACCGCTACCAGCAGGACGTCTACTGAGACCCCTCCCTCCCCCGCGTGGGGAGGGACCGAAGGTGGGGGTGGTGCAGGATCGAGCGCTCGCGGCGCCTCCCGCACCACCGCCACCGCCAGCTCCTCCCCACAGGGGGGAGGAGAGCTCCCGAACCGGAAATCCCGCCATGGCCGACAAGACCACCCCCCGCACCTACGAGACCCCGCCCACCGACCGCCCGATCTCGGAAGCGGAAGCGGCGCGCGCGGCGGGTCTTGCCGCCAACGAACACATCAAGATCGCCAGCGGCTACCTGCGCGGCACCCTGGCGGACGGCCTCCTGAAGCACGCCACCGGCGCCATCTCGGAGGATGACGGGCAGCTCGTGAAGTTCCACGGGATGTACCTGCAGGACGACCGCGACATCCGGGCCGAGCGCACCAAGAAGAAGCTCGAGAAGGCCTACAGCTTCATGATCCGCCTGCGCATCGCCGGCGGCGTCGTCACTCCGAAGCAGTGGCTGGCCCTCGACGACATCGCCACGACCTATGCGGGCGGCGCCCTGCGGGCGACCACGCGCCAGACCTTCCAGTACCACGGCGTCATCAAGTCCAACCTGAAGCGCACGATGGCGGCCATCGACGCGACGCTGCTCGACACCATCGCGGCCTGCGGCGACGTCAACCGCAACGTGATGGCGGCCACGAACCCGGCCCAGACCGGGGCCCACAAGGCCGCCTACCAGCTCGCCAAGGACATCTCGGACTCGCTCCTGCCCAAGACCAGCGCCTGGCGCGAGATCTGGCTCGACGGCGAGCGCGTGGTCGGCGGCGAGGACGCGGCCGAAATCGAGCCGATCTACGGCAGGACCTACCTGCCTCGGAAGTTCAAGACCGTGGTGGCGGTGCCCCCGTCCAACGAAGTGGACATCTTCGCCCACGACCTCGGCTTCATCGCCATCCTGGACGAGAAGAGCCAGGTCACCGGCTGGAACGTCACGGTCGGCGGCGGCATGGGCATGACCCACGGCGAGACCGACACCTTCCCGCGCACCGCCGACGTGATGTGCTTCGTCGCGCCGGAGGATGCCCTGAAGGTCGCCGAGGCCGTGATGACGGTGCAGCGCGACTGGGGCAACCGCAAGGTCCGCAAGAACGCCCGCCTGAAGTACACCATCGAGCGCTACGGCCTCGCCGCCTTCCGGACCGAGGTGGAGACGCGCGTCGGCAAGCCGCTCGCCGACCCGAAGCCTTTCGCCTTCACGGGCAACGGCGATCGCTACGGCTGGACCGAGGGCGACGACGGACGCCACCACCTCACGCTCTACGTCGCCTCGGGCCGGATCAAGGACTACGAGAACGGCCCGCAGCTGCTCACCGGCCTGCGCCGGATCGCCGAGATCCACGAGGGCGATTTCCGCCTCACCGGCAACCAGAACGTCATCATCGCCAACGTCCCGGCCGCGAAGCGGGCCGAGATCGAGGCCCTGGTGGACCAGTACGGCATGATGAAGGGCGCGAGCGCGCTGCGCCGCAACTCCATGGCCTGCGTCGCCCTGCCCACCTGCGGCCTGGCGCTGGCCGAGAGCGAGCGCTACCTGCCGAGCCTGATGGACGAGCTGGAGGCGAGCCTCGCCTCCCACGGCCTCCAGGACGACGAGATCACCATCCGGATGACCGGCTGCCCCAACGGCTGTGCCCGGCCGTTCATCGCCGAGATCGGCCTCGTCGGCCGCGGCCCCGAGCGCTACCACCTCTATCTCGGGGCGGCCTTCGACGGCTCGCGCCTCGGCAAGCTCTACGCCGAGGACGTCAGTGCCTCCGAGATCAAGACCCTCCTCGACCCGCTCTTCAAGGCCTATGCCCGGAACAAGCAGGCCGGCGAGCGGTTCGGCGATTACCTGATCCGCGACGGCTACGTGACCCGGACCGTCAACGGACCGGATTTCCACGAGAGCACGGGCGCGCTGAAGAGCGCCGCCTGATCCGGGCGCAAGCGCAACACCCGGCGCCGGGCGGCGACAAGCCCTCCGGCGGCCGCGGGCGCGGGTGCGGCCGCAATCTCCGCAAGACCAGACGCGCTGCGTCGCACCATTGGACAGTGCGGCGCAGGGGCAGCGAAGTCTAACGGCCAAGCTCGAACTTCGTTAACCGGGAGCGCAACCGTTCCTGCCTCGGCCCGTTGTCTGCAGAGACAGCCGGGGAGGCCCTCATGGCCAAGCATGAGATCTTGAATTTCTTCGAACATCGGCGCGATGGCGCCTGGGTCTGCGTGAAGCCCTTCACGCTGACGACCAAGAGCAGCAGCGTCGACATCCGCCAGGGTATGCGCTTCGACTACGGCAAGCGGATCGGCGGCGTCGATCTGGCCGAGTACCTGGAGCAGCTCGGCTCCCAGTTCGGATCCTGATCCGTTCCGATCCAGATCCGACGCGAACCATTCCGGCATCGTCCGATGCCGGGCTTTGCGCTGCGTCGTCAGGCCATCGACGGCGCGCGGCACGGCGCGGCGCCGTTTTTGACGCCGACGAGGCAACAGCCTAGTTTATCGCCATGACCCGTGCAGCGGCCATCGTCCGCGACATCCCCGACGAAGCGGCCCCGACCACGCGTTGCCGCATTCTCGCGACGGCGGAAGAGGCGTTCCGGCTCGTCGGATATCAGAAGACCACCGTCGCCGACATCGCCAAGACGCTGCGGATGAGCCCAGCCAACGTGTACCGCTTCTTCGAATCGAAGAAGGCGATCCACGAAGCCGTCATCAAGCGCCTCATGGACGACACCGAGCAGCGGGTGGCGCAGGCCGCCGTCGCCCCGAACCGGACCGCTGCGGCGCGCATCGCCGGAGTCATCACGGTGATGCACCAGGCCTGCGTCGAACGTTGCGAGGCCAACCCGCGCCTGCACGAGATGGTGGAAGCGGCCATCACCGAGAGCTGGGATGTCTGCCGCGCCCATGTGGACCAGATCGGCTCGGTCCTGCGCGAACTCGTGCAGGCAGGCGTGGCGGCCGGCGAATTCGACGTCGCCGACCCGTCGATCGCGGCGGCCTGCATCCACACCGCCATCATCCGTTACTGCCATCCCGCCCTGGTCAGCCACTACCCGGATGCGGGTGCCCCGCCCCTCGACGCGATGATCGCCTTCCTGCTCGGAAGCCTGCGCCGCGCGAACTGACGGGCCCGAGCCCTATCGCATCTCCGCGACGATGCCCTGCGCCACAGCGCGGGGGTCTGCCGCCTGGGTGATGGGACGCCCGACCACGACGTGATCGATCCCGATCCGGCGGGCCTCGCCGGGCGTCATCACGCGCTTCTGGTCGCCGGCCTCGGCGCCGGCCGGGCGGATGCCCGGGGTGACGATGACGCGGTCCGCCCCGATCCGGGCCCGCACCGCCTGCGCCTCGGCGGCGCTGCAGACGATCCCGTCGATCCCGGCCTCCGCCGCCTGCCCGGCACGGCGGGCCACGAGGTCGGCCACCGGGAGGCCATAGCCGGCCTCGGCCGCATCCCCGTCGTCGTAGGAGGTCAGGACCGTGACGGCGAGGATCCGGGGGCCGTTGGCACCGCGGCCCCGGACCGCCGCCTTCATGGTCTGCGGATAGGCGTGGACGGTGAGGAAGGTGGCGCCGAGATCGGTCAGGGCCCGCACCCCCTCCTCCACGGTATTGCCGATGTCATGGAGCTTCAGGTCGAGGAAGACCTTGTGGCCGGCGGCGGCGAGGCGCGGCACCAGGGCGAGGCCCCCCGCATAGGCGAGCCGGTAGCCGATCTTGTAGAAGGTCGCCGCATCGCCGATCCGGTCCACCAAGCGCTCGGCCTCGTCCACGGTGCCCACGTCGAGGGCGACGATCAGGCGGTCGCGCGGGTCCAGCAATGCGGTCATGAGGCTCTCCAGTTTCGCGGCGAGCGATCCCGCGCGGGGCCGCTCCTGTCAACGGGTGAGGCCGCCCGGCGGGACCGCCCTCAACGGGGCGCCATCGCCCGCGCCACCTCGGCCTTGAGAACCGGCAGGAGCTCGGCCTCGTACCAGGGATTGGCCTTGAGCCACCCGCTGTTGCGCCAGGAGGGATGGGGCAGCGGCAGAACCCGCGGCGTGCCGGGGCTCGCCAGGATCTCGCGCCAGCGCCGCACCGTGTCGGTGAGCCCGGCCTTGGAGCGGCCGAGATGCCAGGCCTGCGCGTATTGCCCGATCACCAGGATGAGTTCGAGGTTCGGCAGGCCGGCGAACAGCTCGTCGCGCCAGCGCTCGGCGCATTCCCGACGCGGGGGCTTGTCGCCCCCCTTGGCGTCGTAGCCCGGAAAGCAGGCGCTCATGGGCACGATGGCGAGGCGGCGCGCGTCGTAGAATGCCGCCGCGTCGAGGCCGAGCCAATCGCGCAGGCGGGTGCCCGAGGGATCCATGAAGGGGATGCCGCTCTTGTCGGCCCGGTTGCCGGGCGCCTGGCTGGCGACGCAGAGCCGGGCCGAGGCCAGGCCCTGGACGATGGGGCGCGGCTCCTGTGGCAGGGGCGCGCCGTAGAGGGGCGCGTCCCGGCAGATCCGGCAGGCGCGCAGGCGCGACACGGTGGCGTCGAAGGCCGTCTCGGCCGGCTTGATCTCGGAGCGCATGATGCCCTCCGAGATAGGCAGACCGGACGCGACGGACGAGGGGCCGTGTCGTCGCTCCGCCTCAGGCGCCCTTCAGGCCGCTGAGGTCGAGGGGCAGCGAGCGCAGGCGCTGGCCGGTGGCGGCGAAGATCGCGTTCGAGATCGCCGGGGCGATCACGGGCACGCCGGGTTCGCCGATTCCGGTGGGCGCGGCGGTGGAGGGCACGATGTGGACCTCGACCACCGGCATCTCGCTCATCCGGGTCGGCTCGTAGGCGTCGAAGTTCTTCTCCTGCACCACGCCGTCCTTGAGCGTGATCTTGTTGCGCAGGACCGAGGACAGGGCGAAGCCCACGGCCCCCTCGACCTGGGCGCGGATCACGTCCGGATTGACCGCGACGCCGACATCCACCGCCGCCACGATGCGGTTCACCTTCACCTTGGCGTCCTCGGCCGTCACGTCCGCCACCATGGCGACGTAGGAGCCGAAGGATTCGTGCGCCGCGACGCCGAGACCGCGATTCTTGTCAGCGACTTTCTTCGGATCCCAGCCGGCCTTCTCGGCGGCGAGCTTCAGGGTGGCGGAGAGGCGCGGGGCGCCCCCCAGCAGACCGAGGCGGTAGGCGACGGGATCGGCGCCGGCCGCGTGGGCGAGCTCGTCGATGAACACCTCCATTGCCTGGGCGGTGTGGGTGTGGCCCACCGAGCGCCACCACAGCACCGGCACGCCTTCGCGGGCGTTGTGGACCTCGAAGCGATAGGCGGGCAGCGCGTAGGGCGTGTCCGAAGCGCCCTCCACCGTTGTGGCGTCGACGCCGTCCTTCACGATCATGGTCTCGAAGGCGGTGCCGATCATGATCGACTTGCCGATGGTCCGGTGCTCCCAGCCCGTGATCCCGCCCTTGGCGTCGAGGCCGGCACGGAGGCGATGGACCACCATCGGCCGGTAGAAGCCACCCGCCATGTCGTCCTCGCGGGTCCAGACGAGATGGATGGGCGCCTTGCCGCCGGTGGCGCGCACGATGGAGGCGGTCTCGGCGAAGTAGTCGGCGCTCGGGGTCGCGCGCCGGCCGAAGGAGCCGCCGGCCCACTGCGTGTGCAGCCGGACCTTGTCGGTGGTCACCCCGAGATTGGCCGCCACCACGGCCTGCTCGATCGTCTGGAGCTGGCAGCCGGCGAAGACGTCGTAGGTGCCGTCCGAGGCCTTCTCGATGGTGGCGTTCAGGGGCTCCATCGCCGCGTGGGCGAGATACGGGAAGGTGAACTCGGCCTCCAGGACCTTGGCCGACCCGGCGATCGCGCCGGCGGCATCGCCCTTCTTCGAGGCGACGAGGCCCGGCGTCTCGAGGCGCTTCCGGTGATCGGCCAGGATCGCGTCCGACGAGCGCGTCTCGGCCGCACTGTCGTCCCAGGTGACCTTGAGCGCCTCGCGGCCCTTCATGGCCGACCAGGTATCCTTGGCCAGCACGGCGACGCCGGTGGGGATCGTGACCACGTCGACCACGCCCGCCACCGCGCGGGCGGCCTTGTCGTCGACGCTCTTCACGGTGCCGCCGAAGCGCGGCGAATGGGCGACCACCGCGGTCAGCTGCCCGGGACGGCGGATGTCGAGGGAGTAGATCGCCGTGCCGTCGGTCTTGGCGACCGAATCGGTCCGCGGGACCTTCTTGCCGATGAGGGTGAACTGGCTCGCCTCCTTGAGGCGTGGCTCCTTCGGCACCGGCTGGGCCGCGGCGGCTTCCGCCAGCGCGCCGAACCGGGCCTGCCGGTTCGAGGCTGCGTGGCGCACCGTGCCGGAGTCGACCGTGATCTCCGAGGCCGGGACCTTCCATTGCTCCGCCGCCGCCGCGACCAGCATGGCGCGGGCCGCAGCCCCCGCCTTGCGCAGCTGGACCCAGGAATTGGCGATGGCGGTGGAGCCGCCGGTGCCCTGGACGGGGCCGAAGGCGAAGTTGTTGTAGAGCGTGGCGTCGGCCGGCGCGAAGGTGGTGCGGATGGTGGCCCAGTCCGCATCGAGCTCGTCGGCCAGGATGGTGGCGAGGCCGGTGGTGTTGCCCTGGCCCATGTCCAGGTGCTTGATCACCACCGTCACGGTGTCGTCGGCGGCGATCCGCACGAAGGCGTTCGGCATCGGCGGCAGGGCCGAGAGGTCGGGGCCGGCGGCGGCCTGGGCGAATTTCGCCGGGTCGAGGGTGAAGCCGATGACGAGGGCCCCGGCGGCCACGGTGGCGCCGCCCAGGAAGGCGCGGCGGGACGGCACGGGCGGGGCGGCCTGACGGACCTTCAGCATGGGGGGCTCCAGTTCAGACGCGAGGGTCGGGAGATCGGGGACTGCGTTGGCGTAGCGGGCCGAGGCTCAGGCGAGGGTTCGCGCCGCCTCGTGGATCGCCGCGCGGATGCGCTGGTAGGTGCCGCAGCGGCAGACGTTGCCGTCCATGGCCCCGTCGATGTCGGCATCGGTCGGCTTCGGGTTCTCGGACAGCAGGCCGATCGCCGACATGATCTGGCCGGACTGGCAGTAGCCGCACTGGACCACGTCGAGGCCGCGCCAGGCGGTGCGCACCGCCTCGGCGACCTTGCCGGAGACACCCTCGATGGTGGTGATCTTGGCCGCGCCGACATCGCCAATGCGGGTCTGGCAAGCGCGGACGGGCTGGCCGTCGAGATGGACCGTGCAGGCACCGCACTGGGCGATGCCGCAGCCGTACTTGGTCCCGGTCTGGTTGAGGTGATCGCGCAGCGCCCAGAGGAGCGGCATCTCCGGGTCGGCATCGACCTCGTGGGAGACCCCGTTGACGGTGAGTTTCAGCATCTCGGCCTCCCGATCGCAGTTTGGAACGACGCTAATCGTTGCCCGATCGTAACCATGTGCGGCAGCACACCCTGGTAGACCGAATGCCATTCCGGGGCCCCAGCCCCCTGCCCTGCGCGCTGCCCTGCGCGCTGCCCCCGCGATCCTTCGCGGATTCGTGTTCGCCCGGCGGCACTGGGATGTGGATTCCGACAATCCGCACGGTTCCGGCAGGCGGTTCTTAACACATCCGGCGCAGGTTCTGAGCGGTTGTATCCCGGCCTCTCGGCGGTCCCGATCTCGACCGCGATGTCCCCTCCGACGCTTCAAGACGGTGATGACCGACCTGACTGCCGAGATGATTCAGCGTGGCCGCGGCCCCTCCGCCCAGGAGGCGGCCCGCCGCCGCGAAGTCGCGCGCGACATGCGGTCGGCGCGGGAGAAGCTCACGTCGACGAGCGGGCTGGAACGTGCCTTCGATTACGAGCTGATCCGGGTCTACGCGCAGTACCGGGCGGGCGCGGTCATCCCCCTGGCGCTGCTCGGCCTCGCGGTGGCGGGCATCGCGGCGATCTGGACGCCGCCGGCCATCGCGGCGGGCTGGGGCCTCTGCCTCCTGGCGACGGTGGCGGTCTCCAAGCTGCTGACGCACCGCTTCCTGGCGCAGGATCCGGACACGGTCTCGGTGCGGAGCTGGCGCCGCACCTTCATGGCCGCGGAGTTCCTCCAGAGCACCGCCTGGGCGATGATGGTGCTGGTGGGCGCCTCCGGGGCGCGGACCTTCGTGCTGTTCGGCCTCGTCATCGTGGCCGCCATGGCGACGATGCTGGCCGCGACCCTGCCGGCCGCCGCCGGGGCGGCCCTGGTGCCCCTGTGCATCGCCGCCCTGTCGCTCCTGGCGGTGTCCCAGGACATGAACACGATGATGCTGGTCACCATGGTGGTCGGCGCGCAGCTGTTCTTCCTCGGCCTCGGACGCCGCGTCTACGCCTCCACGGTCGAGGCGCTGCAATCCCAGGCGGAGAAGGATTCGATCTTCGGCGAACTCGAGCAGGCCAAAGCCAATTCCGACGAGGCCCGTCGCCGCGCCGAGGAGGCCAACCTCGCCAAGTCCCGCTTCCTCGCCACCATGAGCCACGAGCTGCGCACGCCGCTCAACGCCATCCTGGGCTTTTCCGAGGTGATGAAGAACGAGGTGTTCGGCGTCCACGTCGCCCCCTCGTACAAGGAATACGCCTCCGACATCCACGACAGCGGGATGCACCTCCTCAACCTGATCAACGAGATCCTCGACCTCTCGCGCATCGAGGCCGGGCGCTACGAGCTCAACGAGGAAGCGGTTCAGCTCGGGCACACCGTGGAGGAATGCCGCCACATGATGGCCCTGCGCGCCCGCGGCAAGAACCAGGTCATCCACGAGTTCATCGACGGCAGCCTGCCCCGGCTCTGGGCCGACGAGCGCGCCCTGCGCCAGATCGTGCTGAACCTGCTGTCGAACGCCGTGAAGTTCACGCCGCCGGGCGGCGAGATCACCATCAAGGTCGGCTGGACCTCGTCGGGCGGCCAGTACGTCAGCGTCAAGGACAGCGGGCCCGGCATTCCCGAGGACGAGATCGGCACCGTGATGTCGTCCTTCGGGCGCGGCTCGCTGGCGATCAAGACCGCCGAGCAGGGCTCGGGCCTCGGCCTGCCCATCGTGAAGGGTCTCGTCGACCTCCACGGCGGCAACTTCCAGCTCAAGTCGAGGCCGCGCGAGGGCACCGAGGTCGTGGTGATCTTCCCCGCGAGCCGCGTCATGGAGACCCTGCCGGCGCTGGAAGTGCCCGGCGAATCCCAGGCCGCCCCCGCCGAGAAGCGCGCCCGCGCCGCCTGAGGGGTCAGCCCGCGCTGCGCTCCGAGACCCCGGCCTGGGCGAAGGTCGCCATGTCCCGGTGGCAGGCGAGCGCGCCCTTGAGCAGGCCCAGGGCCAGGGCCGCGCCGGAGCCCTCGCCGAGGCGCATGCCGAGGGCCAGCAGCGGCACGAGGCCCAGGCGCTCCAGCACGTCCGCATGGGCGCCCTCCGCCGAGACGTGACCGGCGAGGCAATGGTCGAGCAGCGTCGGGTCGAGGCGGTGCAGGACAGCAGCGGCCGCCGTCGCCACGTAGCCGTCGAGCACCACCGGCACCCGCTGCAGGCGCGCCGCCAGGATCGCCCCCGCCATGGCGGCGATCTCGCGGCCGCCGAGGCGCGCCAGGACCTCCAGGGGATCGTCGAGATGGCCCGCATGATGGGTGAGGGCCGCCTCCACGGCGGCGACCTTGCGGGCGAGCCCCGCGGCATCGACGCCGGTGCCGCGTCCGACCCAGTGGGCGGCCTCTCCGCCGTAGAGCGCCGCGTAGATCGCCGCCGCCACGGTGGTGTTGCCGATGCCCATCTCGCCCAGCGCCAGGCAGTCGGTCCCGGCGGCCACCGCCTCCATGCCGAACGCCATGGTGGCGACGCAGGCCTTCTCGTCGAAGGCCGGCCCGACCGTGATGTCGCCCGTGGGCATGTCGATGGCGAGGTCGAACACCTTGAAGCCGAGACCGTAGGCGGCGCAGATCTGGTTGATCGCCCCGCCGCCGGCCGCGAAGTTGTCGAGCATCTGGCGGTTCACCTCCGCCGGAAAGGCCGAGACGCCCCGGGCGGTGACGCCGTGGCTGCCGGCGAAGACGCAGACGAGGGGGCGGTCGAGGGTCGGCTGGCCCTTGCCCTGCCAGGCGGCAAGCCAGGCGACGAGATGTTCCAGGCGCCCCAGGGAGCCGGCGGGCTTCGTCAGGGTGGCGTCGCGCTCGGCCACCATCGCGACCGCGTCCCGGTCCGGCCCCGGCAGGGACTCGACGAGGCGGCGGATGTCGCTGAAAGGCGTCTCGGGGGCAGTCGTCTCGGGAGGAGTCGTCTCGGAGGTCATGGAGTAATTCCGGTGGTCGGCCCGGCGCCAGGATGGCGGGCCGCCCGTCGCGGGAGCTATAACGGTCCGGGCACGGGTGGTGAAGGCGAGGCAGGGTCGCGATGAACGAGGAGGCCGAACCCGCCTTTCCGGGCGCTCGCCTGGCCTACGACCTCGCGGGCTGCCTGCGCTTCTATTCCCGCCTGCCCGTGCCGCCGCTGCCCGGCGAGGGCGATCCGCACGCGGTCCCGGACTTCCGCACCCTCCCCCGGATGCTGCCCCTGGCGGGCGTCCTCCTCGGCCTGCCCGGCGCCGGGGTGCTGCTGGCCGCCTGGGGCCTCGGTCTCGGGCCCTTCCTCGCCGCCGGCCTGGCGGTGACGGCGGGCGTCCTGGTGACGGGGGCCCTGCACGAGGACGGCCTCGCCGACGTCGCCGACGGCTTCGGCGGCGGAACCACGCCGGCCCGGCGCCTGGAGATCATGCGCGACAGCCGCATCGGCGCCTATGGCGGCGTCGCTCTGATGCTGTCCCTGGCCCTGCGGATCGGCGCCCTGGCGACGCTCCTCGACCGGATCGAACTCCTGGCGGCTCCGGCCCTGCTCCTCGCCGCCGCGCTCTCGCGCAGCGCCGCCCTGGCGCCCCTTGCCCTGCTGCCGCCCGCCCGTCCCGACGGGGCCGGCGCCGCCGTGGGACGTCCGAGCCGGCAGACCCTGGCCACCGCCGGGGGCCTCACGCTCCTCGTCGCCCTGGGGGGGCTGGCCCTCGGCCTTCCGCTGCGGGGCCTCGTCCTGATGCTTGGCCTCGGCCTCGGCGCATCCCTCGCGGTCACCGCCCTGGCGCGCCGGATGATCGGCGGGCAGAGCGGCGACGTGGTCGGCGCCGCGCAGCAGGCGGCCGAGATCGCCGCCCTCGTCGGCCTCCTGGCGGCGGTCCCCACCTGATCCGCGGCCGGACTTGATCCCGACGCCATGGCGCTGGCATGGACGGGGACGATGACCCAGCCCCGCCCCAAACCCTCCAGCCCCTGCACGAAGCTCTGCCTCCTCGATGCCGCTACCGGCCTGTGCGAGGGCTGCGGCCGGACCCGGGACGAGATCGCCCTGTGGGGCTCGATGTCGGAGCCCCAGCGCCGGGCGGTGATGGCAACGCTCGACGCACGCCTGCGGGCCGCCTTCCCGACGCGGGCCCCGACCGCGGCGGCGACATGATCCTGGTCGGCCTCGTCATCCTCGGCGGCGCCCTGGCGGTGCTGCTCCTGTCCGACGACACCCAGCGCATCGCCGGGATGGAGCCGGATCAGTTCGCCCAGTTCGCCATGAGCGCCGGACTGCTCACCGTGGTGGCGGCGGGATTCTGGCACCAGTTCCGCAGCCGGATGCGCGCGAACCTGACGGCCCTGCTGCTCTGGGGCGCCCTCGGGGCCGCCCTGGTCGCCGGCTACGCCTACCGCGACGACGCCCGGGTCATCGGCGACCGGATGCTCGGGGCGGTGCGTCCGGGCAGCGCCGTCACGGGATCGGACGGCACGGTGACGATCACCCGGCGCAGCGACGGCAACTTTCACGTCCGGGCCGAGGTGAACGGCCAGCCCCAGGGCTTTCAGTTCGACACGGGCGCCAGCTCCGTGGTGCTGACCGCCGAGAGCGCGGCGGCCCTCGGCATCCGCCCGGCGGACTCCGAATTCAGCGTCCGGGTCTCGACTGCCAACGGCGTCACCGTGGCGGCCCCGGCCTTCCTCGACAGCCTCCGGGTCGGCGGCATCGTTGAGCGGCGGGTGCCGGCCCTGGTGAGCCGGCCCGGAGCCCTCCGCGAAAACCTGCTCGGCATGAGCTTCCTCGATCGCCTCGCCTCCTTCGAGGTTCGCGGCGACCGTCTCATCCTGCGGGACCGCTGAGATCCCGGCTCCGAAACACGCGACGCCGCCCCGATGGGGCAGCCCTGAAAGGCGAGACGCCGCCCGGAAGGCGGCGTCCTGGATCCCTCGCACGTCGGATCGGTTCAGGACCGATAGGTCCGGCTGATCGGCGTGCGGGCCACGAGGAAGCCCAGGCCCGTGCCGAAGCTCGGGAGCGCCTTGGGCACCACGTCCTTGTAGGCCCGGCGGCAACCGGGCGCGAACGTCCGAAGACGTCCTGTCCGGCCTGCGGGTTGGTCACGCCGGCGGCGATATCGAGGACGCTCGTGGTCGTGTTGGGCAACCCGTCGAAGCGGGGCAAGGTGTAGCCGGCCGGCGCAACCGCCGGAATCGCGACGTAGCCGGCCGGCGTCACGCTCGGGTGGATGGCCGCGCCGTTGGCGAAGTCGTTCGTCGCGACGCCCAGATCGGCGCTGGTGAACGTGTAGGCCCGGTTCGGCAGATCAAAGGTCCGGGCAAGCGGTCCCGTCGTGTCCGTGCTGGCGCGGATGCCCTGCTGATGGAGCGGACCCGGCACCGGGCCGTACCCGCCCGCCGGCGGTATCGGGTTGATCGTGCCCGGCCTTCCCGGATTGCTTTGGATGGCCTGGAGCGGGAGGCCGCCGGCCAGGTTGTCGGCCGGTCCGAGCTTCACCACGGATCCGTCGACCAGGGTGAGCGCGCCGAGATAGGGGGCGGCGCCCGGCCGGACTTGGCCGCTGATGGCCAGGGCGCGCTGGTCCGGCGTCGACCGGTCGTTGACGGCGATGGCTTGCGCGAGGTTGTCCGGCAATGTCGCCCGGCCGATCGCACTGGCATTCAGGGACAGGAACGGCGCGAGCAGGGTCCGCACGTTGGCATCGCGCGGCGTGATCGTCGCGGTCTGTGCCTGCGCGGCGGCCAGACCCGTCGCCGCCAGGATGACGGCTGCACGGGAAACACCGTATCGGAACCGCATCGTTCGCCCCCTCGAATCCGTTCGTTGGATCGATGGCTTGAATAACGAACCCTACAGTTCCGAAGTGCTCATGGCTCTCTCACCCTATCAGGTACCCAGCTCCGTGCCAGATCAGCAAAAACTCTGATCTACCCCAGACATAGACTGCCGGCGAACGATCGGGCGGCCGTTTATATTGAGGGAGGCTCCTATCTTGATCGCGGCTCCGGCGAGCGGGGCTCAGGCGGCATCCTGTGCCCTGTCCCTGCCCGGAATGGCCGGATCGGCGGCCTGATGGGCGCGGCCGACCAGCTCCACCGCCTCCCGCAGGGTCGCGAGGCCGGCTTCGGGCTGGAGGCCGAAGGTCGAGAGGTGCCGGCGATAGGCGCGGGCACCCGGGCGGCCGTTGAACAGGCCGAGCATGTGCCGCGTCACCGCGTGCAGGCGGGTGCCGTCCTGCAGGAATCCGGCGAGGACGGGTTCAAAGGCCGTGATCGCGGCGAACGGATCGGCGGCCGGGGCGGGCTCGCCGAACAGGACCGGATCGACGTCGAGCAGAATCGCCGGATCGCTGTAGGCCGCCCGGCCGATCATCACCCCGTCGACTTCCGCCAGGTGGGCGGCCGCATCCGCGATGGTGGCGATGCCGCCGTTGATGGCGATGGGCAGGTCGGGATGGGCCCGCTTCAGCCGCGCCACCCGCGGATAGTCGAGGGGGGGCACGTCGCGGTTCTCCTTGGGCGAGAGCCCCTGGAGCCAGGCCTTGCGGGCATGCACCACGAGGCCGTCGACGCCGGCCGCGATCACGGCGTCCGCGAGGGCGTCGAGGGCCTGCTCGCTGTCCTGGTCGTCCACGCCGATGCGGCACTTCACCGTGACCGGCACCGACACCGCCGCCTTCATGGCGGCGACGCAGGCGGCCACCACGGCGGGCTCGCGCATCAGGCAGGCGCCGAAGCGTCCGTCCTGCACGCGGTCGGAGGGGCAGCCGACATTGAGGTTGACCTCGTCGTAGCCGTATCCCTCGGCGATGCGCGCGGCCTCGGCGAGGTCGGCCGGGTTCGAGCCGCCGAGCTGCACCGCCACCGGATGCTCGAGCGCGTCGAAGCCGAGCAGACGGTCGCGCGGCCCGTGGATGACGGCCCCGGTGGTGACCATCTCGGTGTAGAGCCGGGCGTGCCGCGACAGGGTCCGGTGGAAGGCCCGACAGTAACGGTCGGTCCAGTCCATCATCGGGGCGACGGAGAAGCGGAGGTCGCGGGCGATCATCCGGCGGACATAACCGTCCGCGCCGCCGGCTTCAACGCGGGGCGGTCCGCTCAGTGCTCGTGCTTGCAGTCCGGCCCGTGCACGTGGCCGTGCGCGCCGTGGTCGTGAGCCTGGTCGTGCCCGTGGGAATGCCCATGGTCATGCCCCGCATGGGAATGGCCGTGATCGTGGCCCGTGTGGTCGTGTTCGGCGTGGTCGTGCGCGTGATGCCCGTGATCGTGGTGGTCGTGCGCGCGATGCCCGTGATCATGGTGGTCGTGACCGCACTGGCTGTGGTCGTGGGCCGCGCGCTCCGGCTTGAAGGCCCGCGTCACCGGGGTGGCGGCGCAGCCCTGGCCGCGGACGAGTTCGGCGGCGCTGCGGGGCACGTAGAGCACGTCGGCGGCGATCTCGGCCGGCACGTGGCTGCCGCCGAGCTGCCAGGCCAGGCGCAGCAGCCGGGCCGGGTTCTCGGCCCGGACCTCGAGCAGCGGCTCCCCGGCGGCGCGGATCGTCACGAGGCGCCCGTCCTCCAGGCGCAGGGCATCGCCGTCCTCCAGGGACGCGGCCTTGGCGAGTGCGAGGGACAGGGTCAGCCCGCCCTCCCCGGTCAGGCTCTCCGGCGGGGCCTGACGGGCGGCGTGGTCGAGAACGATCGTGTCGACGATCGCATCGGCGCGGACGGCGACCTTGCGGACGATGGCGGTGGCGCGCTGCATGGATTCCTCGCGGCGGAATGGGCGGCCGGCGCCGCCCGGATGGACCCTGATCGGCGCATCACTAGAGGGTTTTTCGGCGAAACGGAAAGGCGGGACGGAACCTTAGCCGTTCGGCGTGCATTTCTCGCGCGGAATGCTTAAGCTCGGGCGGCACGAACATCACGGCCGAAGGCCGGGTCACGACGCACAAGGGAGTCTCGGAACCATGAAGAAGCTCATTGCCGCCACCTTCGCGGGTGTCCTCGCCCTTTCGGTCGGCGCCTGCAACACCCCGCAGGACCGCGCCCTCGGCGGCGCCGGCCTCGGCGCGCTCGCGGGTGCCGCCATCGGTGGCGCCGCCACGGGCCGCGCCGGCGGCGCGCTCGCGGGTGCGGCCATCGGCGGCGCCGGCGGTGCCATCGTGGGCGCCTCCACCGCCCCGCGCTGCCCCTACGGCACCTACCGCGACGCCTACGGCGACGTGTACTGCCGCTGAGACCCGGCACCGCGCGGCCCGGAACGGCCGCGCCGGACCATCGGGCTCCCTCTCTCCGGAGAGGGAGCCTTTTTCGTGGGACGAAGGCTCACGCGCCCCGGACCGGGTCCCGCTCCATCCAAGCGAGCATGCCCGCCGCCGCCGCGCGGCCCGAGGCGAAGGCCCCCTGGAGCAGGTAGCCCCCCGTCGGGGCCTCCCAATCGAGCATCTCCCCTGCCACGAAGGTGCCGGGCCGCCGGGTCAGCATGAAGCCGGCGTCGAGCTCGCCGAAGCGGACGCCGCCCGCGGTCGAGATCGCCCGGTCGAGGCCGCGCGGGGCGAGGAGGCGCAGCGGCACCGCCTTGATCAGGGCCGCCAGGGCCGCGGCGGCGACCGGCAGCGGATGCACCGCCTCGCGCAGAAGACCGATCCCCACGGGCGTCAGCGCCGCGGCCTTGCGCAGGCGGTTGGCCAGGGACAGGCCGGGCTTCGGATCGCTGAGCGCCCGCGCCAGGGCCGCCTCGTCGACATCGGGCCGCAGGTCGAGGGTCAGCCGGGCCTCACCCCGCTCGGTGGCGGCCCGGATCCGGTGCGCCAGGGCGTAGATCGCTCCGCCCTCGATGCCGTCGGCGCTGACCACCGCCTCGCCGCGCACGCGGAGGCCGTCCAGGCTGAGGGCGATCCGCTTCAGCGGGGTGCCGGCGAAGCGCTCGGCGAAGATCGGCGACCAGGCGACGGTGAACCCGACATTGGCGGGCTTGAGCGGCGCCACCGCGACACCCGCGCGCGCGAGCACAGGCACCCAGGCGCCGTCGGAGCCGAGGCGCGGCCAGCTCGCACCCCCCAGGGCCAGGAGCACCGGTCGGTGCGCGGTCTCGACCCGCCCCTCCGGGGTCTCGAAGACCGGGCCGCCCGCGTCCGACCAGCCGGTGAAGCGGTGGCGGGTGCGGATGCGGACGCCCAACCCCTCGAGGCGCTGGAGCCAGGCTCGCAGGAGCGGCGAGGCCTTGAAGGCCTCCGGGAAGACGCGGCCGCTCGACCCGACGAAGGTCGGCTGGCCGAGAGCGTCGCACCAGGCACGCAGGTCGCCGGGCGAGAACGCCGCGATGGCCCCGGCGAGGGCGTCTTCCTCCGGCTGGTAGCGCGCCAGGAAGGCCGGCAGCGGTTCGGAATGCGTGAGGTTGAGCCCACCGCGTCCGGCGATGAGGAGCTTTCGCCCCACGCTCGGCATCCGGTCGTAGAGGGTCACGGCGTGGCCGGCCTGCGCCAGCACCTCCGCCGCCGCGAGGCCGGCCGGGCCACCACCGATCACGGCGGGTCCGTCCATGTCCGGGCCGTTGCGTACACTGTCAGTCATGCGTCCTGGGAAACCGGCGGGGGTCGGCCCTGTCAAGCGTGACAGGGCGGTGCCCTTGATTCGCCCGGTTCAGAGCCCCAACTGCGCCTCATCGGCTGCGGGCCCCTCTGGCGGGATGCTGCATGATGCGTTCCGTGATGTCGGAGCCGATGCTTTCTCTCCTCAAGAAGCATCGACGGTCCTGCGTCATGGTTGATTTTCTGTATTACGAGTGGCTCGGCAAGCCCGTGTGGATGTGGCTCGGGTTCCACGCCCTCGTGGCCGGGTTGCTGGCCTTCGATCTCGGACTCCTGCACCGCGACAAGAATCACGAGATCGGCGTGAAGGAGAGCCTCCTTCTCACGCTGTTCTACTTCACCCTGGGCATGATCTTCGGCGGATGGGTCTGGTGGTATCTCGGGGCCCAGGCGGGCCAGGAATACGTCGCCGGCCTCGTGGTCGAGAAGTCGCTGTCGATGGACAACGTCTTCGTGATCGCCGTCATTCTCACGGCCCTGGGCATTCCCCGCGCCGCCCAGCACCGGGTCCTGGTCTGGGGCATCCTCGCGGCCGTCCTGCTGCGGGGCCTGATGATCGGCCTCGGCGCGGCCCTCGTGCACCAGGCCGCCTGGGTGCTGTCGATCTTCGCCGCCTTCCTGATCTTCGCCGGCCTCAAGATGCTGGTCTCGAAGGAGGAGGAGCCGGGCGATATCCGCGAGAACCGGGCCGTCCGGTTCCTGCAGCGGATCCTGCGCATCACGCCCGAGTTGCACGGGCAGCGCTTCATGGTGCGAAAAGCCGACCCGAAGACCGGGAAGACCGCCCTCTGGCTGACGCCCCTGGCCCTGGCGCTCATCCTGGTGAACGGTGCCGACGTGATCTTCGCCGTCGACAGCGTGCCGGCGATCTTCGCCATCACCACCGATACCTTCGTGGTCTACACCTCCAACATCTTCGCGATCCTCGGCTTGCGGGCGCTCTACTTCGCCCTGGCGGCGATGGTGGACCGCTTCGCCTATCTCAAGACGGCGCTGGCCTTCATCCTGATCTTCATCGGCGGAAAGATCGTGGTCGCCGATACCTTCGGCCTCGTCCACGTGCCGCCGTGGGTCTCCCTCGCGGTCACCGTCGTGTTCCTGGTCGCGGGCATCGCCTACAGCCTGTGGCGCACCCGCGGCACGGTCACGGCAGACGTGCACGGGCATGACGCGCATGGGCATGGCGCCCAGGCGGTGCAGCACCGGGTGTAACCGGCGGCCGGTGTTCGGAGGGGTGCACGGGCGCCTCCCTCCCCTTCTATGAGGGAGGGAGCCACTCCAGTGCGCGCTACCGCCCCGGCAGGGCCGCGATCAGGTCCCGCAGGGTGGTGATCGTCGAGGCGTCGGCGACGCCGTCGACGCGGGCCGGGCGGAAGTGGCGCTGGAACGCCGTCACCACCGCGCCCATGCGGGCATCGAAGCTGGCGCTCACCGGCAGGTCGTAGCCGTAGAGGGCGAACATCGCCTGCAGGGCCTCGATCGGCGGTCCGGCATCGCCCTGCGCGAAGAAGCGGCCGTCGCGGATCGGGGCCGGCGGCACCCAGTGGCCGATGCCGGCGCGGGCGAGGGTCTCCCAGGGGAAGTGCTCGCCCGGATCCTCCTTGCGCTCGGGGGCGATGTCCGAATGGGCGAGGATCCTGTGCGGGGCGAGGCTCCAGCGCTTTGCGAGATCGCCGCACAGGGCGATCACGGCCTCGATCTGTGCCGGGGGATAGGCCGGCAGGCCGCCGGCATGGCCGCCATTGACGATCTCGATGCCGAGGGAGCGCGAGTTCACGTCGCTGATCCCGGCCCAGGAGCCCTGGCCCGCATGCCAGGCGCGGCGCCCCTCGGGCACCATCTGCACCACGCGGCCATCCTCCAGGACCACGTAATGGGCCGAGACCTCCGCCACGGGGTTGGCGAGGCGTTGCAGGGCGGCGGCCGCGCTCTCCATCCCGGTGTAGTGCAGGATGAGGAGGTCGACCGGGCCGGACCGGCGCTCGCCGTGGTTCGGCGACGGGTGGACGCTGGTGGCAACGGGACTTTCGGGCGTCGGTTTCACGTGAGGCCCCGCTCGGTGCTGATCCGGTCATAGGCGGCGTTGATGGCCGCGAGCCGGCGGGTGGCGATGGCCACGGCCTCCGGTGGTAGGCCGCGCGCAATGGCCCGGTCGGGATGGTTCTCCCGCACCAGGGCGCGGTGGGCCGCCTTCAGCCCGGCATCGTCGACAGCGTGGTCGAGGCCGAGCACGAGATAGGGATCGTCGGAGAGCCGGACGTGGCGGGCGGCGATGCGGCGGAACGCGGCCTCGTCGTAGCCGAAGGTCTCCGCCACCGCGCGCAGGTAGCGCTCCTCCGCCTCGTGGATGGCGCCGTCCGCCTTGGCGATGTGGAACAGGCCGTCGAGCACGTCCTCCAGCAGGGCCGGCTCGTCGTGGAAGGTGGTGGCCAATTGCCGGGCATAGGCCTCGAAGCCGTTCGCCGTACCCTTGGCAAGGTCGAACAGGCGCTGCACGCCGGGCCGGGCGCGCTCGTCCACCTGCACCACCTTGGCGAAGGCCTCGACCTCGGCCGGCGTCACCACGCCGTCGGATTTGGCCATCTTGGCGGCCAGGGCCACGAGACCGGTGGTGAAGACCACGTCGCGCGGCGTGGTGCCGAACAGGGCGCCCTCGCGGTCGACCAGGAAGTGCCCCGCCACCCCGCCGATGAGGCCGCCGAGGGGGCCGCCGATGGCGAGGCCGAGGCCGGCCCCGCCGAGCTTGCCCCAGATGCCCACGCTCATCGGGCAACCCCGCGGGTGCAGGGAACGGGGCTGGAAGGGTCAGGAAGCATGGACGGTAGCGACACGTGGGATCGACTTTGGCGCGAAACGAAGCGCGTCCTTACACCGGACGCCTCCGTTTCGGCGAGGGGCGATCGCCCGGGTTGTCCGGCGCCTCAGCGCCGGGCGCAGAAGCCGACGAGCCCCTGGCTCTCGGTGGGGCAGGTCGCATTCAAGCTTCCGTCGGCTCCCGCCGTCACGATGGCGCTGCCCCCCTTCAGGCAGAGGGCCGAGGCCAGGATCTCGGTGCTCTCGCAGGTGATGCTGCAGCCGGAGGCCGGGCAGGTGTCCTGGCGCACCACCCGGAACGTCGATGCGGGTGCGGTGGCGGCCAGGGCGGCCTGACCGGCCTCGCCCTTCTGACCCGCCGGGCCGCGCTCGCCGGCCGGCCCCTTCGCGCCCGTCTCCCCCTTCGGTCCGGCATCTCCCTTCGGACCCGTCTCGCCCTTGAGACCCGTCTCGCCCTTGGGTCCGGCTTCCCCCTTGGGTCCGGTCTCGCCCCGGGGACCCGGCTCGCCCTTCGGTCCCTGGGGACCGGGCAGGCCGGCGACGCCCTGCGGGCCGGCAGGGCCGGTCTCGCCCTTGTCTCCCGCGTCTCCCTTCTGCCCCGTCTCGCCCTTCGGGCCGGGCTGGCCGGCAGGTCCGCAATTGGCGATGACCGCCTCGCGCTCGTCCTCGCCCGCCTTCAGGGTGGCGATGCAGTTGGTGGGCACGTAGGGCAGCCGGAAGACGAAGCGGCCCCGGCTGTCGGCGATGATCGAGATGTCCTCGTCGAGCACCACCACCGTGCCGGGCTTGCGCACGCTGCCGGAGATGCGGAGGTCACCGTTCTCGAAGCGGGCATCGTAGACCTGGATCGGCTGCGACGCGACCTGGGGCCGGCGCGCCTTGGACGCGGCCCGGGGGTCTTCGCCCCTGGGTTGGGCCGCCGTCTGCGCGGCGGCGGGGAGCCCTCCCGCGACGGTGATCAGGCCCGACAGGACCACGAGGGCACGAGCGAGACGCATGGAGTTCTCCCGGCTGATCCGCGTCTTGTGCGCGGCAGGTGAGGAGTGCTGCCCTGCCCTCGCCACAGGGTCAAGCGTGGCGCAAATGCCGGCCCGCGGGACGCCGTCCACAGGCATCCACAGCCTTCCACAGGCCAAGCCCTTGAGCAGCGACGAAATTCCGAATCCCCCCGGAAACCGATTGAGTCTGTTCCTGTTTTGTTCTTAGCGTAGCGGGATGGAGCGGAGCCGATGAGACAGAGCCCTGAAGACCTTCCCGATGTGGAGACCGCGATGGCGTCGACGGACCACCCGGACGTGGGATCTCCGTCCCGGGACGCCGAGCCCGTGGATCTGGCCGCTTTGCGCGACCTCGTGGCCGGGCACGGAGGGGGCTCGGTCCTCCGGGGTGCCCTGCCCTTCGGCATCCACGACGTCGATTCGCGCCTCGCGCAGGGTGGGCTCGCCCTCGGGCAGCTGCACGAGATCGCCCCCGACCAGGCGGGCGACGAGCCGGCGGCCCTCGGCTTCGCCCTGGCGCTGGTGGCGCGCCACCTCGCCCGCGTGCGGGGCGAGGCCCTGCTGGTGGTGGGCCGGGGCCACCCCCTCCCCTACGGCCACGGGCTTGCCGGCCTCGGCCTCGACCCGGGGCGACTCCTGCTGTTCGAGGTCGCCAGCGACGGCGACGCCTACCGGGCCTTGGAGGAATCCCTACGCGCGCAGGGGCTGGCCGCGGTGGCGGGCCTCGTCGACGCCGCTCTGCCCCTGGCCCAGAGCCGGCGGCTCCACCTCGCGGCCGGGCGAACCGACCTGCTTCTCCTCGTCCTGCGGCCTCCCGAGGCGGAGAGCCCCAACGTGGCCGCGACCCGCTGGCGGATCGCCGCCGGCAAGGCCCTGCGCGACCGCTTCGGCTGCATTGAGCGGCCGTGCTGGCAGGTGACCCTCGACCGAAGCCGCAACGGGCGGACCGGACATTGGCTTCTGGAGTGGGATCATGCCGCGCATCGTTTCGGTCTGGCTGGAGCATTGGCCGGTCACGCGGTTGAGGCGGGCCCGGGCGCGGCCCTGTCCGACCGGCGCGTCCAGCGCTCGGGCTGACGGCGGCCGGGAAGACGGCACCCAGCAAGACCTCGCCCAGCAAGACGGCACCCAGGACGACGGCGCTCACGGGGACGGCCCCCTGGTGGTGGCCGCGATGGAGGCCAACGGCCTGCGCCTGGTCGCGGTGGACGCCGCCGCCCGCGCCCTCGGCCTCGAGCCCGGCGAGACCCTCGCCCGGGCCCGGGCCCGGATCGGCACGCCCGTGGCCGTCCATCCCGCCGACCCGGAGGCGGATGAGGCCTCCCTGCATCGGCTCTGCCTCTGGGCCAAGCGCTACACCCCGGTCGTGGCGCCCTACGGTCCGGCAGAGGGCGCCGACGGCTTCTTCCTCGACATCGCGGGGGCGAGCCACCTCTTCGGAGGCGAGGCGCAGTTGCTGGCGGACCTCGCACGACGCCTACGCGCGGGCGCGATTCCGGCCCGGATCGCCCTCGCGGACACGCCCGCCTGCGCCTTCGCCCTGGCGCGCCACGGCGGGGGTGGCCTCGTGGCGCCCGGATGCAACGGGGAGGCCCTGCAGGCCCTCCCGGTCTCGGCCCTGCGCCTCGATCCGGGCACGACGCAGGCCCTGGCCCGCCTCGGCCTGCGCCGGATCGGCGACCTCGCCGCCGCGCCCCGGGCGCCCCTGGCCCGGCGCTTCGGCGAGACCCTGCTGCTGCGCCTCGACCAGGCCCTCGGCCGCCGGCCCGAGCCCCTCGTCTCGGCGGAGGACCCGCACGACTTCGAGGCCCTGCGCGGCTTCCTCGAACCGATCGGGCAGCCGGAGACCATCGTCGCCACGGCCACGGGCCTGATGGAGCGGCTGGCGCCGCGGCTGGAGGCGGCCGGCCTCGGCGCCCGGGCGCTGCGGCTGTCCCTGACCCGCGTCGACGGGGTGGTGCGCACCCTCGACCTCGGGATGAGCCTGCCGAGCCGTTGCCCGGTCCAGCTCGCACGCCTGCTGACCCTGCGCCTCGATCGCCTCGGCCCGGCCCTCGATGCCGGCTTCGGCTTCGAGACCGTGGGCCTCGCCGTCACCGCCACGGGCACGATCGCGGCACGTCAGGGCACGCTGGTGGAGACGCCCGCCGAGGGCGGAGGCGCCGAGCATCTGGGCGATGCCCTGCGTCAGCGCCTCGGCCGGCGGATGATGCGGCTCGGCTTCCGCGCAAGCCACCTGCCCGAGCGGGCCGACCTCGTGGAGCCCTGGCGGGCGGATCGCCCCACGCCGGCCGGCCGGTCCGATCCGGCGTCCCGGCCGCGCCTGCAGCCCCGGCCGCTGGTGCTGCTCAGCCGGGGCGAGGCCGCCGAGGACGTCATCGCCCTCGCCCCCGACGGGCCTCCGCACCGCTTCCGCTGGCGCCGGCGCCTGCACCGCGTCGCCCATGCGGACGGGCCCGAGCGCATCGCCGACGAGTGGTGGCGCGCGCCGGGTCCGCTCAGGGACTACTACGTGGTCGAGGACGAGGCCGGGCGCCGCCTCTGGGTCTATCGCGAGGGCTTCCCCACGATGGAGACGCCCGCGCGCTGGTTCGTGCACGGGCTGTTCGCGTGATGTGAGCGGGAGAGGCGCCCGGGAGAGGCCTCGGAAACTTCACGCGGACACGGCTCTGGAAGTCCGCGCGCCGCGGGCGGTTCTTCGACGCGCCGCGGGCGGTTCTTCGACGCGCCGCGGGCAGTTCTTCGACGCGCCGCGGGCAGTTCTTCGACGCGCCGCGGGCAGTTCTTCGACGCGCCGCGGGCAGTTCCTCGACACGCCGCGGGCAGTTCCTCGACACGCCGCGGGCAGTTCCTCGACACGCCGCGGGCAGTTCCTCGACACGCCGCGGGCGGTTCTTCGGCGCGCCGCCTGTCCCGGGCCGGTCGGCTGAGACCGGCCCGGGACAGGGTCCCCTACTCGGCCGCGTCGACGTAGAGCTTGCCACCCTCGGCCTGGAACTCGGCGGATTTCGCCGCCATACCGGCCTCGCGCTCGGCCGCGCTCAGGGGCGCGGCCTCGCCCAGCACCTGGCCGGCCGCCTCCATCGCCAGCACCTCGGCGCGCAGGTCCTGCGTGATCTTCATCGAGCAGAACTTCGGGCCGCACATCGAGCAGAAATGCGCGACCTTGTGGGCGTCCTTCGGCAGGGTCTCGTCGTGGTAGGCGCGGGCCGTATCCGGGTCGAGGGAGAGGTTGAACTGATCCTCCCAGCGGAAGTCGAACCGGGCCCGCGACAGGGCATCGTCACGCAGCTGCGCCGCCGGGTGGCCCTTGGCGAGATCGGCGGCATGGGCCGCGATCTTGTAGGTGATCACGCCTTCCTTGACGTCGTCGCGGTTGGGCAGGCCGAGATGCTCCTTCGGGGTGACGTAGCAGAGCATGGCGCAGCCGAACCAGCCGATCATCGCGGCGCCGATGCCGGAGGTGATGTGGTCGTAGCCGGGGGCAATGTCGGTGGTCAGCGGGCCGAGGGTGTAGAACGGCGCCTCGCCGCACTCCACGAGCTGCTTTTCCATGTTCACCTTGATCTTGTGCATCGGCACGTGGCCGGGGCCCTCGATCATGGTCTGGCAGCCCTTGTCCCAGGCGATCTTGGTGAGCTCGCCCAGGGTCTCCAGCTCGGCGAACTGCGCCGCGTCGTTGGCATCCGCGATGGAGCCGGGGCGCAGGCCGTCGCCCAGGGAGAACGACACGTCGTAGGCCCGCATGATGTCGCAGATCTCGTCGAAGCGCTCGTAGAGGAACGACTCGCGGTGACCGGCGAGGCACCAGCGCGCCATGATCGAGCCGCCGCGGGAGACGATGCCGGTGACCCGGCGCGCGGTGAGCGGCACGTGGGCGAGGCGCACGCCCGCATGGATGGTGAAGTAGTCGATGCCCTGCTCCGCCTGCTCGATCAGGGTGTCCTTGAAGACCTCCCAGTCGAGCTTCAGCGGGTCGCCGCCGACCTTCTCCAGCGCCTGGTAGATCGGCACGGTGCCGATCGGAACGGGCGAGTTGCGCACGATCCAGGAGCGGATGTTGTGGATGTTGCGGCCCGTCGAGAGGTCCATCACCGTGTCGGCGCCCCAGCGGGTCGCCCAGACCAGTTTCTCGACCTCCTCGGCGGCCGACGACGTCACGGCGGAATTGCCGATGTTGGCGTTGATCTTCACCAGGAAGTTGCGGCCGATCGCCATCGGCTCCACCTCGGGGTGGTTGATGTTGGCCGGGATGATGGCGCGGCCGCGGGCCACCTCGTCCCGGACGAATTCCGGCGTGATGAAGGCCGGCAGGGCGGCGCCGAAGCTGTTGCCGTCGGCCAGCGCCGCCTGCGCGCCCTCCAGCATCGTCTGGCGGGCGAGGTTCTCGCGGTTGGCGACGTAGATCATCTCCTCGGTGATGATCCCGGCGCGGGCGAACTCGTACTGCGTCACCATCTGGCCCGGGCCGGCCTTGCGGATCTCGCGGATGGCCGGACAGGGGGCCACGAGCTTGTCCTCGGGCACGAACCCGTTGTCCTCGGGCTTGACCACGCGCGGGGTCACGGTGGCGTAGCCGCGCCGGGCGATCCAGGGCTCGCGCACCAGCGGCAGGCCGGCATGCAGGTCGATCTTGGCATCCGTCTCGGTGTAGGGGCCCGACGGATCGTAGACCCGCACCGGGGCCTCCTTCGGATCGCTGAGCGTGATCTCGCGGAACGGCACCCGGATGTCGTCGTGCCCGGCCACGGGAGCGTAGACCTTGCGCGAGCCCATGATCGGGCCGGTGGTCACCGCCTGGGGCTGACCCTGCGGAAGATCCTTCGGGAGAACGGGTGCATTCATCGGTTTCGCTCCTGGCGTGGGAGACGATCCGGACTCGCGTCGAGCGGTGTTGGATGGGACGACGCCTGGATCTTGCGCGCCGCTGCTACGAATTCCCGTCCCTCCGCCGGTACGAACCGGATCAGGTTCAAGGGTCAGGGCGACGCGCCCAATCTCAGCCCCCGCACTCGGAGCCCCCCTCGGAATGCTTCTAGATTCGAGGTCTGCGGCGGTTTTGTCAATCGCCGGCCCGATGAAGTGCGGCGGAATAGGGTGCGAACCGAACTTTATCGTCAGGCCCCGCGTTCGGTTACCAGAAGTTCGGTCCTCGGGATCGACATGCGAACGACAGGCTCTCCCATGAAGCGCATACTCTTGGCATCGGCCGCCCTGGTCGGGGCCCTCTCGATGATTCCCGCATCCGCGGACGCACGTCCGGGCGGTGGCGGCGGTGGCTTCCGTGGCGGTGGCGGCGGATTCCACGGCGGTGGACTTGGCGGTGGCGGCGGATTCCGCGGCGGCAACTTCGGTGGTGGCGGCTTCCGCGGTGGTCTCGCGCAGGGCGGCGGGTTCCGCGGCGGCAATGTCGGGGGCAACTTCGGCGGCGGCGGGTTCCGCGGCGGCCTCGCGCAGGGTGGATTCAACCGGGGCGGGTTCAACCGCGGCGGGACCATCGGCGTCGGCGCGGGTGCCGTCGGCGCCGGGGCGGGCCTCGCGGCCGGCAACGGCTTCCGGGGTGATCGCGGCGGCTTCAACCGCGGTGGGTACAACCGGGGCGGTGCCTATGCCGGGCGCGGCTACGGCTACCGCCGCGGCTACGGTGGTGTCGGGCTCGGGCTCGGCCTGGGTCTTGCCGGCGCCGGAATCGGCTACGGCCTCGGCAGCGCTTATGGCGGCTACTACGGCGACGATTACTATGCCGGCGGCTATGCGCCGGCCTATTACGGCGGCTCCGCGCCCTACGGTGGCGGCTATGCCGCCACGGGCTACGAGGCCGGCCCGGAGGTCGCGACCAGCGGCGAGGACGTCGCCTACTGTGTCCAGCGCTTCCGGTCCTATGACCGCCGCACCGGGACCTATCTCGGCAATGACGGTCAGCGTCACGCCTGCCCGTAACGGCAGACGCGTCGCAGCAGGATCGAAGGGCTCCGCCGCGAGGCGGGGCCCTTTCGCGTTTCCGGTCTCAGGTTCGTGGACGCCGTGGGCGATCCGGCCTCAGGAGCCCTGCAGGCTCTCGGCGAAATCGTCCGGCACCTCTCCGAAGCTGCCGAGGATGGACGCGCTCTCCAGTTCGCCCGTCTCGTCGTCGGCTACGACCTTGATCGCCGCTGTGCCGGGGAAACGGGCGGCCATCGCCTCGGCCTTCTTCAAGGCCCCGCTCTCCGTCACCGCCACCTCGCGGTCGCCCGGCGAGAGCCGCTTGCGCTTGAGCACGAAGGTCTGCACCAGGAACGTCGTCTTGAGGGCCATCGCAGGGTCTCTCCACCGGGCCGCGCCGGATCGCGTCGGATCCGGAGGCCGAGCGCACCTAGCACGAAAGCCCGGTTCCTACGCGGCGCGAACGCCGCGGTCGGGCCGGGACCGGCCTCCCCCGCTCAGGCCGACAGGTTGCGAGGGGCCTCGCGCCGCTGGATCAGGCGCGCCCCGTCCCAGAGTTCGACCGAGCGGCCCTCCAGGAAGGCCCGCGCCCGCTCCGGGACCTCCGCCTCGCGACAGCCCGCAGGGGACTCGGTGCGAAGAACGCGGCCGGCATGGTCCAGCAGCCGCACGCGGTAGGCCGATGGCGTCCCCTGCCCCGGCGCATCGTCCCGCATGACCTGCGCCCGCCTCGACGATGGTGACGAGCCGGGGCGCCGCCTCGCACGCGAGACGAACCACGCGGCACCTCCGCATGCGCCGCAACCGTCCGGCTCAGCGCGTTGACGGACACACCGCCGCGACCCATCCGCCGCCACGCCGTCAAATCTCCCGTGCGTCGTGCCCCCTCCGACCGGTGGGATCACCACAGGCGCACCAACCGAAACCCCGCGATTACGTCTGCGAGATCGATGCCGCACACCGTCGTCACCAGCAGGCTCGCGCGGAACAACGGCCGGGTGAAGGCCGCCGAGATCAGGAAGAGGCCGAGCAGCACCAGCCCCGAATGCCGGGCCATCTGGTCCGCGAAGGTCCAGGGCGCGGTTGGCAGCGAGGCCGGCGGGCCGGAGAGCCAGGGTCGGACGATGTCGTAGCCGTCGAGCCCCGGGATCGGCATCAGCCCGAGCACCAGGGCGGTGCCTTGGAACAGCACCGACACGGCGAGCACCGCACGCAGCGTCTCCGCCCCCGGGCTGGCCAGCGCATAGAGCAGCGCGAGCGCGACGAGGAAGAGGACGCTCATCGCCGGGCCGGCGGCGGCCACCGCCGATTGCCGTCCCCGGCTCAGCCCGGATTCCGGCGGACGACCGAGGCTGCCTGGCATTCCCACGCCGCCCGGAAATCCGACGCCACCCATGATGGTGAACAGCGCCGGCAGCAGCATGGTCGCCACGGGGTTGGGTGCCCGCAGGGGATCCAGGGTGAGCGCGCCGGTCCGGGGCAGGCCCGAGAGCAGCGCCGCCCGGGCATGCCCGTACTCGTGCAGGCAGAGGCCCAGCACCCAGCCGGACATGAGGAAGACGAAGGCCGCCCCCGAGCCCGCGAGCGCGCCGGCACCGATGCCGAAGCCGACCCCGCAGAAGATCAGCCCGACGAGGAGCGCGTTCGCGCTGAGGCGAGGAGCGCCCATGCCCTCCGCGCGACCGGACGCGTCCCTCATGCCGCGGCGCACCGGACCGGTGCGGGCGCGGCGGACCGGTGACGGGTCCTCAGGGAGCGGCTCTTGGGCAAGAGGAGGCTCTTGGGCAAGAGCAGGAACACGGGCAAGAGGAGGAACACGGGCAAGAGGAGGAACACGGGCAAGAGGAAGCTTCGGGGAAGAACGGGCGCAGGAGCATTCACGCGACGCAACATCGCTGGTGACACGCCAAAGTCCAGCCCTACCTCTCGGGGACGCCCCAGTGTCCCCTCCATCCCCAGGGTCCGGCGCGGTTCGGCGCCCCGCCGCGACGGTTCGGGGTCGTCGCTCGGTCGCGGCCTCATCCCTTCATCGAGCGCATGCGTCTTCTCGCTTCCCTCGTGGCCACCGCCTTCCTCGGCCTCGCCGTCCTGGCCATGACGCTGCTGACCGTCTTCCAGCGGCACCTGATCTATCCCGGCGCCTTCCGCAGCCAGGCGCCCGCCCCCGCCCGGCCCCCGCCGACGGGCACGGAAGCCATCAGCCTGCCCACGGCCGACGGCGAGCGCCTGCTCGGGTTCTGGCGGGCGCCGGAGCCGGGCTGTCCCGTGGTGCTCAGCTTCCACGGCAACGGCTCGCGGCCGGAGCCCGCTGCGGCGCGCTTTGCCGGCGGGCCCTGGCGCAAGGCGGGCTGGGGCCTCCTCGCCATCGCCTATCGCGGCTATCCCGGCTCGACCGGGAGTCCGAGCGAGGCGGGGCTGATCGCCGACGGACAGGCGGCCTATGCGTGGATCCAGGCGCGGGTCCCCGGAACTCCGGTGCTGCTGCACGGCCATTCGCTGGGGGCTGCGGTGGCGGTGGCCCTGGCCGAGACCCGGCCGCATCTCGGCCTCTATCTCGAGGCGCCCTTCGACTCCCTCTCCGCCATCGTCGCCGGGCGCTTCCCCTTCCTGCCGACCGGCCTGCTCCTTCGGGATACCTTCCGGTCCGACGCGCGCATCGCCGCCGGGGGCGGTCCCCTCGTCATCGTGCACGGCCGGGACGACCCGGTGGTGCCCCTCGCCCATGCCGAGCGGCTGGCGGCGCAGGCCGGTCCACGGGCGCGCCTGATGGTCATCCCCGGCGACCACGTCTCCATTCTCGGGACCCGGGACCGCGAGGCCGCGGCCCTGTTCCAACCGAACGACCCCGCCTGCCGGACGCTTGTTCCGGCAGCAGACCACTGACGCACGCATCCGACGGGAGACACCCTTGGGACGACGAGCCCGGCTCTGGCGCGACGACGACCCGGCGACGCATAGTCCGCAGGCCAAGCCTCCGGTGATCTGCCCGCTCTGCGAGCGGCCGATCCCGCCCCATGCCAAATCCAGCCTGCACCACCTGACCCCGAAGCTGAAGGGCGGGGCGCGCGCGGGCACGGTGCGCCTGCACCAGATCTGCCACTCGGCGATCCACGCCCGCTTCAGCGAGGCCGAGATCGCCCGCCGCCTCGCCGACGTGGAGGCCTTGCGGGCGGCGCCCGAGATGGCGGAGTTCCTGGCCTGGGTCCGCACCAAGCCGGACGATTTTCACGCCGCGACCCGCATGACCCGCGACCGCCGGGGCGCCAAGCGCGACCCGCACTGAGGCCTGCAGGGCGCAGCCGGCCCTGCGGCAGGGCCCCTGCGCACGGAAACGCGGCACCGCCCGGAGTGAGAGAAGGCGCGGCCCGGCCTTTACCTTCCGTTCGGCATGATCGGCCGGTGGCTCCCAGCGTATCGCCATCCTTAAGACCTGGCGCCCAAGGATCGCGGTCCTGTAGGCGGGGACGGATCATGGCGGCGGTCGCGGTGGGGCAAGGTGCGGCGCAGGGAACGGCGCAGGGAACGGGGCCGCGGATGGCGGGATCCGCGGAGGATTCCGCCCGGCTCGCCTGGGTGGATGTCGCCAAGGGCCTCTGCATCATCCTCGTGGTCATGATGCACTCGACCCTCGGCACCGGGATCGCGATGGAGGGCGAGGGCTTTCTCCACACCGTCGTGGCGTTCGCGCGCCCGTTCCGCATCCCGGACTTCTTCCTGCTGTCGGGCCTGTTCCTCGGCCGGGTCATCGACCGCGACTGGCGCCTGTTCCTGGACCGGCGCCTCGTGCACTTCGTCTATTTCTACGTCCTCTGGGTGCTGATCCAGTCGGCCTTCAAGTACGGCGCGATCACCGACGGAGCCGGGCCGGGCGCGTTCGTCGCCCATCTCGCCCTGGCGGTCGTCGAACCCTACTCGACCCTGTGGTTCATCTACCTGCTGGCGGTGTTCTCGGTGCTGACCAAGGCCCTGCGGTCGGTGCCGGCGGCCTGGCTCCTCGGCGGTGCGGCGCTGCTGCAGGTCCTGCCGCTCCACACCGGGTTCGAGCTGATCGACGAGTTCTGCGACCGCTACGTCTGGTTCCTGGTGGGCTACCTCTTCGCCGCGCGCATCTTCACCTTCGCGGATCTCGTGCAGCGCCACGCCCGCGCCGCGATGCTCGGACTGGCGCTCTGGGCCGTGGTCAACGCCGTCCTGGTCTTCGTGCCCACGGGCTTCCGGGCCGTGCCGGCGCTGGCGAATCTCCCGGGGCTCGCCCTCATCCTGAGCGGTGCCGGCGCCCTGGCGATCGTCGCCACCGGAGCCCTGATGTCCCGGGCCGGCGGGCCGGTGACGGCGGCGCTCAGGGCCTGCGGCCAGCGCTCGATCGTGATCTACCTCGCGTTCTTCCTGCCGATGGCCCTCACCCGCACGCTGATCGTGAAGTCGGGGGCGATCACCGATATCGGCTGGGCCAGCCTCGTCGTCACGGTGGTGGCGATCCTGGTTCCGCTGGCCTTCGAGCGGATGATCCGTCACACGCGCCTGGCGTTCCTGTTCGTGCGACCGCGCGCCTTTCACATCGTCGGCGCCCGCCCGCGGCCGGACGCTCCCGCCCTGCGCGCGGTCTGAACGCTCAAGCCGCGGCTTCGACCCGCGGGCGCACGAGGCGATCGAGGAAGTTCCCGATCTCCGCCCGCCGACGCGCCGGCTCCAGCAGCTCCGGGCCGAGCCGGTGACGGGCGATCAGGTCCCGTTGTCCTTCGGGATTCGCATGGATGCGGCAGAGGTCGGCCGCATAGGCCTCCACCGCCGCGCGGTCGGGCAGCGCGCCGGCCGCCACCACAGCGTCCGCGCTGAGGCGCAGCATCGCGGCCAGGGCGTCGAGGTCGAGTTCGGGGTGGTACTGCGTGCCCCAGAACACGCCGGCCCCGTGCCGGATCTCGATCGCCTGGACCGACAGGACCCCGTTGCCCGCCAGCACAATGGCGTGGGCCGGCGGCGTGATGACGGCGTCGAGATGCATGGCGGGAGCATCGAAGCGCTCGCCCCGCCCGGCCAGGAGTGGGTGCGCCCGTCCGGCCTCGGTGCGTACGAGATCGCGCGAGAACCCGTATTCCGGCCCCTTGGGATTGCGGGCCGCATGGCCGCCCGCCACGACCGCGGCGACCTGGACGCCCCAGCACGAACCGAAGATCGGGAGCCCGGCGGCGAGGGCGTCGCGCACGAGGGCGATCTGGCGCCGCACGGCCTCGGACTCGTTGCAGACGTGGAGCGTCGATCCGGTGAGGAAGAGGGCATCGAAGCCGGCGAGCGTGGTCCCGGGGGACAGGGCCGCGTCGGCGTCGGCCGGGTTGATCAGGGTGCAGCCGACGCCCGGTGAGATCTGGCGCAGGACCTCCGCATAGGCCTCGGCCGAGGTCACGCCGGTGCCCGAAACGTGATCGGCCCGTCCGGACCGGTCGTTCCCATCGGCCACAAGGAGGTGCAGCATGGATCCGGTCCCATCCGGCCCGGGGGCCGGCCAAAGGGACGGGGAACGATCCCTTCCCGCCCTCGTTCCCGTCAGGCCGGACGCCGGATCGCCGCATGGCGCTCCGCGTCGATTCGCACCGAGCGCTCACGATCGGAGGCTTCGATGGCCACGCGACGTCCCGAGACCGCCCCGCGCGTTCGTGCTCGCCCGCACTGTGCGTCCCTGGTTCTCGCCCTCGCCGGGCTGGTGCCCGGCCTCGCTTCGGCGCCCGCCGCGGCCCAGTACATGGCCCTGACCGCCCCCGCGCCGAGATCGGTCGCGCCCGAGCCGCCGAAGCCGGTTCCGCCGCCGACCCGCGCGGCGGAGCACGCCTTCAACGGATCATTGCCGAACCAGCGCACGGGGCATGGACGCGAGCGCGTGGTGCGCGACATCTGCATCGGCTGCGACCGCTGACCCCAGGCCGATCGGGCTTTCGCTCAGGATTCCGCGCGCGCGCCCCGCGTGATCGCCTCCACCATGCCCTGCGACAGCCGCACGAACTGGCCGGTGCCGTGCCCGCGCGCGTCGAGGAGTTCGGCGAAGACCGGCTTGGCCGGCTCGTAGGCCAGGGCTTCCCGGGACCGCGGCCGGCGGCGCTTCTCCCGCAGGCGATCGGCAAGGGCGGCAGGAACGAACGGATCGCGCAAGTCCGGCAGGCTCCTCGTCACGGCTCGCGCGGGCTTGAGCCCGCCGAGCGAGGCCCGGGCTTAGGTCCACGGTGGTTGCCGGAAGCTTAAGGCCGGGCTGCCGTCACGCCCGGAACCCACGATCACGGAACCGTATTCCCGCGGGCGGGGTTTGGTCTGCCGAACAGGGAGAATACTTGATGTCTGACAGCGTGTTGGCGACCGTGACCGTTCCGTCTCTCAGAGCCGCCCGCGTGGCGCGGGATCGCCTGTCGCGCGCCGGCTTCGCCCGGAACAGCATCGAGATCGACCGCCTGGACGATGACGCCTTCGCGGTGTCGATCGCGACCCGGCCGGAGAACCATGCCCGGGCCGAGCGCATCCTCAGCGGTTCGCCCCTGGGCAACGACCTGCGGGCCGCCGGACAGGCGGCGGCGAGCCGCTTCCAGGACAATCGTGGTCTCGCCCTTGGTCTCGCCGCCCTGGCAGGCTTCGCCCTGTTCGGCCTGATGCGCCGGGACTAAGAGGACCCGCAGGATCCTCGCTCCACCGGCTCCGGCCGGGGGAGCCGACCGGAGTGAGGCGTGGCAAGCCGTTACGGGCTGGAGATCCGGGCGGCGCATGTCGGCGACGCGGCGGGCCTCGCCGAACTCCTGCGGGGCTCCGGCCACCCCGTCGCCGCCGAGACCCTGGCCGAACGGATCGAGGCCGTGCGGCACGGCGCGAGCGCGGCCCTCGTCGCGGTCGAGTGGGGGCCGCCGAGCGGCCTCGTCGTCCTGCACTGGTATGCGTCCCTCGCAGCCAATCTGCCGACGGCGCAGATCACCACGCTGCTGGTCGACCCCGACGCGCGACGGCGCGGCCTCGGTCGACTCCTCCTGAAGGCGGCCTCGCAGGCGGCGCGCTCGGCCGGGTGCGGCGAGATCGAGCTGCTGACCGGACTCCATCGGACGGACCTGCAGGCCTTCGGCGCCGCCACCGGATTCAGCGATCAAGGCGCCGTGTCGGTCCGGCCCCTCCGCAAGAAGGCGTGAGCGGAGCCGGGCGGTGCCGCCGGATCGCGGGACCAGGCGGCGGCCGGCGGGGTTGCCTCCACGGGTCTCGCCACCGCGGCCACCCCCTGAACATCCGGTGCACGAACCGCGAGGCTCGTCGAATTTCCCCTGATTTTTCAAAGCTTTGAAAAACGAGCCGGTTAACACCCCTTAAACCCGCCGCAATTACCGTGCGCAAGCAGGGTCGCTCGAATCGCGAACGAACCTTGGGGCAGACGGGACGCATGGCGAAGGGACGTGGCGGCACAGGCCGAGGGGAGCCGAACTTCGACGTGCCCGAGGGCCGCGTCGGAGACCCGGCCGATCTCGACCTGCGGCTCTCGCGCGCCGATCGCGCGGGAGGCGGCGTGGCACGAGGCGGGTCAGGTTCACAGGGCGGCCGCGGCGCAAAGAGCCGTGCCCCCGCCCCATCGCGGGCGCTGCGCAAGGCGCCGCGCCGGGCCCGTCGCTCGATCCTCGGCCGGCTCGTCTACGGCGTCCTCGTCCTCGGCCTCTGGGGCGTGATCGGCATCGCGGGGCTCGTGGCCTACCACGCCTCGCAGCTGCCGCCGATCGACCAGCTGGCGGTGCCCAAGCGTCCGCCCAACATCGCGATCCTGGCGAGCGACGGCTCGCTCCTGGCCAATCGCGGCGAGACCGGCGGCCGGGTCGTCAGCATCAAGGAATTGCCGCCCTACCTGCCGCGCGCCTTCGTGGCGATCGAGGACCGGCGCTTCTACAGCCATTTCGGCGTCGATCCCGTCGGCATCGCCCGCGCGGTCGCCCAGAACGTCACCCGCCGCGGCGTCTCCCAGGGTGGATCGACCCTGACGCAGCAGCTCGCCAAGAACCTGTTCCTGACGCCGGAGCGCTCGGCCTCGCGCAAGATCCAGGAGGCGATCCTCGCCCTCTGGCTGGAGCACAAGTACAGCAAGGACGAGATCCTCGAGCTCTACCTGAACCGCGTCTATTTCGGCGCCGGCGCCTACGGGGTGGAGGCCGCAGCCCAGCGCTACTTCGGCAAGCCGGCGAAATCCGTGACCCTGGCGGAGGCCGCGATGCTCGGCGGCCTCGTCCAGGCGCCCTCGCGCCTGGCGCCGAACCGCAACCTGCCCGCGGCCCAGGCCCGCGCCGCCCAGGTCGTCGCCGCCATGGAGGAGCTGGGCTTCGCCAAGCCCGCCGAGGCCAAGCTGGCCCTGGCGAGCCCGGCCCGGCCCGCCGGCGTGCGCGGCGGCGGCTCGGCCAACTACGTCGCCGACCTCGTGATGGACGTCCTCGACGACTTCGTGCCGAAGTTCGAGAGCGACATCGTCATCGCCACCACCGTCGATACCGGCCTCCAGGGCGCCGGCGAGAAGGCGCTGGTGGACGAGCTGAACCAGAAGGGCGGCCGCTACAACGTCGCCCAGGGCGCCCTCGTCTCGATGAAGCCGGACGGAGCGATCCGCGCCCTGGTGGGCGGGCGCGACTATGCGCAGAGCCAGTTCAACCGAGCCACCACGGCCAAGCGCCAGCCCGGTTCGTCGTTCAAGCCCTTCGTCTACCTCGCGGCGGTCGAGCACGGCCTGACCCCCGACACGGTGCGGGACGACGCACCGATCAGCATCAAGGGCTGGAGCCCGGAGAACTATTCCCGCGATTACCGGGGACCGGTAACCCTGCGGGACGCCCTCGCGCTCTCCCTCAACACCGTGGCGGTCCGCCTCGGCCAGGAAGTCGGGCCCAAGACCGTGGTGCAGACGGCCCAGCGCCTCGGCATCTCCTCCCCGCTGCAGGCCAACGGCTCGATCGCGCTGGGCACCTCCGAGGTGACCCCCCTGGAGATGGTGGGCGCCTACGCCGCCTTCGCCAACGGCGGCACGGGGGTGATCCCCTACATCATCGCCAGCGTGAAGAGCGCGGACGGCAAGGTGCTCTACAAGCGCAAGGACGGCGGGCTCGGCCGCGTCATCGACGCCAACGCGGTCTCGATGATGAACGCGATGATGCACGAGACCTTCGTCACCGGAACCGCCAAGAAGGCGGAGGTTCCGGGCTGGGACCTCGCCGGCAAGACCGGCACCAGCCAGGAGTTCCGCGATGCCTGGTTCATCGGCTACTCGGCCACCCTGGTGACCGGCGTCTGGCTCGGCAACGACGACGGCGAGCCGACGAAGAAGGTTTCGGGCGGCAACCTGCCGGGCGAGATCTGGAAGGCCTACATGACCGTGGCGCTGAAGGGCCAGAGCCCGGTGATGCTCCCCGGCGCCAACCGCTGGCGCAACCGTGGTCCCTCCGAACCCGCGGTGACCAACAGCACCCCGGGTGGCCTGATCGGCGCCCTCCTGGGCGAGCCGCAGGCGGCCGCCCCGCCCCGCCCGGCCGCCCGCCACGCGGATGCGAGCCGCGGCCCGAGCCAGGACGACCGCAACTTCCTCGAGAAGCTGTTCGGGGTCGGCGAGTAGCGCCAGCCCCTGGGTCGGGTCCGGACGATCCTCGCGGGGTGACGGGTCCGGGCTTCGTACAGGCTGAGCGCGGACCTGCTGATGCGGGTCCGGCTGCCGTCCAGCCGGACCCGCATCAGCCGTCCGCTCCCCAGTTCAGCCCGTGCTGCGCCTGGAAGGCGGCCAGCGTCGGGACGGAGGCTTCCGCATCGGCGAGGGCCACGTAGCCGTCGGGCCTCACGAGGTAGAGGGCGTCCCGGGCGAGGCCCACGTGCTCGGCTTCGGGGCTCCAGGCGACGACGTGCAGGCCCAGATCCTGCTGCGCGCACCAGCGCGCCAGGTCCGGTGCCGCCGCACCATGGACGTGCACCCGCCATTCCGACCCCACCACGTCCGCGCCCGCCACCCAGGGCAGCCGATCCCCGCCATGGATCCGGCCCGCCCGGCCCGCGCTGAGCGCGCTGTGCCGATAGGCCAGGGCGATCTGCGAGAGCGTTCGGAACAGGGAGCGCCGGAGGGCCGGGGATCCGGCGACGAGCGGCGCCAACAGGGGCGCGAGCCTGGTCCGCCAGAGCTGCGCCAGGGGGTTCTCCGACGTCGCCAGGGTGAACACCCGGTCCGTCGTCGCGACGAGGCGGCGGGCGAAGCCGATCCGCTCGGTCTCGTAGGTGTCGAGCAGGGCATCGTCCGCCCGCCCTCGCAGGCAGGCGGCGAGTTTCCACCCGAGGTTCATCGCGTCGCCGATGCCGGTGTTCATGCCCTGCCCGCCGGCCGGGCTGTGGATATGCCCGGCGTCGCCGAGCAGGAAGGCGCGCCCGTCCCGGAAGCGGGCGGCGACCCGGTGATGCACCCGGTAGGTCGAGAACCAGTTCACGGTCCGCGGCGCGATCCGCAGCCGCTCCAGCGCCGTGGCAGCGATATCGTCGAAGCTCAGGCTCTCGCGGCGGCCGGCATGATCATCGAGCACCGTCCCGACGAGGCGCACCCGCCCGCGCTCCGCGAGGGGGAACACGGCCAGGACGTCGGCGGCCCTGTCGAGGTTGAGATGGATCTCGCCGTCGACGGCCGGGCCGTCCGCCGCGATGTCGGCGACGTAGAAGAAGCGCTCGTAGGTGCCGCCCGGAAACTCGATGCCGATTGTCTCGCGCACCGTCGAGCGGGCGCCGTCGCACCCGGCCAGGTAGGCGGCCGCCACCTGCACCTGCGCCCCCTCGGTCGTGCGCAGGGTGGCAACGACGCGCGTCCTGTCCTGCGTGAACCCGACGAGTTCGGTGCCTCGCTCGACCCGGATCCCGGCCGCGGCGAGGCGCTCGATCAGGAGACGCTCGTGCGCGTCCTGCGGGTAGATCAGCAGGAAGGGATAGGGCGTCGGGTCCCGTGGGTCGGCGGAGAAGGCCAGGCGGGCGCGCCGGGTGCCGGCGGTCCAGAGATTGACGGCGGGCACCCGGTGCCCGGCGCCGACCACCGCATCGGCGAGGTCGAGAAGACGGTAGAGTTCGAGGGTGCGCGCCTGAATTCCGAGCGCCCGGGAGGTGGTGCCGGGCGCCTCCGCCCGGTCGACGATCCGGACGCGGATGCCGAGCCGTGTCAGCCAGAGGGCGAGGACCAGGCCCGTGGGCCCGGCGCCGACGATCAGGACTTCCGTGCGTTCCATCGATCGTCGCGCCGACCCGGACCGCCGGGCGCGGCCCGGCCTGCGACCCCATCGTAGCACCGCCCCGGGGGCCGGCCGCAAGCCTGCCCAACGGGCTTAGGCCGCCCCGGGCCGCCTACCAGTAGAGCTGAAACCGCCCGATGAAGCTGTCCGCGTCGATGGTGCGGCCGCCCTGCACCGCCGAGGGGCTGGTGTGCGAGCGGACATAGTCCGCGACCACGCGGATGTTGCGGTCTGGGTACCAGTTCAGCCCGACCGTGACGTCGCGCTCGATGCCGCCGCGGATACCGGCATCGTCGAGGTCGATGGCGCTGAAGCGGGTGCCGAGTTCGAACACGCCGATCCCGCCCCGCGAGACTCGGTCGGCCTCCGCCACCTGCACGCCGGAGAAGACCGCGTAGGTGGCGCCGTAATCGGGGGCGAGCTTGTAGGCGCGGCCCTTACCGTTGAGGACGACGCTGGCCTGGATGTAGCCGCCCTGGAAGCCGACCGTGCGGGCGCCCCCGTAGCGCTCCACCTCCGTGCGGATGTACTCGGCCTGGACCAGGAAGGGTCCGTCCCGATAGGCCGCCTCGAGGCCGATGCGGCGGACGCCCGAGGCGTCGCGGATGTCGCCGGTGTCGACGAAGTCGCGCTGGTACAGGAACGCCTCGGACCGGCTCGACAGCGACAGCCCCTGCCCGTCGCGGGGCAGATCGCGAAAGCTCCCGGCGAGGCCGAGATGCAGCACCCGATCGTCCCCGTGGATCGGCGCGTAGGTGGCGCGCCCCGTGGCGGCGACGCCCTCGCTGCCGATCCCCGTGTTGGCGTTGCCGCCGAAGACGCTGGCGACCACCGTCCAGTCCTCCCCGTGCCGGCCGAGCGCGAAGCCGAAATTGCGGGCGGGCGCGAAGGCGTCGGCGAGCGAGCGCTCGGTGAACAGGGTGTTGTTGTCGCTGGTCAGCTGGTCGAGGCTGAAGGGCTCCTTCATGTTGCCCACCGTCAGGAGGGTGTTCTCCAGGCCCGTATAGGCCGCGGCGGCATCGTTGATCGGCCGCATCGGGTCGGCGAAATCATACTGGAAGGCGAGTTCCAGGCTCTTGCCGAGGGTGAGATAGCTCTCGATCCAGGCCCGGCGCACCGCGAAATTCTCCGGGAAGGGCTCGGGAAAACCCGCCTGCCGGATGGCCGCGGCCCCGTAATCGAGCTGCAGCTTGCCGCCGATGCGCAGCTTGGCGACATCGGGGAAGCGCAGGGTGATGCCCTTCTCGTCGATCGTCAGGGTCTCGCCGCTGGGCTGGTCGGGATTGCGCGTGTCGCGCTCGGCGTCCTCGGACAGCGCATGGGTCCCGGCGAGGCAGAACAGCCCGAGGAATGCCGGACCCAGCCATCGCGCCATCGCTCGCACTCCTCACCTGTACCCGGCGCCGACCGTCGGCGCCGGATCATCCCCGGCCATTGGCCACAACTTCGCCCGGGCCGCTACAGCATCGGCAGGCTGCGCGGGCGCGGACCACGCGGGAAGGCCGCGTCGAGGGCGGCGCAATCCTCCGGCGTCAGGGTGATCGCGCCCGCCGCCGCATTCTCCCGCGCCCGCTCGGGCCGCGCCGTCTTCGGGATCGTGAAAGTGCCCTCCTCCCGTGTCAGGAACGCGACGGCGATGGCCCGCGCCGTGGTGCCGTGCGCCTCCGCCAGACGGGCGAGCACCCGGCCTCCGCTGCTTCCGGACTCGGGAAAGTCGCCGCTGCCGAAGGGCGAGTAGCCGACCAGGGCGACCCCGTTGCGACGGCACCAGGGCAGCACCGCGTGCTCGATGGCGCGCTCCTGCAGGTGGTAGAGCACCTGGTTGCAGGCGATCTGGCCCGGTCCCGCGATGGCCGAGGCCGCGTCGAGATCGGCGACGTCGAAGTTGCTCACGCCCCAGGACAGGATCTTGCCCGCCTGCTTGAGGGCGGAGAAGCCCGCGATGGTGTCCTCCAGCGGGATGCGGCCCGGCCAGTGCAGCAGGTAGGTGTCGAGGTGGTCGGTGCCGAGGCGCTTCAGCGAGCGCTCGCAGGCGGCGACCACCCCCGCCCGGCTGGCATTGCCCGGCACGACCTTCGAGACCAGGAACACCTCCGCGCGCCGGCCCGCGATGGCCTCGCCCACGAGGGGCTCGGCCTCGCCGTACATCTCAGCGGTGTCGATATGCGTCAGGCCGGCGTCGAGGCCCGCCCGCAATGTGGCGACGGCGGTGGCGTGATCCGCTTGGTCGAGGTGCCAGGTGCCCTGTCCGATGACGGGCACCGCCGGCCCCGCCGCACCGAAAGTTCTGCTCCGCATCTACCGCGTACTCCCATGATGATGACCGTCCCTGCCAACGCATGGCGGCCACACCGGTCCCCGATCCGCCGGCCTGCGTCACCTTGGCCTTACTCGCGCCATCATGGGACGGTGATCAGGACGGGGTTCGAAGCTCGGCGCGCCAAGGGGCTGCGCCGCCTGCGGACCCATCCCCGAAGGGGCCAATCCGTTGCGCAGCGCTGCATCCTCCCCCACCCCTGCCGGATCGCCGCCGCCGGCCCCCGCCGGGACACCGCACGGGGGACGCCGCTGATGCTGCCGCAGCACCGCTGGTTCTGGCTCCTCATCCTCATCGCCTGCGGCGGCGCGGGCCTCCTCTACAACGTGCTGTTCGCCGGGGGCGCGACGCCCCTCGCCGGCCTGACCTACGGCCTGGCCGTGGGCGGCACGACGCTCGCCTTCGACCGGGGCATGATCCTGGGGGGCCTGCAGGCGCGGATGCGCCGGATGCCGGCGAAGTTCTACGTGCCCGCGGCCGAGCTCGCCTACGTGCTGATGATCGCGGCCGGCATCGCGCTAGGCGGATTGCTGGTCTGGGCCCTCGGTCTTACCGACGACGACCTCAGCCACGCCGTGCGGATCACCCCGCGGGTGCTGGCGTACTGCCTCGCGGTCTCGGCGATGCTCGTCTTCGTCATCCGCATGCGCGATCTCATCGGCGGCGAGGTCTTCGTGAACTTCCTGGTCGGGCGCTACCACCAGCCGGTGCGCGAGGAGCGGATCTTCCTGTTCCTCGACGTCGTCGGCTCCACCACCTTCGCCGAGACCCACGGCGACCTGAAGGCCCAGGCCTATCTCGGCGCGGTCTTCGCGGCGCTCGCCGAACCGGTCCGGCGCAACGCCGGATCCATCGACGATTACATCGGCGACATGGCGATGATCACGTGGCCGATGGCCCGCGGCCTCAAGGATGCGCGCTGCGTCGCCTGCGTGTTCGACGTGATGGATCGACTGGATGCGGAATCCGAGGCCTGGATGGCACGGTTCGGCACCGTGCCGCGTCTGCGCGCCGCCCTGCACGGCGGCTCGATCGTCACGGCGGAAGTCGGCGTCGACCGGCACAAGATCGCGTATTTCGGCGATGCGGTGAACGTCACCGCGCGCATCGAATCCCTGTGCCGGCCCCTCGGCACCGAGATCCTCGTCTCCGACGACCTGCTCGCCCGGATCGCGCGCCTGCCCGCGGGCATTCGCGCCCGGGCCCTCGGCGCGCACGCCCTCCGCGGGCGCGGCCAGCCCTTGAGCGTCTCGACCCTGGAGCGGGTCGGGGCGGAGACGGTGGAAACGGGCGTGCCGCCGCATGCGGTCGCCGCGCAATGACCGAGATAGCACCGCCCCGGTCCATCGTCGTCTACATCGACGCGGACGCCTGCCCGGTGAAGGACGAGACCTACCGGGTCGCCGGCCGCTATGGCCTGCACGTCTACGTGGTGGCCAACAGCTTCCTGGCGCTGCCCCGGGAGACGTGGATCGAGCGGGTGGTGGTGAGCGACGGGTTCGACGCCGCCGACGACTGGATCGCCGAGCGGGCCCGGCCCGGCGCCGTCGTGGTCACGGCCGACGTGCCCCTGGCCAGCCGCTGCGTGAAGGCGGGCGCCGAGGTGCTCGCGCCCACCGGCAAGCCGTTCAGCGAGAGCGGCATCGGCCTGGCGCTGGCCACGCGCAACTTGATGCAGGACCTGCGCGAGGCCGGAGCGGTCACCGGCGGGCCGAAGCCGTTCTCGGCCCGGGACCGCTCCGCGTTCCTCGGCGATCTCGACCGAACCGTGATGCGGCTGAAGCGGGGCGGATTCGGCTAGGGCTCATGGGCCGAACCGGCGACCGGTGCGGCAGAGACGATGCCCGGCGACCGGGACACGCAGCCGCGCTGCGCGAAGCGGCTCGGCCGAGGGTCTGTCGGGCTCGTCTCGAGCCAGGCAGACCCTTGATTCCTGTCTGGACGTTTGGCTTTTTGGGGTAACCGGCTCCCCCTGATCCCCGGCAAACTCTAGAGCCCGGCGGCAGCCTTGAGCGCCGCGTTGATCCGGTCCTGCCAGCCGGGACCGTCCTTCTGGAAATGCTCGAGCACGGCGCGGTCGAGGCGCAGGCTGACCATCTCGCGGGCACCGGGCACGGCCGAGGCCGGGGCGGCCGACGTGGCGGAGACCGGCTTGGCCGTTCCGACGGGCTTGGCGGTCTCGACGGGCTTGGTGGTGGCGGCCTTGAAGGCCGCCTCGGCGGCCTGTCGCGGGTCGCTTGGTCGACGGGAGCGATCGAATGCCATGGCTTCTCCTCCGCCGGACCGACTCAGGACCGCTTGCGCTTGGGCGCGGGCGGCGGGGCAGCGGCCTTCGCCTCGGCGTCGGCAGCCTCCTTGGCGAGGCGCAGGGCCCGCAGCTTCACCGTCCGCTCGTCCACGGCCTTCACCGAGGCGAGATGCTCGGCCATGGCCTGGGCGCCTTCCTTGGCCATCCGCTCGGCCCGCTCGGCGCGCTCTTCGGATCGGGTCCGGGCGTCGGTCTCGTCGCTCATTGCATTCCTGTCCTTGAACCCTCCCGCACGCGCTCGGCGCGGCGTCGCAGATGCCCGTCGGCGCGGCCGCGTGGGCGGTCCGGGCGCCGGAGTTCGGTGACCGATCAGGTCGTGACGCGCGCCGGACTAGGCCGGGAGACGGCAATCGGGCGGCACGAGAGGCTGTCCACACACCCTTGACGCGGATCGGCTCCGGGCGGGATCGTCCGAGGTTTAGCACGCCGGGCGCCGAAAAGGCCAACGTTTCCCGGCGGCTGCAACCGCTTGTCCTCAAGCTTCGCGTTTTCGAATACGTAGGTGCGGCTCAAAACACCGAGATCAGCACGATGCCGGCGACCATCAGGGCGGCGCCGCCGAGCCGGGCGGGCCCGGCCTTGACCTGCTTCATGCCGACCCAGCCGAAATGGTCGAGGGCCACCGAGGTCAGAAGGTTGGCGGTGATGAGAAGCCCGTTGAAGGCGCCCGCCCCCACCTTGTCGACGAAAAGCAGGCCGCCGAACACCGCCACCGCCCCGGTGATGCCGGCGAGCGGCATCCACCAGCGTACCCCGGACACGTCCTGGCGCGTCGGCAGGGGCGTCGGGCGCACGAGGAAGACCAGCACGAACACGAACACCACGGGCAGGAAGGAGACGGTGGCGGCGAGCCAGGGGTTCACCAGGGCGCCGCGCAGCTGGGAATTCCAGACGACGCCGACGGCCTGCAGGATGCCCGCCACCACGATGAAGGGATAGAGCAGCTTCGGGTTGAGGCCGTGCCCGCCATCCTTGTCCCCGCCCGTGTCGGCGGTGGTCCGGGCGATGAAGAACACGCCGACGGCCATCAGCAGACCCCCGAGCCAGGGCATCAGCTTGAAGCCGCCGCCCTGGAGCCCGAACAGGCCGAAGGAATCCATCGCCAGCGAGGCCAGGATGTTGGCGGTCAGCGTCAGTCCGTTGAAGGGCCCCGCCCCGACCTTGTCGATGAAGGCGAGCCCGCCGAACACCGCCACCGCACCCGCCACCCCGCCGAGCGGTGCATACCAGGGCATCTTGCCGAGCGTCTCGAGGGTCGGGAGCGGCGTCGGCATGACGAGGAACAGGGTCGCGAACACGAACACGATGGGCAGGAACGAGACCGAGGCGGCCAGCCAGGGGTTCACGAGCCGGCCGCGCAGCTGCGCGTTCATCGAATTGCCCAGCGCCTGCAGGACGCCCGCGACGAGGATGAAGGGATAGAGCAGTGCGGCGTTCACGGGGGACCTGGGGCTGGAAACTTCGGGCGAGGGAGTTTGGACTAGGGACTTCGGGCCAAGGACTTCGGGCTGAAGACGCGACGGATCAGAGGAGGAGGAGGCCGGCCAGCGCCAGCAGCAGCGCGGGCGGCATGACGAGCAGCCCGAGCTTGAGGAAGCGCCAGAAGCCGACGTCCTGGCCCTCGCGGCGGATCGCGGTCAGCCAGAGGATGGTGGCGAGCGACCCCGTCACCGACAGGTTCGGGCCGATATCGACGCCGATCAGGACGGCGCCCGCGACCTTGTCGGGCACGTGAGCGGTCTGCACCGCGGCGCCCGCGATGAGACCGGCCGGCAGGTTGTTGACGAGGTTGCAGAGCACCGCGATCAGGGTGCCGGCGCCCCAGGCGGTCTCGACGGGCGACGCGGCGGCCGACTGCTTCAGCGCATCGGCGATCATCCGCAGAACACCGGTCTTCTCCAGGGCCTCGACCAGCACGAACAGGCCGGCCACGAGGGGCAGCACGCTCCAGGAGACGTCCTTGGCGACCTCGACGAGGCCGCCGCGCTTCATCAGTAGGACGGCCGCCGTGGTCAGGCCGCCGGCCACGAAGGTGGGCAGGCCGAGGTCGAGCCCCAGGGCCGAGGCACCGATGAGCACGCCGCCGGTGGCGACGATGCCGAGGCCGGCGACGAGACCGGTCCGCGACAGGCGTGATGCCGGGACGTCGGTGGCGACCTGCTGATCGCGCAGGACGGAATTCTGCGTCAGGCGCAGGGTCGCGTAGGTGGCGACGATGGCGAGCACCGAGGGCAGCGCGAACATCGCCAGCCACTGGGTCAGCGGCGGCATGTGCTCGGCGAAGACCACGAGATTGGCCGGGTTCGAGATCGGCAGCACGAAGCTCGCCGCATTGGCGATGAAGGCGCAGATCAGGAGGTAGGGCAGCGGGTTCTCGACCTTGGCGGCCTTGGTTGCGGCGTAGACGGCCGGGGTCAACACCACCGCGCAGGCATCGTTGGAGAGGAAGACCGTCACCACCGTGCCTACCCCGTAGATCAGGGTGAACAGGCGGGTGGCCGAGCCCTTCGCCGCCCGCACGGCGATGCTGGCGAGCCAGTCGAACAACCCTTCCTTCCGCGCCACCTCGGACATCAGCATCATGCCGATGAGGAAGAGATAGACGTCCGTGCCCTTCAGGACGCCCTCCCAGGCGGTCCCGGCCGGCATCAGGCCGAACACCACGAGGGCCGCGGCGCCCAGCACGGCCCAGATCGCCTCCGGCCATGAGAACGGACGGGTGATCACCCCCAGGGTGGCCACGGCGGCGATCGCCCATGTGACAAGGTTCGGGGTCAGCGTCAGCGCACCCATCGGGCTCGGCGTCCTTGAAAGAGAGTAGGGTCAGGCGGGGCGGTTGCGCCTCACCAGTGGCGCCCGTTGCGGTTCGGGCCGAGCTGGGTGCCGAGGATGCCCCGGTCCGGCCAGGCGCCGACGGCATCGGCGTCGCTGCCGAGGCCCTTGGAGGTGACCAGGGCGCTCGCATCGCCGGCCGGCTCGATCCGGTCCTCGCCGACGCCGCCCTCGGCATCCTGAGCCCGGACCGTGAGGCGCCCGGCGCCCGCGGGCCAATCGACGGTGGCCCGGAAGCGGCGGTCGCCCTCGGCGCGCCGCATCGGGCGCCAGGGACCTCCATCGATGCTGAACTCGCAGACCGCGGTCCGCCCGGCGCCGAGCACCAGGGCACGGATCTCGGTGGTGCCCGAGACGATGTGATCCTCGGCATGGGCGAGGCGGCGGTCGGCCGGCGCGGTGATCACCACGAAGGGCCAGCGCTGCGCCAGCTCCTTGAAGCGCCAGCTCACCACGCCCCGGTCGATCGCCGCGATGGCGTAGCCGACCGGCCCCTCCTCGATCTGCCCCGTCGAGCGAGTCGCCGCGTAGATGGTGCGGCCGTCATTGGCGAGCTCGTTGTAATGGGTGTGCCCCATCTCGACGAGGCGGATGCGCGAGCCGTGCACGAGCGCGGCGACCGTTGCGGCCTCGCCCTCCCCCGTCAGGTCGGCGGGGTAGCTGTGCATGAACAGGGCGCAGTCCTGTCCCGCCGCCTCGGCCGCATCGACCTCCTGGCGGAGCCAGGCGACCTGCTCGGCGCCGAGGCGGAAATCCGGCCCGCCGGAGCCCGGCCCGCACATGTCGAGGAACAGGCAGCGGCTGCCCGACACCGTCACCGCATAGGGCAGGCGCGGCGCGCCGAGCCCCTGATAGAACGCGTCGAGGCTCCCGCCCTCCATATCGTGGTCGCCGGTGATGACGTGGACCGGCCGGCGCAGGCGGTCGAGTTCGGCCCGCACCAGGGCGTACTGCTCGGGCGTTCCGTCATCGGCGTTGTCGCCGGGCACGTAGACGAAATCGAGCCCGTCCACGGCGTTGATCTGGTCCACGATCGCATGGACGTCGCGGGCGTTGTCGGCGTCGGCGTCGGTCAGGTGCAGGTCGCCGATATGCGCGAAGGCGAGGATGTCGTCGGTGGCGCTCATACGGGTCAGGCCGCCGTCGCGGGGACAGGCGTCAGGCCGCCGCCATCGGCGCCGGACTGGCCGGGCTCGTAGCCCCGCGTCTCCGGCATCGCGAAGAGGTAGAGGGCGAAGCCCAGACCCGCGATGGCTGCCAGGGACAGGAAGGCGGTGGAGTAGCCCGCCGAGACGATGATGACGCCGGCGAGTGTCGCACTGAGCGCCGCGCCCAGGCTCTGCGCCGTGGCGACCGCCCCCTGCGAGACGTTGAAGCGACCGGTACCCCGGGTCAGGTCGGCCACGATCACCGGGAAGAGGGCGCCGTAGATTCCCGCACCGACGCCGTCGAGGAGCTGGACGCCCACGAGGTAGAACGGGTTGTCGGACAGGGCGTAGAGCACGCCGCGGATCGCCAGGACGCCGAAGGCGGCGAGGAAGATCGGCTTGCGCCCGATCGCATCGGCCTTGGCGCCGACGAACACCGCCACCGGCACCATCACCAGCTGTGCCGCCACGATGCAGATCGCGATCAGCGAGGTGGCGTTGTCCTTGCCGGACAGCTTCGTCAGCAGCTGGCCCACCGAGGTCAGCATCGCGGCGTTCGAGAGATGGAACAGCGCGGCCAGCACCGCGAACACCAGCAGGTACTTGTTCTTCAGGAGCGCGGTGAGGCCAGAGGGCTCCTCCTGCCCCTCGGTGCGGGCCTGCGTCTCGGTCTGGTCGAGGCCGCGGGCCAGGTCGTCGTCGATGGAATCGGCCGGCACCATCAGCATGGCGCCGATGCTGCACACCGCCAGCAGGGCCATCAGCCAGAACACCACGATCGGTCCGAAGAAGTAGGCCGTGCCGCCCGCGATGGCCGCCGAGACGGCGTTGCCGGCATGGTTGTAGCCCTCGTTGCGGCCAATGCGCTTGGCGAACATCTTCGGGCCAACGACGCCGAGGGTGATAGCGGCGAGGGCCGGCGGGAAGATCGCCCCGGCGATACCGGCCACCGACTGGGTCGCAGCCACGACGTAGAAGTTCGCGATGAAGGGCAGGACGAGGCAGCTCACGGTCACCGCCACGGCTGCGGCGATGACGATGGCGCGCTTGTGGTTGGTCCGGTCGATCAGCGCCCCGGCCGGCGTCTGGGCGACCAGGCCGGCGATGCCCGCGATGGTCATGATCAGACCGGTGGTCGCTTCGTTCCAGCCCTGGTCCGGGCCGCGCACGGCGATCAGGTAGATCGCCAGGTAGGGACCGAGCCCGTCGCGGACGTCGGCGAGGAAGAAATTGAGGGCATCGAGGCCGCGCAGGGCGCGGTCCGAGGGATTTCGCATCGCAGCCGTGTGAGGGGAGAGCGGCTCGGCCATGAGGGGGCCCTTCCGGACGTTCGAAGCAGGACGATGTGAGATCGGGCGCGCGGGGGACCGGACACCCCGCCCCACCAGCGGTGGCACAAGCGTGGGCGACCGTGAATGTTCCTGGGCGGGGATTAAAATGTCCGTGATGACGTAAGTGACTGCGAAACGTCAGGTTTCGGAAGCGACGGCCGTCCCGCTGCGGAAGCGTCGGCGAACGCGTCCGGCCCCGTCGATGAATTCAAAATGCGTCGTCCGGTTGAGGGTGTGCAGGCCGGTGCCCGGGAAGCGCGGGCCCGAGCGCAGGATCATCTCCACGCTCTGCGCATAGCCCGCCTCGTCGAGGCGTCGGATCCGGGCAAGGCCCAGCGCCCCGCCATAGCCGTCGCGGCAATCCTGCACCGGACGGAACAGGGCGCCGTCCCGGGCGACGATGCGGCCGCCGGACCGGGCGGCGGCGATGTCGATCAGCACCGGATTTGCGGGATGCGGGGTCCACGGCCCGCGGAAATCCGGCGCGGACCAGAGGTGCAGGCTGTCGGAATACGACCCCCAGGCCGCGAAGGGGCCGTCCTGCTCGCCGTCGTCCCGCACCGTCGCGAACAGCCACCAGCGTCCGTCGTGCCGGAGGAGGGTCGGGTCGCTGGCATTCAGGCCGGAGATCAGGGTCGCCTCCTTCACCCAGCCGCCGGGAAAGGCGGTGGCGCGATAGAGGTCGAGGGTTCCGGTGGCGCCGCTCTCGGGCACCATCCAGTAGGCGCCGCCCTCCGCGAACACGAAGGGATAGGAGAGGTGGTGGGCGGCCTCCAGCACCGGCACCGGCGCCCCGAGAGGGCCGTCGGCGCCGAAGCGCACGGCCGAGATCACGCCCTTCTGCAGGACGTGGCTGTAATCCTCCACGAACAGCACCGTGCCGGCGGCATCGGTGATCGGGAACGGATCGGCGTAGAAGCGGCGCCCGTCATCGCGCAGGGTGTTCCAGCCGGTCTCCGGATGGGCCTGGAGGTCGATGAGGTCGGGACCCTCGAGCCGGCGCCAGCCGACCCGCCAATGGGGCGCCCAGGTGCAGAGGGCGTAGAGCAGGCGGCCCGTCATCCGGGTGCAGGTGCGGACGGCACGCGCCGCGAGGGCGGCCGCCGCGAAGCCCGTCGGCGCCGGCCCCGGGACGGGGGTTCCGTCGGACGCGAGCCGCGGCCCCGCTCCGCCCAGGGCGGCCAGGATCAGGCTCGTGGTCCGAACCAGGGCATCCTCGAAGGCGGTGAGCATGATGCCCCGCGCCTCGGTTCCGACGCGCCCGGAGGCGACGACGCGCCCGCCCTCGGTCAGGCTGACCACGGGCGGGCGCCCGGCCAGCAGCGAGGCGAGCAGGGCCGCCTCGCCGCTGGCCCCGTCGAAGGCCAGCCGCCAGACCGGGACGCCGGGCGGGGCCACCGCGTCACCGCAGAGGTCGAGGATGAGGTCGGGCGCCCCGACAGCCGCTGAGGCACGGGCCAGGAGATCCGCGCGCTCCACCCGCAGGGCCGGCCCGGTGCGCGGCAGCCGGCGCAGCATCGCCTCGAGTTCGAACAACAGCGCGGCGTTGGGCGGAAGGGCGCCGGGTCCGGGCGACAGGTCGAGGGACACCGACAGCCCGGGGCGGTGCAGGAGGCGTTCGATCAGCCGGAGGTGCCAACGGCGGCACAGGCCCCCGTCGAGGCGAACGCTCAGGCGCATGGAGACGGATGTCCTCGGACGAGGGAGTGTTGCTACCCCCCGGCATGGCGCCTCCGGCGAAGGGCGTCAATCCGCGCGCTGGCGCCCCTGCACCGGGTTCCACCGCGGCCATCCCAGGAGACGCTGCGGCGCGAAGGGCGCTACCGGAACGGCGGGCGAGGCCCCGGTGGCGAGATCGGCCACCAGGCGCCCCGTGATCGGGCCCGTCGACAGGCCGATATGGCCGTGGCCGAACGCGAAGATCAGGCCGCGATGCCGGGGCGCCGGGCCGATCACCGGCAGGCCGTCCGGTGTCGAGGGGCGCGCCCCCATCCAGGGACGGTTGTCGAGACTCGCGCCCAGGCGCAGCGTTCCGCCCGCCTCCTGCGCGGCGGCCTCGATCTGAACGTAGTCGGGGGGCGCCTCGCGGGCATTGAGCTCGACCCCGGAGAGCACGCGCACGCGCCCCTCGCCCATCGGCGCGATGATCGAGCCGGCGCCGGTGTCCAGGACCGGGCGGGTCAGGGGCGGGCTGTCGGGGTGCAGGGCGTAGTGGGCGTGATAGCCGCGCTCCGCCGCGAAGGCGAAGCGGTAGCCGAGGCCGCGGGCGATCTCGCCGGAGGCGGCGCCGGCCGCCAGGACGACCTGGCGCGCCCGCACCGTGCCGCCGTCGTGGCGGACGCTCCAGCCCTCCGCTTCGGGCTCGAGGCGCGTCGTAACCATCCGGAGCGTTCGCCCGCCGAGCCCGAGATAGAGCTGTTGATAGGCCTCCAGCAGCCCGCCCGGATCGCTCACCGCGCCGGTTTCCGGCAGGAGCATGCCCTGGGCGTAGGACCGGATCAGCGCCGGCTCTGCGGCGCGGATGTCGTCCGGGTCGAGGATTTCGAAGGACACGCCGTGCCGGCCCAGGATCGCGCGCTCCAGGGCCGCGCCGGCGAAGGCGGCGTGGGTGCGGTAGAGCTTGATCCAGCCGCAGCGGCGCAGCAGGTGGCCGGCGCCCGCCCGCTCGGCCAGGGCGAGATGCGCGGGCAGCGCCGCGCTGGTCAGCGGCAGCAGGGAACCGGCGGCGCGCTCCCAGGCGGAGGTCCGGGCGGAGGCCAGGAAATGCGCCGTCCAGGGCAACACACGGGCGACGTGGGTGTGGCGCAGGCGCAGGCCCCGGTCAGCGTTGCGCAGGTAGGTCGGCAGCTTGGCCCAGAGGGCCGGGCTCGACATCGGGAAGATCGAGCCCCGGCTGATCACGCCGGCATTGCCGTAGGAGGTCCGGGCCCGCGCCTCCCCGGGGTCGCAGAGCAGGACGTCGAGGCCCCGGTCCCGCAGGGCGATCGCGGAGGCGAGCCCGACCATGCCGCCCCCGACGACGACGACCTCCGCCTTCACTGTCTCGACGCTCATCGGACCTCGTCCCATCCCTGCCGGCGGACTGGCGCGTATCAGGGTGCGGCCCAATGATCGAGACCGCTGGCGCGCACGCCTGCCCCTCGTCCGCAGCGAGGCCGGTCCGCGCGCGGCTCAGGAGGCACCGCGCTCCTCCGCATGCTCCTGCTGGCGGTCGACCTCGTCCCGGATGCCGCGCCCGGCCATCAGGATCTCGACGAGGAAGGCACAGACCGCGACCACCGTGCAGACCAGCGCCACGCCGAAGCAGACGAACAGGATCCAGGCGGTCGCGGCATCGCGCAAGGCCCCGACGAACAGGGTCAGCACCGCGATCCCGGTCATCACCGCGCCGGCGGAGGCCAGGACCACGGCCGCGTCCAGCACGAAGGAGCGCCGCCGCAGGTACGACAATTGCCGGGAGAGGCGCACGGCTTCGTGGGCGTCCGCGGTCCGCAGGCCGGCTGCCGCGGCATCGACCTTGTCGGCGACGCGGCCGAGGCGCGTCGAGAACACGTTGAGGAGTGTCGCGAGCGCCGTCAGCAGGAACGCGGGCGCGAGGGCGACCTGGATGACGTGGGCGATGTCGTCGGGCGCGACGGGCATGGTGGACATGAGGGCCTGATAGGCCAAAGCGCGTCCGGCCGAAATACGCGGCGGTGCTGCCCAAGGCGCCCGCGGCCACGGTGTTCTCAGGCTCCGATCCTCGATCCTCCGGCACCCGCGGATGCTACGCACCCCAATATTTGACAATTTTCGAAACGCTAAGACTTTGATAAGATTGACTAACTTGTATGGTCGACACAGATAGGTGGTACTTTTGAGAATAATTATATGGCGAAAACACACGAGAGACGTGCTGCGTCTTAGTCATGAAAAAGGCCCCGGTTGAGCACCGAGGCCTTTTTTCATAAGCGGTTATTTCATGGGACATCCATGCTGGTAGGGTACGCTACTCCCATTATCCAATGAACTGTGAACTCTTTCGGCCACGACGTGTAACTTTTAGTGTCCAACCGATGTTTGTATCCGTTGATTACCGACCTCGGATAAAACTTCGTGCCAAGCTGTTTTACCTCGCAAAGTGGCTGGACCCCGGCCCGCTTGAGGCATTCCTCCGTGTTGAAGACACCCCGGTTCATCGTCCTGGAGATTTCTTCGGAGTCGATGTGCCCCTCCGTGAAAGCCGCAAATGAGGATTGCGGGATGATCCGCACCGATGTGCGGCCCAAGGGTTCAACGACATCCGCGGTTTTGAGCAGCTCCATGTCGACCAGGGCCGCGATTACCCCCGGTTTCAAGGCTAGTTCCGCCTGAGCCTCAGGCAGCGTCGGCCCTTCGACCGTCTGCGGCCCGGTCCAAACGGCAACCTCGATGGGGCGGACGAGCAATCCACCGATCCCACCGACCTCCCTCTCAAATCCGACCGCGTTCAGCCGCCGGTGGAGCAACAGCTTGATGATTTCGATTTGAGTGCACCCGGCTTCCGCTGCCGCCTCGTCGATAGGGAGCATGTCCCTGCCGACCTCCTGGACAGGTAGGGCGCCAGCGAGAAGGCGCGAGAGCAAGGCCTTAAGGGGAACGGGTGCGTAGTCATGCTTCCAGATCCCGGGGTCGGAAGCCGGATTAGGTCGTATGAGGTCGTGGGCAAGAAGGGATTGGAACAGCGGCATGCCGCAGCCCAGGACGTCGAGGGCGCCCCGGAGGGTGAGACCCTGTCCAGGGGCTCCGGCGGTCCGGGTCTGATGGTCGTCCATAACGAAAGTATCCGGGTGGAGGAATGGCAGGTCGGCGTGGATCCTGCGGAGGCGTTTTCGAGTGGACTTCGAGCCCTTCGTCACGGCTTCGGCCGACGGGACTATCCAGCGCAATCGATGAAGCGGCCCCGATTTGTCGGCGACGTCGGCTGGGGGGCCCTCTTCGAGGAGGCGCCTGACGCTCTCCCGAAGCGGCCGGTACGCAGCCTCATGGGCGTTGCCGCCAAGCCAGACGCGGAGGTCGCTGGCCGGCGAACGCGGTCCGGCACTCACCGAACGACCATGAGGGTAGGCACGCTGAAGGTCGACCAGGAACGCGCGGATGCCGTCCTCGCCCGAGCCGGCGATGGCGAGACCGGCCGCACCCGCGAGATGCCAGTCATTCTCATCAAGGCGCTCGAAGGCTGCCCCTCGTCCATGGAGGGCGAGTACCCCGAGCACCTCGCAGAAGCGCGCCGCGACGTGCACCTCAAGCCTGTCGAGGAACGGCGCATCGCCGGAAAATCCGTCCAGCCGGGCCAGCACGTATCGCTCCAATTCCGACGCCGGCCGCCTCGCGGCTTCCCCGTCGAGTTCGTGGAGGCGTCCCAGATGGGGGCGCAACACGGCGGTGAAATCCCATTGAGCGAGGCTGGTGCCGAGGCAGACGAGGCCGCAATCGTGGATCGGACAGGTCCTGATCGCGGCCACCATCCAGTCCAGCCTGCCGTAGGCCGCGACCGCCGGAGGCAGGTCGGATGCCTCGACGTCGGCCTGGATGCAGGCTGGACAGACGTGGAAGGCATTCCTTCTGAGCGCCGAGGCCACCATGCGGTGGCCTCGGATGGAGAACCCTCCCGGATCCTTCCTGACGCTGGCGGCTTCCAAGGCCGCCAGAGGAGTGCCGGCCAGCGCGGCGAGCCGCTCCAGTTCGGGCGGGCGGCCATCAAGGATCGCCCGCAAATCCAGGTTCATGTCGGCGCAGAAATGCTTCACGCACGGGACGCAGTTCCGGGCGGCGAGCCTGGAGAGATAGGCGCAGGCACTCTCCCCGGTCATCAGGGGAATGGTGAGTTGGAGCGGGAAACCGGTCATGCGCCGCCGGCCTTTCCCTTACCCTTGCCCTTCTTGGGCGTCGGCTCAGGAGGCAGCGGCTCCGACGTCGCCAGGATCCGCGTCACGTCGATGGCGGTGAATTCGTGCGCCAGGTACGGGTTCCAGGGTGCGAAGGACCCCGTCCTGAACGCGTACGCGTCGGCGAAGTGGTCCAGGGTGAGCGTGGAGTGCTTCTTCCTGAGGGCCATGCGGATCGCATCGTGGACCTCCTCGATGGTGATACCGAGCATGTACGAGCCCGCGTGGAGCAGCCGCGGCACGATGGCCACGACCGTTTCCTCGTCGGTCTTCAGGCCCGCGATGTCGGCGAGCTCCTTCACGGATGCGGAGACGAGATGGCTGTCGACGGCCGGGTCGAGCCGCGCGAAGCTTTGCCATGCGCCGCGACGGACGAGCTGGCGGTCGGGATGGAGGAAATCCTCGATCCCGGGCAAGCCGGAGATGATCAGGCCGATGGGATGGATCTCGTCGACGAGCAGGGACTTCCACAGGTTGCGCAGCTTGACCCTCTCGACGATGTCGATGGTCAGCGGGGCGTCCTGACCTTCGTCCAGATGCAATACGAGGATGCCGAGCGCCTGGAGACGACCCCGGACGATGCCCCAGATCTCGGGCCCCGACAGCCTGGCCCGCTTGATTTCGTAGCCGGTCGCGCGAAGGACGGACCGGCCGAGCTCTCCGACGCTGCACGGGGACGGCACCCGGACCGTGAGGACCGGGCAGCGCGCGCCGACGATGCCGTAGCCGGGTGCGTAGGGGCTGTCCGAAAACAGCTTGCGCATCGCGGTGCTCTTCCCCGCGCCGCTGTCGCCGGTGACCACCATGATATTCCCTTCGAGGCGCGCCGCACGCTGCTCGGAGGTCTCGGGGTGGTCGCGTTCCCTGCGCTCGACCAGGTCCTCGACGAGGCACTCGAAGTGCTCCCTGAGCAAGGTGTCGCGCGCCGTGCGGACATAGGCATGCCTGACGTCCTCCATGAGGCGCGACCGCAACCGCGCCTCCTCGGTCATGGCGGCCCGGATGCGGCCCGCGGGATCATCGCTGACGTTGGGATCGGACATTGCCGCCTACCTCTCGAAGGTGAAGTCGCTCGGTCCGACCGGGGGCGTGCCCCGGCGGTCGACACCGGTGACGGGAATGCCGCCGTCGAGGGGGTCGGTGACGGTCCGCACGTCTTCCGACGGTGCGATTTCTGGCATGGTCCAGCCCTGCATGAGCTCATTCTCAGCGCGCGTGACGTCGGCCTCGGTCGGCGGGATGGAGGAGATGCCGGCCCGGGCCATGGCCTCCTGGGTCAGAGCGTTGGCGGCGCGGATGGCGGCATGCACTGCGCCTTCGGTGATGGCGGCCCCGGCGGCATGGATGGACGCGAGGTCCCGGCAGGTCCGGATCCAGGCTTCCATGGTCACGTCCTCGAACCCCTCGCGGGTGCAGGAGGCCACATGCCAGGCTTCGCCGATCCGGACCGAGATCTCGGAGACGTCGCCGGCATCTAGCCTGACGTCCATGTCCACGAAGCCGTGGGCGAGGAAGTGCGCCTGGAGCGGCTCGCACCAGTACCGAAGGCCCAGGACCCTGATGCCTCCGTTGCCCAGCCGGCGCGTCAGCGGGATCCCGAAGATGGCCCGGACCTTGTTGCGGTCGGGTGCCGGCTGGAGCCCGTACAACCGCGTGAGCCGGTTCCAGGCATCGTGAGGAGTCTCGCCGCCGAGGCCGTCATGGGGGCTGCCGTGGTAGGCATCCACGATCCACCGGGTCAGCAGAGCGACTAGGTCCGGCGTCTCGATGCACAGGTGATCGTCAGATTGGTAACCCGCCAGGGCGACGACGTTGTTGAAGGTCTTTCCCGGCAGGCGGCCGACCGCCTGCGTGCCGATGGTCCGGAAGAAGCTTTCCTTCGTACCCCTGAGGGCGGGCACGCCGCCGGAGGGGAATTCCGGCGATTGCCCCAGCAGCGCCACCGTGTTGATGAACTCGAAATTGTTGAACTGCGGACCGCCGTCGGCGCTGATCGCCTCGAAGGTGGCGTGCTGATCCCACGGCAAGGCGGCGCCGGCGGCCTGGCCGAAGGCTCGCTTGTCCGTGAGCGTCATCCGCAGCACCGTGAGCGCGGCGGCCACGCTCGGCGTATCGCTGAGGCACGCGCCCGTGATGACCTTGCTGGCCACGTCGATGGCCGTGCAGAGGAACATCCGCCCGACCTCACTACGGACCTTGTGGCTGAGGCGGTCCCACAGGCCCCGGTTGGTGAGGAACGTCTTGAGGTCGACCGTCCAGGTATCGATCTCGATGCGCTCGAAGGGACGCACGACGACATTGCCGGAGGTGATGACGGCAAACCGCCGCTTCGCCTGATCAATGCCGTAGCGGCCGGCATGGACATGGAAGCGTCCCAAGCCGGCGACGTACAGGCTGAGAGCCTTGCGGGACGGGCACGGGATCCGCTCGGCCTCCGGAAGGCTGAGGTTCAACCCATCGATGTCGGCCGCGAGGTCGCGATGCAGGTTGGCAATGGTCGGACGCTCCAGCGTCGCGTACCAGTTGCCATGCTTGACCATGAGCTTGAGCGCCTCGCCCTGGATGCGCGGGGTCCGGCATCCGCTGCGGTAGCGGCCGTCCCGGAGGCTTGCCGGCCTGAAGCCGCGCTTCTCCAGAAGGTCGAGCCAGCGCAGGAGCGTGGTGGCGCTGGGCGGCTCCCGCACCTCGATCAGCGTCTTGTTCCCGGCGTACGCCTTGGGCTTGCGGGCGGTGCCGTGGCGCGACGTCCGCGCACCGCGGGCCGGCTTCTTCCCTGGCTTCCGGCCAGGCGGCATGGCCGCAATTTCGAGGACGCGAAGGTCCTTGTAGATCTCCGCGATGGCCAGCTTGAGGGAAGCCGGCGTCTTGTTGCACTCGCCCGCCTCGTACTTCCGGACGAAGCGCGTGCAGAACTGCCACTTCCAGACGACGTCCGGCAGTTCCTTCGCGGCGAGATCGTCGAGGGAAGCGACTCCCGTCGCCAGCCGCGACCGGGCGCTCTTGGGGGCGTACCAGTCCGGATCCAGCGTCCAGTCCCGGCGCTTGCTCAGCAGCCAGATCTCCTCGTGGGAGAACTCCTGCGCCAAATCGGGCGCGTCGACGCGGTGAAGGACGTATCCGCCCTCGACCGCCTGGGGATTTCCGTACTCGACGGAGCCGATGCGGATGCGGTCGTAGCGGCCGAACCGCAGCATCGGGACCCGCGGATGGGGCATGTTGAAAAGGTCGTTCACGGCCGGTCCTCCGAGCGAGAGACCAGGGTGACCTTGGTCCCGTAATCGATGCGGGTGGTGCCGACGACGCGCAGGGTGCCGTCGTCGATGAGGCGCACGACGGCGCGGAAGCCGAGCCCGAAGAGACCGCTGGCGGCGACGAGGCTGCCCACCGTCGTGGTGCCGATGAGCGAGGCGGTGATCTTCCTGAGAGCGTCGACGTGCGACTCGGTCCCGTCGGCCCGCACGCTGTGGATCAGCTTGGCGTTGTGGACGGCGTCCCTGGAGGCATCGAGCTCGGTCATCAGGACGACGCGGTCGGCAATCGAGCGCGGGACCTGCGCGGCGATGCAGGCGAGCGTCTCCTGGAACTCCGGGTGCCGCTCGACCCACTGCGATTGCTTGACCGCGATGAGGGTGGTCTGGCCGTTACGGCGGAGCACCTTGAAGTCGAAGGTATGCCCGCGCGCCTTCCCGTCGGCATCGACGAACCTCACCGGCTCGACCTGCTCCCGGACGTCGACGACGTCGGGACGGGCAAGGAGCACGAGGAGGACCCTGCGCTCGGCGTTGCTCTCGTAGTTGATGATCCGGGGCTTCCCGTCGCGGGTCACCAGCGCGCCGCGGAGGGATCCCTTCTGCGGCACGATGATCCTGCGGGACGCGTCGGAGATCAGGGGCGGGACGAACGGCGGCGGCATGGAGCGGCCGCCGTCGGGGCGGGTTCCCCCGGCCTGGTTCATGGAGTCAGCTGTGGACATCTTCGGTCTTACCCATTCAGGGTGAGGCCGAGGTCAGGCGGAGCGCGGCACGGAGGCTTGCTTTCGTGATGCAGCCGTGCACGATCGCTCCGTGACCCGGCACTCACGGGTCTCGGTTGCCGACCGGAAGGTCGGCGATGGTGACGTCGCCTCCGCTGTGGCTTCGTGGGCGCTTGCGGGACGACGTCGGGATTTCGGGCGCTTTGGGGTTTGCCCCCCAGGGCGCCCGTTCTCGTTCAGCAGTGCGTTTTCTTCATTCCATTCCCCGGTTTTCCGACGACCCGCCGTGGGTGCGCATCCGTGCCGACCGGGCCGGTATTCCCTGGCCCCTTGGCGTCCCGAACATCCCCGAATTCAGGAATGTCGTCCAGGCCAGGGTTTTTGCCGATGAAACCGACGCATTCCGAAAACCCTTTTGTTTTCAACGGCTGAAAGGATTGAATAGCTGATCCTTGCATCCAGCCATTCCGGCATGATTACCTATAATATCAATATCGTCCTAGATGTGGCCCGTTGTCCTGGAGCCCGGATTGCAGCTGAATCTCAAGGGCTTGCCGGCCTGCGTCAGCTGGTCGGACTTCAGAATTTCACGCGACCAAGTTTTCCACAGACTTCGCGTAAGATTCTGCTCCGACTCATCTTTTGGCGCCCCAGATGGGCGTGCGTCCCTGGATTTCGGTCATGCGCAGGGGCCGTCACCGCCGCCACTGGCGCCTTCAAGACTGACGTGCCGCCGCGGGAGCCGGACGACGTTGCCCTCGGGATGGACGCGGGCATGGCGCAAAGCCACCCTTTCGGCCTCGATGTGGGCCGCCACGCCGACGCCGATGACGGCGCGCTCCAGGGCGTCCTGGTAGACGACCTCCCCCAGCTCGCGACGCACGGTGACCAGCCGGGCGAGGAGATCCAGCGTTCCCTCATCCATGACGGATGTCCCCCGCGACCGAGGCAGGCCTGGGCCCGACGATGGCCTCGAAGGCCGCCGCATCGAGTTGCCGTGCCGTCAACAAGGCCGTCGCCACGCGATGGACGAGGTCCCAGTGCTCCTCCATGAGCCTGAGCGCGCGGCCGTAGAGTGCGTCGAGCTCCTGGCCGACCTCGCGCCGGAGGGTGGGATCCATCATCAGAACCTGCGCGGTATCCTCGATGCCCCCGCGATGCACGAGGCTCCCGCCCAGACCGTGAGCGGCATGAAGGCTGGCAATGGCCTGCGTCGCGATGCGCAGGTCGTCGGTCGCGCCGGTGTTGAGTTCGAGCCCAAGCGTGACCTCGGCCGCCCGCCCGGCGAGCGCTGAGACGGCGATGGCCTCGATCTCGGCCCGGCTCCGGGCATCCGAGTACGAAGCCCTGGTCTCGGTGCGCCCGCCGCGCTGGTCGCTGGCCAGGATCGAGACCAAGGTGACTTCGAAGGTGTTCTGCGCCCAAACCCCGACAGCGTGACCAGCCTCGTGGACGGCCGTTCGCCATAGGACGCTGTCCGGGCGGGGGTCAGGAGGCGCGATCAGGGAGACGAGGTCCGCCGGGATCATCGCCCTGCCTGCGGTGCGGGCGATCCGGCGGGCATCCCGGACCCAGGCCATCACGTCGGCACCGGTGCAACCGGAAGCCAGGGCGGCGATGCCGGCAAGGTCGAGCCCATCCAAGTCGGGACCCAGATGCTGGCGGAGGATGCCGGCCAGCGCCGTCGTGTCCGGGCGCGGGATATGGATCGTGGGATGGATCCGACCGGCCCGGAGCAGGGCGGGGTCGACCTGATGGATGTAATTGGTGGCGGCGATCACGATGACGCGGGAGTCCGGAGAGCAAACCGCGGTTTCAACCTCCATCAGGAAAAGCGTAATCAATGGAAGCCAATAGTCACGATGTCTAGGATCGAGATTTTCCCGACTAGGTAAACTGTCGATTTCATCGAGATACAGTATCACCGGTCCACCGACAGCCTTTGCATCGGCAAAGCCCTTCGAGATCCGTGCCGCGATATCACCCAGGTACCCGCCCCCGCCGCCCGCGAAAACCGTTCCGAGCGATAGGACGATCAGGGAGGTGCCGGCACTGGCGGCCAGGCTCCTGACCCAGCTTGTCTTGCCGAGGCCGGGTTCCGAGCAGACGGTCAGGGTTCTTGAAAGCGCGCTGAAACCCAGCCGCCCGGCCCGAAACTCCTTGAGGTCGGCGAGGAGGCATTCAGCCCAATCCCTGGCTCGACCGAAGCCATGCATCTCCAGGACGTCGGGCTGGTCGCGGAGCGTGGGATCGAGCGCCAGGCGAGATTGGGCGGCACGCCTCAGCCTGCCGACCGCATCGGCGGGCGTGCCCCCGACGCGGATGCAGGCCGCGAGCTCGGAAAAATCCAGGCCCGCCGCGAAGCCGGGTGGCACCGCACGGGGCATCGTTCCGGTCGCGGCCCGGATGGCGCGGCGAACGACGCGGTCGGTTGGATGCCCGACGACAATGCGCAAGTCGGCACCCGTCAGCATGCTTCTCGGCAGCATCGTATCGGGGGCATGGGAGATGCCCACGACCCTCCGGCCGACGGCCAGGGCTGCGGCAATCTCGATGTTGCCGTCCTCGGGCTTGCGCTTGTGGCGTGCCGTTCCGTCCCTCAAGTCGACCGTCTGCCATGCGCCCAGGGCCCGAAGCGCGACGCCCAGCGGCTCGACCCACGCCGGGGATGGAGCCTGAACGACGACGCAGAGGGAATGGTCCGTGCGTATCCGGCGGCGCTGCGCCGACGTCATGCATTCCTGCAGCAGCAGGACGGCCAAGGACTTTGTGGGAGGGGCGCCCACCGCCTCGTGACCGCCGTCCTCCTGATCGGCGGGCTGGGCGTCATCGATCTCGGGGAAGGCGAGGAAGGTGTCGGCATCGGTGGCATGTGTCATGGCGGCCCCCAAAGCGGGTCGGCCCGTCGCACAGAGTGCGTGGGATCAGACCCTGCTGGCGGTATCGTGGTGGCGCGAGGCGTGCGCCAACGGAGGCCGGACGTGCCGATGCACGACGAGCCCTGCGACCGGATTTCCGGTCAGGCCGACGCTTTTCGGAAGGGGGCTCGGAGAAGTGTCATCGGGAAGGATCCAAGGGGATCGACCTCCCGGACGACGGGATCACGGGGATCCGGCCGGGAAGTCCGTTAAGACTGCAAGAGGGCGACGGCGACGACGCGTTTGCGAGTGGCGGTCATGACACACCGGTACGGCTGAGGAATCGGGAAAATCGGCGCCGGACGGGCCTTTGTCCAGAGCCCAACCTTCAACGTGGTTAACCACGCATGGCGCGCGAGACAGGTACTCCTAGGCATGCGCGGGCGTGACCGCCGTAACGGGTGTCGCGAACCGATACGCGCTCCATGCCACCGGCATGCGGACGTGGTGCCGGCAGGATGCCGCGAGGCAAGTCTTCGGTGGAAACCCCAGCCGGTCCTGCTATGGTGGAACAAACGACGAACCTGGATCGCCGAAAGGTTGCCGGGCGGTACTGGGGGACGGTGCGGGCATGCCGGTTCTGACGGTGGCTGAGAAGGACGCGCTGCGCGTCGAGAATTTCATCTTCCATGCCGTGCACCATGGGCAACCGGACCCCACCCTCTTCGACGAGGTGCCCATCGGGGATTTCGAAGCCTTCTTCGTGGGGCGCGTCATCGACACCCTGAAAGGCAATCGCTTCACGTTCGAGGAGCGTTCGACGACCATGGCGGGACTGCGGGCCATCGACGCCGATCCATCCGCGTTCGTGGCCGTGTCCAAGGCGCTGGCGACCGCTTTCCACATCGAGGACGACCGTTTCAAGCAGGGCATCCTCATCGTGCTGTCATTGGTGACGAACGGTCGGCGGCTCTATTCGCTGATCAAGTACGACTACGGGGACCGCGTGCTCGGCATCGTCGAACGGGATGCGGTCGCCGTTCTGACGGCGGTGGCCAAACCGCTGACGGAGAACAAGAAGGCTCTGCAGAAATCCGCGTTGATCGAGCTCAACGAGGCGGGGGGCGAATTGGTCGTCATCGACCATAGCAAGCGCTCTGGCATCACCGATTTCTTCCGGGACTTCCTCCAGGTCGCACGGACGCATAGCGACGCCGAGATGACGACGCTTTTGACGAAATCGCTGCTCAGGACGGTGCAGGCGCACCTCGAAGAACTTCCCGAGGACATCGCGACGGGCTGGAGGCAGAAGCTGGACAGCATCGCCCTCCGGCGCCTGGAATTCGAGCAGGACCAGCTCTTCGGCGACATGTTCGGGGAACATGGCTCCGCGCAGATCAAGGACACCTTCGACGAGAATTTGGCGGCCGCCGGCCTCGATGGGCAGTCCTTCCGGTTCAACCGGGAAGCGCTGGCCAGCGCGGGTCCCCAGAAGTTCAGGACCTCGGAAGGCATCGAGATCACGGTTCCCGAGGCGGCGGCCGGGACGTTCGAGAAGGTGAAGGATGGGGACGACTACGTGATCACGATTCGCACCAGATCCGTCGTGCTGAAGTGACCATTCCCTTCATCGAGGCACTCACGCGTCTCGCGGGTGAGCTCTCGGCCCACGGGGGAGCCGCGTCGTCGGAGAACCTGACGACGTGGCGCGTGACGGACACGCGATGCGCGGACGCTGACATGCTCGTCCGGCTAGGGTCCTTGTCGCGCCTCGCCGCCGATGGCGGGTTCGGGACGCTGAAGGTCTACGCGAAGGCCTACGGCCCGGTCGATCCCGCGACGACGTTCGACGAAATCGCGAACGACGTGCTTCAGGTGGTCCTGACCAAGGAACGGAACGCGGATTGGTGCTGGTTCCTGACGGAGAAGGGGTTTGCCGTTTCCCTGAACGACGCCCTAGTCGCCGCGCCCGTCGCCATCTGGATCGCAGCGTCGTTCGAGCCATTCTCCTCGTTCACCGTCGCCGTTTCGCCATGGGACGGCACGCGGACCCCTCCCACGAACGCCGAGGCCCCGGAGCGTCCCCTCAAGCTGGTGCGGGACCTGACGCAGAAACGGACGCCTTCCGACATCGGCCCGTGGCTGCTGCGGGATGCGCCCTCCAAGGGCTCCAGCGTATTCGCGACATGGCGTGCCGCGGCGGTCGAGCGCCTGGCCTACGCGCTGCCGAACGAGATCCGGACGGTGGACGGCGACGACAAGGTGGTCCTCAAGGGACCGAGGTCGACGCCCATCGCCATCGGTCTGTATGGCGACCCGGAATGGCCCGCCAAGGTCTTCGATCCCCTCACGGAGGCGGCGACGTGGGTCTACGCGTCGAAGCGCGAGGCGGAGGCGCGGTTTCAGTTCCTGAACAACCACCTGTCGATGGATTGGAGGGAAGGCACTCAGTGGCCCGCCGGGTTGCTGCCGGCCCTCGCGGCAAGCCTGACGAGCGCCAAGGAGGCTTATGCCTTCCATCTCCAGGACCAGAGCAAGGATGCACTCAAGTCACTGGGTGACCTGCGCAAGAGCCTTCAGGACGAAGTGGGCCGCGCGCAATCCGCGACGCGGGACCTTCTGTCGTCCCTCTGGCGCGACCTCGCGCTCGCGGGCGTCGTCCTCGCGCTCAAGTCGCCAACCGCGCCGCAGATCGCGACGGCTGAGGTGCTGCGTTGGGTCACGTTGGCCACGGCGGTCCTGCTGCTCGTCAGCCTCGGCATCACCATCCTCTCGAATTGGCGGTTCAACAGCCTCGCGGACCAAGCCCGGAAGGAATGGCGCGTGAAGCTCTACGCCTTCGTCTCGAAGGCGGAGTGGGCCAGGCTGGTGGAACGGCCGATTGCCAAGGGCCGATGCGTCTATTGGATCGCGCTGCCGGTGGTCGCGACCCTGTACGTCGCGGCGGCGATCTACCTGTTCGCCGTTGCGGAGCCCGACCGTTTCACGGCATTCGTCGGATATCTGGGGCGTCTGATCGGCCTGCCTTGAAACGCGTGGTCGGCCTCGGCCGACCAGCGAAGGGGCCGGCATCGGCGTCCGACAGGGACCCACCCGTCTCTCATCCCGGGATGCACCTCACGACGATGGACCGGTCCTCGGCGGGACTGAAGCGCCCCCCGACGCAGGTCGAGCGCTACCTGGCTCATCCGAAGTGGCGTGGCGGTCAGGTGTTTGCGGGCCAGGGCATGCGGTGCCTTTCCGGGTTGGCGGGCATAATGGCTCCGCGGCCCGATTCGTTGACTGCATCGCGAAAAACAGCGATGTTTGGTCATGCGCTACCCGGGCGGCAAGGGCCGTTGCTACAGACACATCCTCTCGCTCATGAAGCCGCATGACACGTACGTCGAGACGCATCTGGGAGGCGGCGCCGTGATGCGGCACAAGCGTCCGTCGGCTCGCAGCATCGGTATCGAGCTCGATCCGTCCGTGGTCGCGCGCTGGCGCGAGCGTGGGAGCCTGTCGTTCGAGTTGCTGAACGGCGATGCCCTTGAGTTCCTGCGGACGTTCCCCTTCACGGGCTCGGAGCTGGTCTACTCGGATCCGCCGTACCTGCCGCAGACCCGGCGGCGTGCGCGGGTCTATCGGCACGATCACACCCCCGAGCAGCACGTCGAGCTCCTCGAAGTCCTGCTTGGCCTTCCCTGCGCGGTCATCGTGAGTGGATATCGGTCGGAACTCTACGACCGCATGCTGGCGGGCTGGCGCTCGGTCGAGTTCCCAGGCGACAGTCATGTCGGTCCCCGGGTGGAGGTCGCATGGCTGAACTATCCCGAGCCGGCGGCGCTGCACGACCACGCCTATATCGGCGCGGATTTCCGGGAGCGGGAGCGCATCCGCCGGCGCCGCGACGGCCTGGCCCGGCGCATCGGCGGGCTTGACGCACGCGAGCGCCACGCGTTGTTCGAGAGGCTCGCGGCGACGCATGGAACGGACATGCGTCGCGCGCTTGAGGCGGTGTCGTGAGCGACGTCCTCGAACGCGTCCTCTTGCGCACCGGCTTCGTCGGGTCGGCAGGTGACGTCGCCGGGCTTCGTCGCGGCGGCAATGCCGACAACCACCACCTCGAAGCCGCCTTTTCAGAACGCGCCGGATTGTCGGCGGATGCGATATACGAGACCGGCGACGGCCCCAAGCTCATCGTGAAGGCGGCCACGGCCACGGACGGGGATTGCTTCGCCCGCTGGCACGAGCGCGCCTGGAACCTGGGCCTCGCGCCGCTGCTCTGGATCGTCACGCCGGTGGAGGTCCGGGTCTACGATGCGTTCCGCGCGGCCAGGACCGAGGCGGACCTGCGGCCGATCCGAACTTACGGCCTCGACGTTCCCGCCGAGATGGACGGCCTGGAAGAGGCGTGTGGGCGGTTCTCCTTGGACACGGGCGCGTTCTGGGCATCGGACCTCGGCAAGGGCATCGACCGCAGCGGCAAGGTCGACCGCGTGCTGCTGGAAGAGATCCGGGCCCTGGAAGACCGTCTCGTCGCGGTTTCGGCGCCTGACGGCGGTCACGATGCCTTGGCGCTGGCCAGGTCCCGATGCCAGGAACTCGTCACCTGCACCTTGTTCGCCAGTTACCTGATGGATCGAGGGCTGGCCCAGCCGTTCCTCCCCGAGGATCTTGTTCCCGACCTTGGCGAGATCTTCCGTTCGCGTCCCAGGGCCTCAGCGCTTTTCGAATGGCTGCACGTCACCTTCAACGGTGACGTCTTCCCGCCCGGTATCGGAGAGGGGCTCCTGGACGGCCACCTCGGCCTGCTGGAGGACTTCGTCCGGGGCACGGTGCTGACCGAGGAAGGCAGGGGGCAACTGCGCCTATTCCGGTTCAGGTTCGATACCCTGCCCATCGAGTTGATCAGCTCGGTCTACGAGGCCTTCGCTCGGCGTGCGGCCGCCGACATGGCGAAGGGATTGGGCCTTCACTACACGCCGGTCGAACTCGTGCACATGGCGCTTGATCCGATCTTCGAGGGGTTGGGATCCGACGCCCGCATCCTGGACCCGACCTGCGGCTCGGGCCTCTTCCTCGTCCAGTCGCTTCGGCGGTTGGTGTGGAAGCGGTGCGGGAACGGGCCGAGGCCGAGGAGCCTGGTGCGGGAGGTCCTCTACCGTCAGGTGCACGGGATAGACGTCCAGCGGGCGGCGCTGCGCATCGCCGCCTTCAGCCTATACCTTGCCGCGCTGGAGCTGGAGACCGAGGCCGGCCCCGGCGAGACGATGCGTTTCGAATGCCTGATCGGCCTGACGCTCCACGAGCTTGATTTCCTCTCCGAGAAGGCCCGGACGTTGGCCGGCGGCCTCGGCATCGAGGCCATCGTCGGCAACCCGCCCTGGACGCACGTGACGGTCCCGCGGACGGCGGATCCGCCCCGCAAGCGCGTGCCCAAGGAGGAAGGTACCCGGCGCGCACCCGACCATCGTTTCCTCCTCTCCGCAATGGCGGTGGTGGGGCGGTCGGGCCGGATCGCGATGTACCTCAAGGCGTCGCCGTTCCTATCCCGATCCGGGGAAGCGGCTTCCTTTCGCGACCGCGTGGTGCACGGCCTCGACCGGCTTGCGCTGTTGAACCTTTCGCCCCTCCGGCACGAGGGCCTTTTCGCGGGGGCGCAATCCCCCGGCTTGCTCCTGTGTGCGAACTGCGGGAACCTGCCGGACGCCGACCGGATGCTGGTCGGCACGTTTCCCTGGACCCCTGATTTCGCGAGAAGCGGCGCGCTCGCCCTTTCGTCCGCGGACGTGGCCGTCGTGGAGAAGGAGCGTGTCCTGGCCGCACCCTCGGTCCTCAAGGCCGCGATGTTGGGAACGCCGCGCGACGTCCGGATCATGGAGCGCCTGGAAACGGGTCTCGGGACACTGGAAGAGGTGATGAAGGCGGCGGGCGCCCGTTCCGGGCAGGGCTTCCAGGTCGAGGGCAAGGCACGCAACAAGCCGAAGCCGATCTCGCAGGAGATCGCCACCCTTCCCGCCATCTTCCCGCGCGACTACGTCCCGCTGTCCCTCGATGGGGTCCACCTGCCAAGCCTGAACGACCGGAAGATCTCCGAGCTCCTGTTCGAGCGCGACCGCGACCTCTATCGCGCGCCGCTTTTGCTTTTCCCGAAGTCGGCACACCGCAAGGCGCTCCAGGAAGGCCGCACGAGCGCCACGCTGGCAATGGAGGACACCGCGTTCTCGCATGGTTTCTACGGGTATTCCTTCGCGCAGGCCGACGTTCGGCTCGCGACGGTCCTTTGCGCCCTGCTGAACTCCGCCATCCCGGGCTACCAGTTCCTGTACGGGGCCGGTGCGCTGGGGATGGAACGTCCCTCCATCCTGTTGCAGGACCTGCGCGCCCTTCGGGTGCCGTCCATTTCCGTGACCGACGCGCTTGAGGCGAAGGCTCGTGCGGCCTTGGAAGCGGCGCCGACGGATGGCTGCGCCGCGCTCGACGCGTTCGCGGCCAAGCTTTATGGCCTAAGACCCGACGAGCGTGACCTCGTCGTGGACGGCGTCCGTCGCGGGCGTTCGACGTTCCTCGACACGCCCCTATCCCGGCTGGACGACGTAGCCGTCCCCAGTCGCTTGGACCTGATCCGGTATGCCTCCACGACGTGCCGCACGGTCAACGCCGTGCTTCGGTTCGCGGGCGTCCGTCACTTGGTGGCCTCGGTGGCGATGCCCCGCCCGGGCGGCGACGGTCCGCTCGACAGGTTCGCGGCGGTCCGGTTCGGCATCCGTCCTGGTCGTGCGCCCAGCGACACGGTCGTCGGGATGGACGAGGGCGAAGTGGATGCCATCTTCGCGGACCTTCGGGGCAGGCTTGTCCATAATCCCGCGCCGTACCTGCTGGAGCGGCGTTCGCTCCGGATTTATGATGGGGAACAGGTCACGGTGGTGAAGCCCGCCCAGCGGCGTAACTGGACCGTCGCGTCCGGACTGCAGGACGGGGATCTCATCCTGGCGGATCACGCGCCGGGGGGCGAGCGATGAGTTTCCCCGCCGTCGGGGATGCTCGGACCGGCCAAGGCAGCCTCGGCATCTCGGAAGACCAGATCGTGATGCTGGTGAAGCTTCTGGTGCAGGCGGCGCGCCGGACGCGCCGCCTTCTCGCGACCTTGCCCGGCACCTTCGACGAGAACACGATCTCGATCCAGGTCCATCAAGAGCTCCAGGTCGTCCAGGAGAGGTTGCAGCTTGAGGGATTCGAGTTTTTCCAGGAAGGCATTCTCAACCGGCCCGGGAGACGCCCCCTGAAGATCCAGGGACGCATCGACTTCATGGTGAAGTTCGACGGCCAGTTGGGCAAGTACAAGCGATACTTCGGAATTGAATGTAAACGCGTCGCGGCGAAACGCTGGGGGCTGTCGCGATACTATATCCGTTCTGGGGTAGGCAAGTACGCCGCGGGCGTTTATTCGGAAGGGCACTCCTGCGCGATGCTCGTCGGCTACGTCCTCACACCCCCGTCCGATGCCGTGATCGCCGATCTGGAAAGGCGGATCCTGAGGGATCATCAAGGCGCCTCGGCATTGCGGGAGGTTCCGTGGGCGACGGGCTTCCGGGATGCCCGTGTCTACGAGGGTGAACTTCCGCGGGCCGGTGGGACCTCCCTCCGCCTCCTGCACGCGATGGTGCGGATGCACGCCTGAAAGCCCCGGGGGAGGTTCCAAGCCTCCTCCGAACGTCTGCCACGGGGACTTTCCCGAAGGGCCCAGGAAAGCTTGGGTTCCTCGAAAATGGGTGACTCGGCGGGAACCACGTAACGCGTAACATTACCCGTTACGTTTAAAGGATCGGTCGTTCCTCAACCGCTTTACTTTGCCGGGCAACTGCTTTTCGGGTCCGCTGCGGTATGGCTTCATGGGTCAGCCGAACCTCATGGCCTTGGTGCCAGTTGGGTGCTCCCAGATGGCGCGGGCCTCGCGGATCAGCATGGCCGCCCGGAGGGGGCCGAGGTCGATGTCCGTCGAGCGCATGTTCTGGCGCGCATGGTCGTGGAGTCGTTCCATGGCGTGCGCCACGTCATCCAGGGCCCAGCGGGATTCGTGCCCTTCGGCGAGCCACAGCCTTTCCTCCGCGGCTTCCAGGGCCTTTGCTGCCCGTTCCAATCGAGGTCCGATTTCCCAACGAGGCAGGAGGGCGAGGCCTTCGCGGACCTTCTCGCAGAGTCGAAGCGAGAAGCGAGCCTCCACCAAGTCGGTGCCCAGCAGGGGGCGATGGACGGTGACCCTGTCGTCATCGCGCTTCGGACGGATGAGGCCGCCGCGGGTCCAAGAGCGGTTTTGCGGTTCATGGAGCGGGGCGGGTCCATACAGCGCGGCGGAAGCCTCCAGGGCGATGTCGAAATCGGTCGCCGCCAACCATCCGGCGGGTGGGTCAGGCCTCCAGGTCGTGTCCGCCCCGGGATACGACGGGCGGTAGGGCCAGTATTCCTCGAAACCGGGAATGACGAGGGAGAGGCGGGTCGTGTAGAGCCCCGTCCGCGTGAGATCCTCCACCTGCCAGACCGGCAGGGGCGCTCGTTTATGGACGACGTCGTCGATGACGATGATGTTCTCGTCGGCGTAGGCCTGGGCGACTTCGAGCGCCTCGCGAAGATCGTGCCCCGATGGCCGGCATCCGGGTGGAAGGGGGCTTTTCGCGGAGGGCTCGAAATCGTGCAGGGGATAGTCCTCCCATGTCCGACTGGAGAGAAGCTGGTCGCTTCGTGCCCCCCTGTCCAGCCAGCGAGTGAAGTTTTCGGGGAGGAGCGGGCGCCAATAGTCGCCCTCGAATTCGAGCCTCGTCAGAACCTTCAGGCCGACCCAATCCATTCGGGCGGTCAGCGCGACCGGCGCTTCCGATTTCCGCACGGTTCTGGCGACGATACGGTGCCGACGGTCATCTCCCGGCCCCCTGCACGTTGTTATGCCCGGCCAAAAGAGCTCCGGCGTCGTGTGCTCACGGCCCGCCGGATCCAGATGGCGAAAGATATAGGGAACGTACATGCCGCCTGTCCCGGGCACCGATCCGGCCCCGGATGAAGGTGCCAGAGAGCCTGGCAAGGGACACGGCCTTCACAGGCAGGATCGTCGGCCGAGCGAGAGGCCGACGGTGACCTCCCCTTTACCGGATGGCACGCATGCTCATTCCCCTGAAGGGGCTGGCGACATGACGGAAGCGGAAGAGGCGTTCAAGGCGAAGGTGTTCGAGATCGCCGATGGGATCCGGAACGAGGTGCGCGTCACCAACGCGACGGTCCGCAAGCACCTCAAGGACCAGGACATCAAGTGCTCCTACACGCGCCTCGTGCCGCTCGTCGCCGAGTGGAAGGCGCACCGTGAGTACCTCAAGCGAATCGAAGGGGAGGCCACGCTTCCCGACACCGTCCAGACCGCCTTGATCCATCTCGGCCGCATGATCCTGGCCGAAGGCGCAGCCAAGGAGCAAGCAAGAGCGAAGGCGTTGAAGGACGCCGAGGGGCGGGCCGTCGAGAAGGCCCAGGAGGGCCGCGACGAGGTGCTCCTGGCCGCCGATCGGATGGAGGAGGAGATCGCAAGCTTGCGCCTGGAGGTCACCCGGCTCCACGATGCCTTGGCCCGGGCGCAGTCTGGCCGCGGTGATCCCCAGGCCGAGCATGGACCAATTGCCCCCACCCCGCGGAAAGCTGCTCCCCTGGACCCCATCACCACGGTCGCGGCCGAGTTGAACGAGAAGGACGCCAGGACACAGGATCCCGATGCCCTGCTCGCCGACATAGCCAATCGGATCAAGGGACTGCTTGCGGACCATGGGCCGTGCGATGCGAGCCAGTTGCACTTCCACCTGCAGCAGGAGTTCGGCAAACGCGCCGCGGCGATGCAGATGCCGCTTGAAGCCGGATGGCTACGCCATTGGCTGCGTGGCTTCACGGGTCCAGCCGGCGGACTCATCGAGGACAAGGGCGCCTTCGACCTGGCGTCCCGGACCGCTGACGCGGGCGCGGCTTTCCAGGCCAGGGTGATGGCCGATGTCCACGGCTTGCTGGAGGAGCACGGCTTCCCGATGGCCTTGCCGGCAATCACCAAACGCCTGGCCCCAAGGCTGGGCCAGGAACTCCGGCTGACGGGTGGACAGCTCGGCGACTGGATGAAGGCGCGGCCGGACCTATTCAGGAAAACCGCGAAAGGATGGTTCGCGAGCCTACCCAGCCAGGCCTGAACCTCGGGCTACGGCGGTCTGCGAGCACACTACGCACCTTGGTCCACCCGATCCCGGGGTAGCGGTCATTATCGGACGGCGCGAGCTTTCCGTCGCCACTGAACCTGTCACGCATGTACGGCATGTCATCTTACCGCACAAAGACCTGGCTCCTGGCAGGCACCATCTGACGAGCGGCGTTCATCGTGCCTTCCCGCGAAGGGCATGGGCATGGACGCCCCTCATTCAGACGCCGGCGGCACAAGTAAGGACAGTGCCCTCGCCAATGCCTGTAGCGTGTAACGTTATCCGTTACTCGCTACACACCGAGTCGTCGTAAAGCTCCGCTGCAACGGCAAACTTCACCAGGCGGTCACGGCCACGTCGAGGCTGTCCAACGTCGTATGGGCGGCCGGACCCCAGGCGTTCCCGGGTGCAGCCCGGAACAGACTTATAGAGGTTCGCAGGGGAGGTCATCGTTGGCCTCCGGGTGCGCCCCGCGTAAGGCACTCGCAAATCCGCTCCAGGCTTACAGCCCGGCGAAACTCCGATAGGGAAATCCTCCCAGTGAAGCGCCTCGCCATCTTTCTCGCCCGCACCTGACAGTGCTCGTCAACACCGGGGGAGCTACAGGGCTGGTGAACGACGTAGAACGTGCCTGGAAGTAGCAATCACAAACGCCGAGCCTTCAGCGCGACAGGGCGACAGGGCGAGAGGGCGAGAGGCGAGGCAACTTCGACCGTTGATGCAAGTTAGCGACAGGCACCTTCGCGCGGGCCTGGACGACCCCGGCCGCGCTGGGCCGTCTTGTTCGGAGTGGCGTTTCCCGTGGGTCGAGACGAGAATGGTTCCGGCGCGGTCGACCTGAGGCTCCTGCGCGCGGCCGTCGAAGCCTCCGGCGAGGCCATCCTCATCACCTCGGCCGACATCGAAGAGCCGGGTCCCCGCATCGAATACGTCAACCCTGCCTTCACCCGGCTGACCGGCTACGAGGCCGGTGAGGTGCTGGGACGGTCCCCGCGGTTCCTGCAGGGTCCGGAGACGGAGCGGGCCGTGCTGGACCAGCTGCGTGCCGCCCTGGAGGGAGGAGAGTCCGTCCAGGGCGAGGCGGTGAACTACCGCAAGGACGGCTCCACCTACGTGGTCGAGTGGCTGGTCACCCCGGTGCGCGAGGCGGACGGGCGCATCACCCATTGGGTCTCGGCCCAGCGCGACGTGACGGGACGGCGCGCGGCAGAGGATCGGCAGGCGCTGATGGTGCGCGAGCTGCACCACCGGGTGAAGAACACGCTCGCCACGGTCCAGGCCGTGCTCAACGCGACGGTGCGCTCCTCCCTCACCATCCCCGAGTTCACCCGGGCCTTGTCCGGCCGGATCGCGTCGCTGGCCCGAACGCATGCGCTGATCACCGAGAGCACGGCGCAGGCCACCTCGTTCGAGAGCCTGCTGCGGGCCGAGCTCGACCCCTACGACGAGCGTGGACGCCTCGCCCTGTCGGGTCCTCGCGTCCCGCTGCCGTCGGAACTCGCGGTGCCGGTCGGCATGGCCCTGCACGAACTGACCACCAACGCCCTGCGGCATGGGTCCCTGGCCGACCCGAACGGCCGGCTTGAGGTGACCTGGCGGGTCGAGGAGGGACCGAGCGGACGTGGACTACGGTGGGATTGGAACGAGCATGACGGTGCGCCCGCCGCGTACCCGACGCGCGAGGGCTTCGGCCACCGCCTGCTCAACAAGGTCTTCGCCGTGCAGACCGGCGCAGAGGTGGCCGTCGAATTCGCGTCGGACGGGCTTAGGGTGTCCATCCGGCTGCCCTTGCCCTGACTCCCCCCCCCTACGCCGGATGGTGTCGTATCTTATGCTTCCCTCGCGGCAGGTTTCGGCATTTCCATTTCCTTGCGCCGCCATCCGCATGAGCAGGACAAACGCCTGCCCACGCTGTGGAGAGGATGGGCGCGCGAGTCCTATGACGTAAGGAAACCGGTTCGTGATGGCAGAAGAGGCCGTCCGCCTGGATCACGCCTCGCCTTGGCGCGTAAGCGCCCCACGAGCCTTGCTCAGAGAGGCTCTTCCTGCGGATCGGCCTCCTGACGGGAGACGCGGTCGGTGAGGTCCTTCAGTTCCTGCCGCAATTCGGCGAGATCCCTTTCGGCGAGACCGGTGCGGCACACCACGGACTTCTGCGCGCCCGAGACCTTGGCCTCCAGCTCCCGACCGGCTTCCGTCAGGGCCACGAGCACCACTCGGCGGTCGCCGGTCCGCGCACGCGCGACGAAGCCGGCGGCTTCGAGCCTGTCGACGAGGGGGGTGACCGAGCTCGGCCCGACCTGGAGGCGCTTGGCAAGGTCGTGTCCCGCCATCGAGCCATCCTGCCAGAGCGCAAGCATGACGAGGTACTGCGGGTAGGTCAGGCCCACCTCGGCCAGCAGGGGGCGGTATGCTCGCACCACCGCGTTCGTGGCTGCATAAAGGGCGAAGCAGATCTGGTCGTCCAGCTTCAGCCCGGGTCCTTTCGGCGATGTCATCGACCCCTCCCTTCAGGCTTGAATGATCCACGCACGAATGACAGTGTCTACGCGCCGTGCTAACGCGTCCGACGCGGGTTATCCATCCACCGACCGTCGTGTTCTCCCGGAACCTAAAACGCCGGGCGGGGGAAACGGGCGTCGGATGCATGGGCTTGCCCGCATGACCAAGCGCGGGCATCCGCGCCCGGGCCAGGGATAACTTTCCCGAGTGGCACAGCCTCAGGGCGATGCCGCCTATCGGCGCCAACACGCGCGGGTTAGACGCCGCAAGACGAGAGCAAGGGACTGCTGGATGGCTTTGGATGGTGTCGAGGTCCTGATCAGGACCATCGCGGACGACGGGGCTGCGATCCTCGACGGCTGGCTCGCATCCTTGCGGGAGGGCTCCTCGCTGCAAAGCGGTCGCATCCGCGAGGCCGAGCTCCAGACCCAGGCCAAGGCCGTGCTCGGACAGCTTCGCGATGCGCTCGGGTCCGACGGGGCCGACGCGGACGGAGAGGGCTATGCATCCCTGCGCGAGACGCTCGCCGACATCTCCCGCTCCCGGGCACTCCAGGGCTTCACGCCGTCCGACACCGCCAACTTCGTGCTCTCCCTCAAGGAGCCGCTCTTCGAGGCGCTGCTGCGAACCGGCGGGGCCGACGCATCCAACCTGGCGTCGGGAATTTGGGCCATGGGCAAGGTGCTCGACCAGCTTTCCCTTCATACCATGGAGGTGTTCCTGGCAAGCCGCGAGGAGGTGATCGGTCGTCAGGGACAGGAGATCGCCGAGCTCTCGACCCCAGTGGTCCGGCTCTGGGACGGCATTCTCGCCCTGCCGCTCATCGGCACCCTCGACAGCGCACGAACCGGGGTGGTCATGGAGAACCTTCTCCAAGCCATCGTCGACGAGGAGGCCGAAATCGCCATCATCGACATCACCGGGGTCCCGACCGTCGACACCCTGGTGGCGCAGCACCTGCTCAAGACCGTCGCGGCGGCTCGGCTCATGGGAGCCGACTGCATCGTCTCCGGCATCCGGCCGCAGATCGCGCAGACCATGGTTCACCTCGGCGTCGAGCTGAACGTCGTCTCGAAGGCGACCCTGGCCGACGCCTTCGCGGTCGCCCTGAGGCGGACCGGCCGCAAGGTGGTTCGCCAGCAGGCGGCCGTGGCCGAGGAGCGGCGCTGAGGCCATGGACCGCATCCCCATCCTCAAGCTCGGTGGCGCCCTCATCGTCACCATTCAGGTCGACATGCACGACCGCCTCGCGCTTGCGCTGGAGGAAGACCTCACGGCCATGATCGCGCGCACCGGCGCGCGGGGCGTGCTCATCGAGATCTCCGCGCTGGAGATCGTCGATTCCTTCATCGGCCGCATGCTCGTGAGCATCGCCGCCGTCTCGCGCGTCCTCGACGCCGAGACCGTCGTCGCGGGGATGCGCCCGGCGGTTGCCATCACGCTGGTCGAACTCGGGCTGGAACTCACCGGCATCAAGACCGCCCTGAACGTCGAGCGGGGCATGGCCCTGATCCAGGCGCGCCTTTCCGAGGACGAGGGCGGCTTCGGGAGCGAACGTGACGGTCACGAGGTCTGAGACCCTGCCCATCCGTTCCGGCGACGACGTCGTGCGCGTTCGCCAGCGGGTGCGGACGCTCGCCGTCGAGATCGGCCTCGGCCTCGTCGACCAGACCAAGATCATCACCGCTGCGAGCGAGTTGGCCCGCAATACCCTGGACTACGGCGGCGGCGGCGATGTCCGCGCCGAGGTGGTGCAGTCCGGGATGCGCAAGGGCCTGCGCCTCACCTTCGAGGACCAGGGCCCCGGCATCGCCGACATCGAGCAGGCGCTGACCGACCACTACACCTCTGGAGGCGGCCTGGGACTGGGCCTGGGCGGAGCCAGACGCCTCTCGAACGAGTTCCACATCGCGTCGACCCCCGGCGTCGGCACGCGCGTGATGATCGCCCGGTGGAAATGAACATGGACCGGGTCACCGTCACGGAAGCGAGCCAGGTGGCGGAGGCGCGACGGCTGGCCGTGGCCGTCGCGCAAGCCATCGGCTTCGACGAGACCTCGGCCGGGCGAGTGGCCCTCGTCGTGACCGAACTTGCGACGAACATCGTCAAGTACGGCGTGCCGGGCGAGGTTCTCGTCGGCACCTACGAGGACGGAACCGGCTCCGGCGTCGAGGTCCTCGCCCTCGATAAGGGTCCCGGTTTTTCGGACCTCGGTTGCGCCATGCGAGACGGCCACTCCACAGGAGGCAGCGCGGGCGAGGGCTTGGGAGCGGTTCGCCGCCTCTCCGACGCCTTCGACATCGCCTCGCGACCCGGCGCGGGCACCGCGGTGCTGGCCCGCCTCTCCTCCGTCCGCGCGACCGTGAAGGTGCCCTCCGACGCGCCGCCGACCTACGGTGCCGTCACGGTGGCGTTGAAGGGCGAGGTTGCCAACGGCGACGGCTACGCCATCCGCGAGAGGGCCGACGGTTGGACCGTCATGGTGGCGGACGGACTCGGCCACGGACCCGAGGCCGCGAAGGCATCCGAGGCGGCGGTCCGCATCTTCCGACGGCACCAGGACGATGCACCGGCTGCGATCCTGTCCGCCGTGCATGCCGGCCTCGGACACACCCGGGGCGGGGCCGTCTCCGTCGCGCGTTTTGGGCGGGAACCCGGCGTGCTCTCGTTCGCCGGCCTCGGCAACGTGGCGGGCGCCGTGGTCCATGGCGGGAGCGCCAAGCGCACGGTCAGCCTGGCCGGGACGGCCGGGCACGCCGCCCGCCGCATCCAGGCGTTCGAATACCCGATGCGGGCGCAGGACCTGTTCGTGCTCTGCTCGGACGGGATCGCCACCGGCTATTCCCTCGACGGCTATCCCGGGCTCGCCGAGGCTCACCCGACCCTCGTGGCAGGGGTGATCTATCGCGACTTCGCACGGGCCCGCGACGACGCCACCGTGCTCGTCGCGCGCGGCGGTGCAACATGAGGCGGCCGCTGCTCACGACCCGTGTCGAGCATGAGGACGACATCGTCACGGTTCGCCAGCGCGTGCGTCGGTTGGCCGAGCGCCTCGGCTTCGGCGTGCAGGACCAGACCCGCATCGCCACGGCGGTGTCCGAGATCGCGCGCAATGCGTACGGCTACGCCGGCGGCGGAAAGATCGAGTACGGGCTCGACGAGGAGGGCGGGGGCCAGTCGCTGGCCATCCGCATCGTGGACAAGGGCCCCGGCATCGCCGACTTGGATGCCATTCTGGAAGGCCGGTACCGCTCGACCACCGGGCTGGGCATCGGCATCACCGGCTCCCGACGCCTGATGGACCGCTTCGACATCGTTTCCGAGGTCGGCCGCGGTACGGTCGTGACCTTCGGCAAGAGACTGCCGCCGGGCACCGAGACGTTCTCCGGGCCGCGGCTGGCGAGCCTGGCCGAGGACGTCGCCCGCGCCCGGACCGAGGAGCCGGCGGCCGCCCTGCGCGAGCAGAACCGCGAGCTCCTGCGCAGCCTCGCCGAACTCGCCGAACGCGAGGACGAGGCGCATCGCCTCAACCGGGAACTCGCCGAGACGAACCGGGGGGTGGTGGCGCTCCATGCCGAACTGGAGGCGCAGGCCGAGCAGCTACGCGAGGCCGGAGCCTCGCTGGAGAGCCAGGTCGCCGAGCGGACGGCCGAACTCGCCCAGGCCAACGTCCGCCTGCTCGCCGAGGCGGCCGAGCGCGAGCGCATGGAGCTCGACCTGCGGCAATCCCAGAAGCTGGAGGCGGTCGGGCAATTGACCGGCGGAGTGGCCCACGACTTCAACAACCTGCTGACCATCATCCGCTCGTCCGTCGACTTCCTGCGCAGGCCGGACCTGCCCGAGGAAAGGCGCAAGCGGTACATGGACGCCGTCTCCGATACGGTCGACCGCGCTGCCAAGCTCACGAGCCAACTCCTCGCCTTCGCACGCCGACAATCCTTGAAACCGGAGGTGTTCGACGTCGGCGAGCGCCTGCGCGCGGTGGCCGACATGCTCGACACCATCACCGGTGCCCGCATCCGCGTGAAGGTGGAGGCGGACGGGGGGCCGGTCCTGGTGCGCGCCGACGTCAACCAGTTCGAGACCGCGGTGGTCAACATCGCCGTGAACGCCCGCGACGCCATGGATGGGGTCGGGACCCTGACGATGCGCGTCCTGCCGGGGCAGGTCATGCCGTCCATCCGGGGCCATGCCGGGTCGAGCGGGCCGTTCGCCGCGATCTCGCTCACAGACACCGGTTCGGGCATCCCAGAGGATGTCCTCGCCCGCATCTTCGAGCCGTTCTTCACGACGAAGGAGGTCGGTCGCGGCACCGGGCTCGGCCTGTCCCAGGTGTTCGGCTTCACCAAGCAATCGGGCGGGGACGTCGAGGTCACGAGCGAAGTTGGCCGCGGCACGGCCTTCACCCTCTACCTGCCGGAAGTCTCGTGCGGCGTGGTCGAGGCACCGCCGGCCGATCCCGAGGCCGGTCTGATCCTGGGAGGCGACGGCCAGCGCGTCCTCGTCGTGGAGGACAACCTGGAGGTCGGCCGCTTCGCCACCCAGATCCTGGAGGACCTCGGCTACGCGCCCGAGTGGGCGGTCAACGCCGAGGCGGCGCTCGAACGGCTCGGCCTGGACGGAGCTGGGTTCGCGGCGGTCTTCTCCGACGTCGTCATGCCCGGCATGGGCGGCCTGGAGCTCGCCAAGGCGTTGCTCGTGCGCCTGCCCGATCTTCCGGTGGTGCTGGCCTCGGGCTACAGCCACGTCCTGGCGAGCGAGGACAGCCACGGCTTCGAACTCCTGCACAAGCCGTATTCGGCGGCGCAGATCGGCCGGGTGCTGCACCGGATCATGGCCTCACCTCAGAAAACCGTCCCATGACACGCTGCCGAAGCCCGGCTTCGAAGATGACATCTTGTTCGGCCGACCCTGACCCGACCGCCATCATCTCGAACGGAACGCGCCATTGCGACAGCACAGCACCATCGAAGAACTGCAGGTGCCTGAGGAAGCGGTCGGCGGCTCCGCCGTCGGCGAGGCATGCAGGCTCGCGGCGCTGATGGGCTACGCCGTCCTCGACACGCTGCCCGAGGACGATCTCGACGACATCGTCCGGCTCGCGGCCCGCATCTGCGACGCACCGGTGTCCCTGATCACCCTCGTGGACGACGTGCGCCAGTTCTTCAAGGCACATTCGGGCTACGACGGGGCGGAGAGCGCCCCGCTCGAATCGGGCTTCTGCCCGCTCGTGGTGCAGGCCGCGGGGCCTCTCGTCATCCCGGACACGTTGTCCGATCCGGCTTACGCCCGCAATCCCGCCACCATCGGGGGCGGCGTGCGCTTCTATGCCGGCGTTCCTTTGCTGACATCCGACGGCCTCGCGCTCGGCACCCTGTGCGTGCTTGACCAAGTGGCACGTCCCGCCGGTCTTGAGGCGAGCCGGATCGAGGCCCTGCAGGCGCTCGCCCGCCAGGTGATGGCCCAGTTCGCGCTGCGCCGGGCCCTACGCGAGCGCGACGAGGCGTTGCGGGAGCGCCGGGCCGGGGAGGCGCGCCAGCGGCAGATCCTCTCCAGCGCGGTCGATTACGCCATCGTCACCACCGACCTAAGCGGCAACATCACCGGCTGGACCGGGGGCGCGGAGGCCATCCTCGGCTGGACGGAGGCCGAGGTCCTGGGCCGGGCCGCCGACCTGTTCTTCACGCCGGAGGACCGGGCGGCGGGACGCCCGGACCACGAGATGACGGAAGCACGGGAAGAGGGGCGTGGCAACGACGAGCGCTGGCACCTGCGCAAGGACGGAACGCGGTTCTGGGCGCTTGGCGAGATGATGCCGCTCACTTCCGAGGACGGCGCCCACGTGGGCTACCTCAAGATCCTGCGGAACCGCACCGAGGAGCGGCGCCGGTCCGAACGCCTGAACCTGCTGGCGCGCGCGGCCGCCGAGCTCCTGTCCGCCGCCGACCCGGACGCGGCGGTCCGCCCGATCCTGGAAGCGGGGGCCGAGTCCCTCGGCTTCGACCAACCTTCATCTACGAGGCGCGCGGCGACGGCGAGCGCATCGCGCTGACCCAGTCCATCGGCCTCGGGCCCGAGTTCCGGGCCATCCTCAGCGACGTGTCCTGCGACCTGCCGCTGTGCGGGATCGTGGCCCGGACGCGCAGGCCCTTCGTGCTCGGCCATATCCAGGCGAGCGCCGAACCGCGCCATACCATGGCCCGCGGGGCGGGTCTGACCGCGTTCGCGGGTTACCCCCTACTCAACCACGGCCGGCTGTCCGGCGTCATCTCGTTCGCCTCGACCACCCTGTCCGAGTTCGAAGGGGAGTCGCTCGCCTTCTTCGCCACCATCGCCCACTTCCTTTCCACCGCGCGGGCGCGCCTGGAGGACGAGGCAGTCCTGCGCGCCAGCGAGAACAGCCTGGAGGGGCAGGTCTTCGAACGCACCCGCGAGCTGATGCAGGCCGAGGAGGCCTTGAGGCAGTCGCAGAAGATGGAGGCCGTCGGCCAACTGACCGGAGGCGTCGCGCACGATTTCAACAACCTGCTGACCATCATCAAGTCGTCGACCGAACTGTTGGGTAAGCCCAACCTCCCGGAGGAGCGTCGGGCCCGCTACGTCGGCGCCATCTCGGACACCGTCGACCGGGCCTCCAAGCTGACCGGGCAACTCCTCGCATTCGCACGCCGGCAGTCGCTCACGCCCGAGATCTTCGACGTGAACGACCGGGTGCATCGGGTCACCGACATGCTCGGCACCATCGTCGGTGGACGCATCCGGATCGAACGGCAGATGCACCACGAGCCCTGCCACGTCGAGGCGGACGTCAGCCAGTTCGAGACGGCGCTGGTGAACCTGGCCGTCAACGCACGCGACGCCATGGAAGGCGAGGGCGTGCTGGCTCTGAGCGTCCATTGCGGCGCGCCGATGCCGCAGATCCGCGGTCACGGCTACAGTGCCGCTCAGTTCGTGGCGGTCAGCATGCGTGACACCGGCAGCGGCATCCCCCGGGACAAGCTCTCCTCCATCTTCGAGCCGTTCTTCACGACCAAGGAAGTCGGCAAGGGAACCGGTCTCGGCCTGTCCCAGGTGTTCGGCTTTGCCAAGCAATCGGGCGGCAACATCGAGGTCGAGAGCGAAGTCGGAACGGGCACGACCTTCACCCTCTACCTTCCCCAGGTCGAAGGCGACGCCGATGGAGAAGCGGACCGGCAGCAGGACAAGAGAGCGGAGTTCCCGGAAGGCGGCGGTGGGCGACGCGTCCTCCTAGTCGAGGACAACATCGAGGTCGGGGCCTTCGCGACCCAGTTGCTGCAGGATCTTGGCTACGAAACGATCTGGGCCGCAAGCGCGCACGAAGCGTTAGAGCTACTGGCCGGCGACCGCCAAGCCTTTGACGTGGTGTTCTCGGACGTGGTGATGCCGGGCATGAACGGGGTCGAACTGGCGCGGGAGATCCGGCGGCTCCACCATGGGACACCGGTCATCCTGACCAGCGGGTACAGCCACGTGCTGGCCGAGGACGGGCGACACGGCTTCGAGCTCCTGCGCAAGCCCTACTCGGTCAACGACCTCTCGCGAGTGCTCCGAAAGGCTACGCACCATTGAAGGTCCCCGCCATGGCGCGATCAACCGTCGGAGGAGCCACACACCCAAAGCGTCCTGCCCCGTCCGGATAGTTCAGGCGCCTGCAACCCGGAGACATTGGCCGGCCAGCAGGCCGAGGCCAGCAAGCTTTTGAACGCAGCCTGCCACGATGCAGTAATTTTCATCAAATTGATCAGTTGCCTCGCACCTGCTGTAAATTCGCATTGGGGATTGCTGAATATTATCAGCCAATCAAGTTATGTTGATGAAACCCATCATATGACGACATTGCATTTGCGGGGTTGAGCTAGGCTTTCGTCTGCACATACGTGCCTGCGGCGTTTCAGGAACCCGGGGTGAACCGTGAGCAATGGCATCGAACGCGATCCGGCCATAGGTCTCGGCGGGCTTTGGCCGATCAACGTCTTGCGCCGTTGGTCAGCGTCCGGCCCAGGCTTCGAACCTGTCTCCGAAAGCCTCCCGGCACTTACCGCGAGCCATCCTCTCACTGGGGAAGGGCCTGGACGCGGTTTCATCGATGCGAGTCCGGATTGCATCGAAGTGCTGGATGCCAACGGCAACCTTCAGTACGCCAACCCGATGGCGCTTCGTCTCCTCCGCAGCAAAAACACCGCAGAGAACGAGGGCGAGCCTTGGGTCGACGGATGGCCAGTCGAGGCACACGCCGCGGTCGCGACCGCGCTCGGTCAGGCAAGATCCATCGGCACGGCGGCATTCGGTGGCTGGCGTCCGAACGGGCGAGGTGAAAGCAGGTACTGGGATGTTGCGGTATCGGAGCTGATCGATGCCCAAGCGGCCCCGATAGGCTTTTACGCCGTGTCCCGCGACCTAACGTGGATGAAGCGTGCGGAGGAGGACCGCGACCTTCGCAGCTTGGAGATGAGCCATCGGCTCAAGAACGTGTTCGCACTCGTCAATGGGCTCGTGACGGTATCCGCCCGCAGCGAGCCGTCCGTACAGCCCTATGCCCGTGCCTTGAGGGAGCGGCTATCGGCGCTGGACCGGGGCCTACTCTACCTGCACGCGCCCGTTACGGACGCGGCGGAAGGTCAACCGCGCCAGACCCTGCAGAACCTCCTCCGCAGCTTGCTTGAGCCCTACGAGACCGCCCGACCGGCGCGCCGCCGATTTCGGTTTCTCCAGTCATACAATCCGGTCATCGGGTGCCAGACGGTGACGTGCCTGGCCCTGATCGTCCATGAACTCTCGACCAACGCCATCAAGCACGGCGCTTTGTCCACGGCAAACGGAACGATCTTCATCACCTGCCGGGAGCAGGACGGCGAGATGCAACTCATCTGGACCGAGCGAGGTGGCCCATCCATCTCCAGCGTTCCCAAGCACGTCGGCTTCGGATCCACGCTGGCGCAGAGATGCATCGGCGGGCACCTCGAAGGCACGATCTCGCATTCGTGGCAGCGTCGCGGCCTGAAAGTGCGGATCGGCGTGCCCGTCGACCACCTGTCGGGCTGACGGTTTAGGCGGTGATCCCCACGCGCCTGGCCTTCGAGCCGGCGCCACCGATGCCGACGCCTCGGCTACCCGCTGTGCGCTTTTGTTGGTGCCAATGACCTTGGGACCGAAATGCCTAGACGCTGGATGCCGTCTTGCGACCGGGAACGTCCACGCGACGCCCCTGTCCCGGAATATGGCGCCGGTCTTTAAGTCATCAGCCACATCACATCGGGCAAGTGAAGGCTGATCCGAATTTCTGAAACCTATTCGGCGGTCGTTCCGTACATGCCTCAAAGTTCCAACTGGGACAAGGCGTGGGACTGCGGTTCCAGCGCACGTAGAAGCTTTATCTGATGTGATCATATGATAGTATTTTTTGATTTTGTTTAGGAACTTATCTTAGGCACTTCGTCTTTCTGTCCTGTCGAACTCGCAATCCAACCTCGCTTAGGAGATATCCATGACAAAGATCACGTTCGCCTTGTCCGCCATGACCCTTTTGGGAGGCATCGCCTTCGGCGCCGGCTCGGCTTCCGCCGCCCCCATGGCCGTGAACGGCCTTCAGTCAGGCCAATCCGAGATCACCCAGGTCCGCATGATGAGGGGTGACCGGATGATGATGAAGAAGCGCATGATGAAAAGGCGCATGATGAAGAAGCGGATGATGAACCGCGGCATGTGACCTGCGCCACTCGCCTGGGTGGGAGGCTCCGATCAGGGGCCTCCCACGGCCGTTCGTTCCTGGAGAAAGCCGCTTGCCCCGCACCTACCTGACGCGCTCGGCACCCGATCTTGCCGAGGTCGAGCGCCGCCGCTGGATGTTCCGCCACCCCGTGGTCATCCGGGTCACGCACTGGGTCAACGCGGTCTGCCTATTGGTGCTGCTGATGAGCGGCCTGCAGATCTTCAACGCTCATCCCGCCCTGTACTGGGGCAAGGTCTCCACCTTCGACACGCCGTTCCTGTCCATGTCCGCGACCGAGGATGACCCGCCCAGGGGCGTGACCACGGTGATGGGGCACCCCTTCGACACCACCGGCGTGCTGGGTTCGTCGACGGCCGCCAACGGCGCTCCGGCCGACCGCGGTTTCCCGCCTTGGCTCACCCTGCCGAGCGAGCAGGACCTCACCGGCGGACGTAGCTGGCACTTCTTCTCCGCCTGGGTCTTCGTCCTGAATGGGCTCGCCTATCTGCTGTATGGCCTCGTCAGCGGGCAGTTACGATTCCGGGTGATCCCGTCACGGGACCAGATCCGCCATTTCGGGGCGTCGATCCTGGAGCACCTCACCCTGCGCTTCCCGCTAGGCGACGAAGCCAAGCGCTACAACGTCATCCAGAAGCTCACCTACGTGGTGGTGCTCTTCGTGCTCCTGCCTACGGAAGTCCTGGCGGGCATGGCGATGTCGCCGGCGCTCGATGCGGCCGCGCCCTGGCTGCTGACGATGTTCGGCGGTCGACAGTCGGCACGCACGGTGCACTTCATCGTCGCCAATCTCCTTGTCCTGTTCGTCGTCGTACACGTCGCCCTCGTCCTCCTCTCCGGGTTTTGGAACAACATGCGCGGCATGGTCACCGGTTGGTTCGTGATCGAGCGGAAGGTCGAGGCGGTGCCGGCTCCCGTCGGGGCGGGAGGGACCGCATGATCCGCCCACCCAGTCGCCGCTCGCTCCTTCTGGGTGCCACGGGGGCGCTCGGGGCCTCCGTCCTGGGAGGCTGCGACCGCCTCGGCGAGATGGATTGGTTCAAGCACACCCTGAAGTCGGGCGAGGACGCCAACCTTTTCGTGCATCGCCTGCTCACCAGCGACGCGACCCTGGCCCCCGAATACGCGGAAGCCGACATCTCGCCGTGGTTCAAGCCGAACGGAACCGAGGACCCACCGGACAAGGACTACAAGGCCCTCGTGAGACGGAAGTTCGCCGACTATCGTTTGGAGGTCGGTGGCCTCGTCGAGAAGCCGTTCAAGATCACCCTGGCTGACCTGCGCAAGCTTCCGGCCCGGACACAGATTACCCGCCACGACTGCGTCGAGGGCTGGAGCTGCATCGGCAAGTGGACCGGTGTGCCGCTCAGCGAGCTCCTGCAGCGTGCCGTTCTGAAGCCCAACGCCCGCTACGTGATGTTTCACTGCGCCGACACCATGGATCAGGGCAGCGCGCTCGAAGGCGGCGGGGACGGCGAAGAGGAAGAGCCTCAGGCGGAAACGTCCGCGAAGGGTGCAAACCCGAACATGACGAAGCGGGCGGTCGGGGACGAGGACACACGGAACTCCGGAAAATCGGAGGATACGGCAATTGCCGACGAGGGCGCCCCCGCGCCGGTCCGCTTCTACGAGAGCGTCGACCTCGTCGATGCCTATCACCCGCAGACGATCCTCGCCTACGAGATGAACGGGCAGACCCTGCCCGTCGCCAATGGGGCGCCCCTTCGCCTCCGGTTGGAGCGCAACCTCGGCTACAAGCAGGCCAAGTACGTCATGCGCATCGAGGTGGTCGAAAGCTTCGCCGGCATAGGCGAGGGCAAGGGCGGGTACTGGGAGGACCAGGGCTACGCGTGGTACGCCGGCATCTGAACCGCTTGGCCACGGCGTACGAGAAGCATCTGCAAGGTCGAGCTTGATCTGTCAGTTATTCAGGCGCCGACGGAATCTTTATTGCTGGCAATTGCAGCCCAGCATCCCATATCCCGAACATAGTCAGTTGCTGCGCCGTTCAATGAACGTGCGGTCGGCTTTGACCGTGCAATCATTGGAGCGCCGTATGGCCCATCTACGTGTCTCGATCCTGGTCACTTGCCTGATGGCCTCCGCTCTGTGTCCAGCGGATGCGGCAACGAAGAAGGTTCGTGTGCCGAACAAGTACGACGGGTCCTGGAGCATCATGGCAATGACCGCACAAGGCCCCTGCTCGGCCAATACGAACTATCAGGTGCAGATTAAGGCCAGCAACGCCTCGGTCCCAGGTGAAGACGTGGACATCGGCGGTGGCGTGTCCGCCGGCGGGGCCGTGCAGGTCACGCTCATCAAGGGCCCGAACACGGTGCCGATCATGGGTAAGCTTAGCTCGGACGGCAGCGGCAGCGGCACGTGGCGCACATCAGGAGGCCTCGTGGATTGCAGCGGTAGCTGGAACGCCAAGCGCACAAGCTGAAAAAGACTGCCAGCCATCCAGGTCGACGGTCATGCTGTTGTCCGGGCGCGCTTCGGCGAAGGATTAAGAGTGCCCGAGCTAGCACGTCTAACAGGCCGGCCGGTCGAGTCGTAGGCGGCCCCGGTCCGAGGATTACCTCGGGGCCGTCGAGCCGGTTGCCGTACCGGCGAACGCCCCCCTCAAGTCGGTGATGACGGCTTCCTCGGCCTGCTTCGCCTTCGCTACCACGCTGCCCATCCCGGAGAACTCGTGGGTCACGCCGGGATAGTCGCGGTAGGACACCTGGCCGCCGGCCGCCTTGAGCTTGTCGACCAGCATCTTGGCGTCGTCGTGAAGTGAATTGGTCTGGGCAGTAACCACCTACCTGGATTGTCGCTTAGATCGATGTGGGTTCCTGACCGAGAAGTCGTTCGTACTCGGCTTCCGGCCTTCCGTACGCAGCGCCGGCCAACATCAAGAGGCGAGTGCGATCCACGATGGTGATGGTGCCTCGCCTGGACTCGATCAGGCCCTCGCGAACGAACCTGCGAACTATTGTCGTCAATCCGCTTCGGTCGACGCCCAGCATGAGGGAGAGGAACTGATGCGTGGTTGGTAGGACATCGCCGTCCACACGGTCGTGGCACATCAACAACCAGCGTGCCAGGCGAGCGTCGACCTTATAGCGCCCATTGGCCAAAGCCGTGGAGGCAACGAGGACGTGGTGGGCTTGGGCGTAGCGAAGCAGGTGGCCGTGCAGGCACGGACTGGATCGCATCGCCCCCAGGAACGCATCCTTTGGGATCGCCCAGGCAAGCCCGCTCATCTGAACGAGTCCCTCGTCGGGCGTCCGGTCGGCACCCATCAACAGTGGCAACCCGACCAAGCCTTCGCGGCCGACCACAGCGAATTCGATCCGCTCGCCGTCCGTCGCGACCCCGATGCACGAAACGATGCCCTGCTGGATGAAGTGCACGTGTGTTATGGGTTCGTCAGGGGCAATCACCATCTCGCCGAGGGCCAGCGTCACCAGTTCGAGATGGGGCTCCAGCAGCGCCAGGTCGGCCGGTGCCAAAGCCGCAAGCAATCTGTTTCGGCAGTCGTGCATAAGGCATTGAGACAAGGGTGCCCCGTCCGTGTCGGGGCGGGAGTTTAACAACCCTCAGCCGCTTGCGCCCTGATGCGTGCAAGCGATGTCTCTTCGTAGGCTCACGGCCGGAACAACGCAAATACCCGTCATATGATCGTGCGGATGTTGAAATTTCCACGTAGTGCGAAATGGCGTTATCGCATGTCGAGGTTCGATGAAGAATGCTCTGATCCGGAAGCTGGAGAGCTTTGAAGCCCTAACTGACCAGGATCATCAGGCCCTGACCGCGTTCGTCCTACGGGTTCGTGGGGTAGGGGCCCGGGTCGACCTCGTGCGGGAAGGTGACGTGCCCGAGCACGTCCATCTCATCCTCGACGGCTATGCCTGTCGCTACAAGGTCCTGCCGGACGGCCAGCGCCAGATCATGGCCTACTTCGTGCCCGGCGATTTCTGTGACCTCAACGTGTTCATCCTCGATCAGATGGACCACAACATCGGCACGCTTACGGCCTGCCAGGTGGTCGAGATCTCCCGTTCGGCCATCGACGAGATCATGACCAACCATCCCCGCATCACACGTGCCCTGCTGTGGTGCGCCCTCGTCGACGAGGCGATCCTGCGGGAGTGGTTGGTCAACATGGGCGCACGCGAGGCCAACGAGCGCATCGCCCACTTCATCTGCGAGCTTTACATGCGTCTGGATGCGGTCGGGCGGGTCAGGGATAGCAGCTACGCGTTCCCTTTCACGCAGACCGAGGTTGCCGATACGATGGGGCTCTCGAACGTTCACGTGAACCGTGTCCTCAAGGACTTGCGGCAATTGGGGCTCATCAGGCTCAAGCAGAGGGTTTTGACGATCCTGGATCTGGACCGTTTGAAGGACCACTGCAAATTCAATCCGAACTACCTGCATCTCAAGAACGCTCGCTGGCACGACCGCCGCAGCGTGCATTGGCTCGATCAATCCCAGGGGGCCTAACCGTGACCGCCCCGCACAACGTCGAGCCGTTGGTGGTCATGCAACCGATCAAGGTCGATACGGGCGGCGACGACCGCGACGGCCGGTTGGTGATGGCGAACGGGATGCTCGTCGCGCTCCTGGTGCGATTGGAGGACGAGGACCACGAACAGGCGGGCGGCTGGTTCCTTGAGGCGAGCTTCGGCAAGTTGCCGTCTCGGTCAGCCCCGGTCTTCGACAGCCTGGACGACGCGACGCGCTGGCTTCGGCAGCGTCTCAAGCCATAGAGGTCGGCCTCCTGCCCAGATCCATCGGAAACCTTATGACACCCCAGCAAGTGTCGTCTCCGAAATGGGGAGGACGACAGCTGCGCCTCGCCATCGATGCGGCCGGCGTCGCGCTGTGGTCCTGGAACGTATACGACGACACGTTCACCATGGACGAGCGGGCCTTCGTCCTCTGGGGATTACCGCAGAGCGACCTGGTCGACTTCGGGGACCTATCCGCCCGCATCCATCCGGCGGACCGCGACCGCGTCAGGGCTGCCTTTGCCGCGCCTCGGGCGATCCTTGGTTCCTACGAGATCGACTTCCGCATCCTGCAGGGGGAGCTGGTGAAGTGGATCTCCGCGCGTGGCCAGGGTGACGACCAGGGCATCGAGGAAGGGGTGATGTTCGGCATCTTCCTCGACGTGACCGGGCGCAAGCAGGCCGAGGAGGCACACGAACTGCTCGCGGGCGAGATGAGCCACCGCGTCAAGAACCTGCTCACCATTGCCACGAGCCTGACGGCCATCACCTCCCGCTCGACCACCACGACGGTCGACATGGCCCGCGAGCTCACCCAACGGCTGACCGCCCTCGGCCGCGCGCACGACCTTGTGCGTCCGCTCTCGGGCGACGACGGCAAGGCGGCACTGCTTGGGGACCTGCTCGCGATCCTGCTAGCGCCCTACGACGACATGGGCGCGTTCAGCGGTCGCATTCGCGTCTCGGTGCCGAGGATGGGGGTTGGCGAGGCAGCCGCGACGACCCTGGCCCTCGTGGTCCACGAGTTGGCCACCAACTCGCTCAAGTACGGTGCCGTGTCGGTGCCCAGCGGCACGCTCGACGTGTCGGGCTCCGACCACGGAGAGAACCTCGCCCTGGCCTGGACCGAGCGGGGCGGGCCGCCCGTCGTGCCACCCGTCGGTCCCGGCGGGTACGGCAGCAGGGTGCTGGACCGCGCGACGACGCACCAGTTGGATGGTTCGGTCTCCCGCACCTGGGACGAGGCCGGCGTCATCGTCAACCTCACGATGAACAAGGCATTCCTCACGAGGTGAGGCGACGGCCTCGTCCTCGGAGGGGGCTTGCCCCTGCCGTGCCTGGTCCGCCCGGTCTGGCAACAGCGGCGAGGAATGGAACGAAAAGGAAGAAAGGTCCCCGACAGGATGCGGGGCCGTCTTTGACTCCAGGCTGATCCGATACGGACCTTCGAGGTTCAAAGGCGGGACATTGGGTCGGCCATCAGTTGAGATCTAGTGGACCAAGTCTGACGCTTGGACCCGCCGGGAGAGGCTGCTTCCGACCCTTCTCGGACCCTCGTAAGGTCCGCTCTGCGGCAGGTTGACGGAGAGCTGAACCCAAGTTCTCGCCCGCGCTCGGGAACAGCCTTTTAGCGGCAGCGACCCGCATTAGCTCAAAATTGGCGCAGCCGCAGCTTCTTCCAAACCGGCACGAGCTTGGATTGCAAGTCCCCGTTCCGCAGCCTGAGAACCGAAGTACTCCTTAATTGAAGTGACCTTGCCACATTGCAATTTAAAAACGTGAACGCCCTTGTTAATGTAAGAGCTTTGACCATCAAGGAGCTTTGCGCTAGCCCTCCACTTAGCAAACACCGTAGTATTCCACGGCCAACCCTTAACCTCGACCTGATCGACCTCTATGCGAAGCGTCGGGAACACGCGGCCCATGCGCTCAAACCATTGTTTGATGGCTGGCTTCCCATGTCGCTCGCCTCCCAACGCATGATCCCCGGCAACCCAGTGATACGCGTTTGGGGTAAGCCCCTTTACTGCGTCATCCCAACGATGGTTATTAACGTCATCGAAGCTCTGGCGGATCGCCTTCTCTACAATCAAACTATAGACCATTGGTCCCCCCTACTGCTGGGCAGCCGCCTATCGGCAACGTGCACTCGTAGTTTCGCCAGACGGATGGGCGCCTCTTCAGGTCCCAACGATGATCCCGTTTCAGAACAGCTAATCCCTGTCCTCTTCCCACTGGATCGTCCGCCATCAGCGTGATACTATCGTTTTGATACTGAGTCACTAGCGAAACGATATGGACTTTCAACAACCCTCCCTCGTTCGGTGTCCTGTCGCTCGCGGCCTCAATTCGGTTGGGGATGCTTGGAGCATGTTGATCCTGCGCGACGCCTATTACGGGCTCACTCGGTTCGACCAGTTTCGGAAGAGCCTCGGTATCGCGCCTACGATGCTGACCCGCCGATTGGCCGCACTAACCACCGACGGATTGCTGGAGAAACGCCTCTACTCCGAGCGGCCGCCGCGTGAGGAGTATGTGCTGACCGAAGCAGGCCGTGATTTTCTGCCGGTCCTTGTGATGATCGGTGCCTGGGCACAACAACACTCCGGCGCTGACCTCGCGCGGTTCATCGATGAAACGACAGGTCTCGAAATTCAGCCGGTCGTCATCGATACGGTCTCTGGAGAGAGGTTTGGCAGCCGACCAATACGCACGGGCGTGCGTTCATAAGTCCTGATTTCTGCACGGTCGGATGCGGAGCGTCCGCTTTCGGACCGCAGGTGCATCGAAGCGGGCAATGTGGGGTTTCGTACACACCGATCAAGCCGGAAGCCTAGCCTGCTTAGACCGAACCCCTCGCATGAAGGCCGAGAAGCCGGTGCAGGACGTCGCCCAGTTGCACTGCCGAGTACGGCTTCTGCAGTAGCTCGAACCCGTGCGTGCCCTCCTGCGCCAGCACGTGGCTGTAGCCGGATGCCAGGACCACCGGCAGGTCCGGCAACCGCTGCTGCAGTGCCTTGGCAAGTTCTACGCCACCCATGCCTGGCATCACCACGTCGGTGAACACCAGGTCGAAGCCTGCGCCGTCGCCGCCCAACAGGTCCAACGCCTCCTCGGCGTTGGCCGCCCAGGTCGGTCGATAACCCAGGTCCTCAAGGATCTGGGTCGCGAACTGACCGACGCCGATGTTGTCCTCCACGACGAGGATGCGCTGCCCCGTGCCGAGAGGCGTCAGGCCCCCTTCGGGCCCGCGGACCCGGGCCTCGACCTCCGCTTGCTCGACTTCCGGCAGGTAGAGGGTGAAGGTGGTGCCCTGGCCGATTGTGCTGGCCACGTCGATGTCGCCGCCGGATTGCTTCGCGAAGCCGAATACCTGCGACAGGCCAAGCCCCGTGCCCTTACCGACCTCCTTGGTGGTGAAGAACGGCTCGAAGATCCGGCTAAGCAGGTCCGGCGGAATGCCTGAACCCGTGTCGACGAGGGAGACTGCAGCGAAGGCCTTGCGCGAGCCGGCATGGCCGCGGATGACGGGAAGGGTCGTCCGGCATCCGAGGCGCAGGGTGAGGGTTCCTCCCCCGTCCATGGCATCTCGTGCGTTGACGGACATGTTGATGAGCGCGGTTTCGAACTGGCTTAGGTCCGCCCGGACGAAGCAAGGCGCATCGGGCACCTGCGCGACCACGTAGACGCGTGCGCCCGTCACGGTATCGAGCATCTCCGCGATCCCGCGCATCCTCTCGCCGACGTCGAACACCTCTGGCTTGAGGGCCTGCCGGCGTGCGAAGGCGAGCAGCTGGCCGGTGAGCTTGGCCGCGCGCTCGACCGTATCAGCGACGGCGTTGAGATACCGATCCTTCCGCGCCTCAGGCAGGTCCGGTCGGCGAAGGAAGTCCACGGACGAGCGGATAATCGTCAGCAGGTTGTTGAAGTCGTGCGCAACGCCGCCGGTGAGCTGGCCGACGGCTTCCAGCTTCTGGGATTGGCGGAGGGCCTCCTGTGCCTGCTCCAGCTCGGCCTGCCTTTCCCGGGCCTCGGTGATGTCGCGTCCGGTCGCGTAGGTAAGCGTTCCGGCCGGGGCGGCGGTCCATGAAATCCAGCGCGTCGAGCCATCCTTGTGCCGGTAGCGGTTGACGATATGGGGCATCCCACCCTCGGCTGCCTCGGTATAGGCATCAACCGTTTCAACATGGTCCTCCACCAGGACGAACTCGTTGACGTGGTGACCGACCAGTTCCTGCGGCTCGTAGCCGAGAAGGCGGGTCCATGCCGGGTTGACCCGCTGGAAGACGCCCTCGAAGTCGATAATCAGCATCAAGTCGGGAGCAGTGTCCCACATCAGGTCTCGCTCGTTCGTGCGCTCCTCGACGCGCCGTTCCAAGGTCGCGTTCAGGCTGCGCACCTCGCCGAGTGCCCGTTCCAGGCTCTCTTGGCTGTCTTTCAGCGCGGCGTCGGCCAGCACCCGCTGCGTGGTCTCGTCGGCGAAGATGAACAGGCCCGCGATCCTGCCGTCGGCGTCGAGTACCCGCGAATACGAGAAGGAGAACCAGGTCTGCGCCGCCCCCCGGTCGGTATCGAGCGTCC
>NZ_PDHT01000015.1:0-137114 GCF_002917135.1 Methylobacterium sp. V23
TCGCTGTGCCGCGTTATAGCGCGATAGGTTCGTTTCTGGCGTTGCTCCGTCTCGGGGGCTTTCGGCTTAGTATCGGGCAATAAATATTCCTGGTCAAAGCTTTGCGCTTCACCAGGATGTACCTAAATTGTCGCCGGTGAGTTTCCACGAAGGGGCGTTCTGGTCCTCACATTCTGGTGAGCATAGAAGCTGATTTTTTTTCTCGCCAAAGGTCACATCAGTGTTGCCCAAGCGGCGTCCATGCTGGTCAGCCCTTCGACCCCTGGATCGGCCGGAACAGCCACGCAAGCCGACCCGCCTCCTCATCCTCCCCGTCGCTGATATGATCGACGATCTGACCAAGCGGCGCAGGTAGGTCGACCTCGTACTTATCTAGGATGATGGCTGCATCGAGCAGGGCGTTGATGTGCGCCTTGGGAATAGGCCGATCTGCGGCCTGAGCTGCCAGCACACGGTCTGCGAGAAGCGTCGAGAGACGGAAGGCCTCTGATAGCTTTGCCAGAGCGGCCGGATCGCTGGCATTTGGCACTGCGTCTTCGCTCATTACCGGCCGCCCTCCCGCTTCACTGCCCCGCAACGATTGTCAGGACAGCGGCCACTCCAGCGGCAGTGAACGCTTCCAGCTCCGGGTGCGCAATGCCGGTAAGCTTCAGGAGGTAAGCGCCTCCCAGGACCACCAGCATGGCGGCAATTGCCATGAGGCGAGGCAGGAGGGTTTTCACTTAGGGGCCCCTGACTTCCTCAGCCGCACGCCTGGACCTCCGCCATTCTCGGGGATGAACTCGACCCCCGCTCCTTCAAGCGCTGCCTGAAGCGCTGCAAGCTTCGCTGGGTCGCCCGCGAACTTCTCAGTTTCAAAATTCGAGATGGTGTTCCGATGGACGCCTGCGGCAGCTGCCAGATCGGCAAGTGACCAATTTAAAGCTGCTCTTGCCATTCTGACTTGTGCAGGCTTCACAACCCAAAAACCTTGTGCTATCTACACAAGTGAAGTTAGCACAACGCCTGCCTTTCAGCAACGCGTGAAGCGGCTTCGCGCATAGCGTCCACTCACATCCCGACCACCTCAGCCCCGGAGCACACCGGTTATGGCAACGAACCCGATCACCCTTTTTCAGCCCAGGCGTCGTCCCTCAGATGGTCGTCTGCGCAAACTACAGCCCGGCCCTGTCACGCTTGCCATCCACGCCATGCGCCAGAACGAAGCTCCCTCGTGGGAAACCCGACAGGCGCAGATCAACGCCGAGGAACGCGTAGCGCTCGCTGGCCTCCGCAAGCGAATCAAAGCGCAGATCCGATCCGACCTCGACCGAGTGGACCGGTGCCTGAACGCCTTGAACCTCATCGACGGCGACGCCGACATTGAGCAGGACGCTGGCGAAATGCCCGAGAGCGCTGGCGTCTGTCAGCAGTACGACGACGATGAACCGAGCCTCGGTGGCCTCACGGTAGACGCTCAATTCGCAAGATGCCCCTTTAACGTGGTGGACGTTGAAGAGGACGTGGCCGACGAACCGCAGCACGACGATGCTGAGATCAGCGGCGTGGGTGACGGTGAAGGCTACGCCGAGCAGTTCCCGTTCCTGAACTCCAGTTTCGGAGCCTACGCATGAGCACGCCCGCATCCGTCGCTGCCGTGTTCTCAGCCGTTTCGGACATGGAGGAAGAGGTGCGCGACCTCGTGGGGTTCGCGCAGGCACTCTGCGTGTTCGGAGGCTCTAGCATCAGCATCCCCCCAAAGGCCGTCTATGTTCTCGCTGAGGCTTTGGAGGCAACAGCCGCCCGGCTCGAAATGCAATGGGAACTGGCGTTCAAGCTCGCTGCGGAGGCCAAGCAATGACCAGCCCCGCGAACCGCCGGGGCTTCCTCTCCGGCCTCGTCTCACTCCCGCTGATCGGCGGCAGCGTGACGCTCATCGGGAAGCCCGTTGGCGCGGCCGAGGCGCCGTCCCGGCTCTGCATGGAAAGCTACCTCGCGTGGCTGCACTTCGAAAAGCGCGCTGTGCACTCTGCTCTCTACCCCGAGATCCCCAAGGGGACGTTCGTGCCGCTGGATAACAAGGGTGCGCTGTTCCACTTTGCCGACCGCTTTGGCCATGATGGCTGGTGGCAGCGTGTCGAGCAGGAAGCGCTTGGCCGTGCGCCTGTCGTGCTCGCGACGGTCGGCTGTGATTGGCGGGAGGGCGACGCATGAAAGCCCGCGACTTCAACCTCGCTGCCGCAGACCACACCCTCATTGACCTAGAAGGTTGGGTTCAGGTGCTCGGAGTCATATCAGACTCACGCGAGGACGTAGCGCCCTTCGCCATTCGCATGATCTGCAATGCCCTCGATGACTGCGTTCGCCAGCTGCGCGTGGCAACGGGCACGGCCGACGACAAAGCGGAGACGCTTCGGTGATGAGTCCCATGCGCCTGATCCAATCCCTCCGTCACACTTGGCTCATCCGAGCCGCCCGCCGCGACATGCGGAGCGCTGCCTTCTACGTCGGCCGCGCCGAGCATCGGCTGAAGGCTGCGGGTCTAAATTTGCCGCTGCCGATGGGTGCGGTGGTGCCGCGAATCACTCTCAGCCGGTGAGGCTTCTTTCCGCTCGTGCCGACATGGTGCCGACACGAGCAAAAATTCAGAACTCAAGAGGCTGGCCGCAAAGCCAGATTACTCAATGAAATCAATTGGTGCGGACGGCGGGACTCGAACCCGCACAGCCAAAGGCCGCAAGATTTTAAGTCTCGTGCGTCTACCGGTTTCGCCACGTCCGCATGCCGGCATCAGCGGTAGCGGGGCGGCCTCCGCAGATCAAGGCGTCCAGCCGTAGAGCCAGGCGTAGCGGCGGTTCATCCCGTCCGGACCGAGGCGGCGCATGACGGCGTTGCGGATTGTCCCGACGAGGGGACCCGCATGATAGGTGCGGCCATTGGCGCGCGCAGCCCGGCGCACGCGGCGCACCCGAGCGCGTCGCACCGCATCGTATCGGTCAAGGGCGGCACCGAGGTCGGCACCGTTCGCGCCCAGTTCCCGGGCGAGGATCGCCGCATCCTCGATCGCAAGGGCGGCTCCCTGTGCCAGGAAGGGCAGGATCGGGTGGGCGGCGTCCCCGATCAGGGCGAGGCGTCCGCGCGCCATCGGACGCGCGGCACCCCGATCCTCCAGCGACCAGACCAGCCAGGAATCCGGCACGGTCAGGAGGGCCGCGAGGGGCGCGGCCGCATCGCGGAAGCGGGCGCGCAGCACGGCGGGCTCACCGAGCTGACCCCATCCCTCGCTGCCCTTCCGCTCCGGGATGACCGCGACGACGTTGACGTGTTGCCCCCCGCGGATCGGGTAATGCACCACGTGGCGCGCCGGTCCGAGCCACAGGCCCGTGGTCTCACCGGAGAGTTCGGGCGGCAGGGCTTCCCGCGGAACGATGGCCCGCCACGCCGCGGCACGCCCGGACCGCAGCTCCTTCCCGTCGAGGTGGCTGCGCAGGCGGGAGCGTACGCCGTCGGCTCCGATGACGAGGTCGGCGGAAAACCGATCGGTCCGCGTGCCCGTCCCGCTCTCCAGCGTCAGGTCGATCCCGTCCGGGCGCTCCGCCAGACCGGTCACGTCCCGTCCCACCAGGAGGCGGATCCCGGGCCGGCCGCGCACCGCGTCGAGGAGCAGAGTCTGCAAGTCGGCCCGGTGGATGACGTAGTAGGGGGCGCCGAAGCGCTCGCGCAGATTGGCGCCGAGCGCAACGCCGCCGATGACCGCCCCGCTCGTCAGGGCCCGCACCACCACCGCCGGCGGCTCGCTCGCCGCGCGGCGCAGGGCGGCGCCGAGCCCGAGGCCGATCAATACCCGGCTGGCATTCGGGGAGAGCTGGATCCCGGCACCGACTTCGCTGAAGCCTGTGCGGCGCTCGATGAGGGTGACGGCATGGCCGGCGGCGTCGAGGGTGAGCGCGGCCGTCAGGCCGCCGATGCCCGCGCCGACGATGGCGATGTTCAGGGCCGGCACGGAGCCGCTTCGCCGAATCAGGCGGCGGCCGAAGTCCGGTCGTCCCAGACACAGATCGCCGGGTCGGCGTTCCCAGCAGCCAGGGTCGGGCGATAGCGGAACAGCGTCGAGCAGTACTGGCAGATGGTCTCGTCGTCCGTGCCCATGTCGAGGAAGATGTGCGGATGATCGAAGGGCGGCTTGGCCCCGATGCACATGAACTCTTTCGAGCCGACGTGAATCACCGCCACGCCGGGCTCGTTGTGGAAATGCGGGACCGCCTTGTCAGCCATCGCCTCGTCCTGCTTGCCGGCCCGCCGGAGACCCGTCCTCGTGGAAGGATCGTCCTCGTGCGGGCATCCGTGTTGTCGGGGTCTGCCGGGACCCGTCTCTAGCCTCTCCCCCGGCGCAAGCCTAGTGCGGTACGCGCGAAGGGTTGGCCTCGCGCGCACGTCACCGTACATAGGGGCAGGCCCTGCCCCGGTTCCCTTCCGCGAAACGTCCCCATGACCCAGAACGAACAGGCCGTCTCCGAGAGCGGACGCCGCGCACCCCAACCGCCGATCCATGGACCGGAGGCCTTCGAGGGCATGCGCAAGGCCGGCCGTCTGACCGCGGAGGCCCTGGATCTGCTGATGGAGGCCACCGCCCCCGGCGTCACGACGGACCATCTCGACAAGCTCGCCTACACCTTCGCGATGGACCATGGCGCCTACCCGGCCTCGCTGCTCTACCGCGGCTACCCGAAGTCGATCTGCACCTCGATCAACCACGTGGTCTGCCACGGCATCCCGAACGACAAGCCCCTGCGGGACGGCGACATCGTCAACCTCGACATCTGCCTCATCGTCGACGGCTGGCACGGCGATTCGAGCCGGATGGCCTATGTCGGCGAGGTGCCGCGCAAGGCCCAGCGCCTGTGCGAAATCACCCACGAGTGCTTGATGCGCGGCATCGCGGCGATCAAGCCGGGCGGCTCCACCACGGATATCGGCCGCGCCATCCAGGCCTATGCCGAGGCGGAGCGCTGCTCGGTCGTGCGCGACTTCTGCGGCCACGGCCTCGGGCGCACCTACCACGATGCCCCGACCATCCTGCACTACGTCGAGCCGAGCTACGACGTGAAGTTCCAACCCGGCCAGTTCTTCACCGTCGAGCCCATGATCAATCTCGGCCGTCCGGCGGTGAAGGTCCTCTCCGACGGCTGGACCGCGGTGACCCGCGACCGCTCGCTCTCGGCGCAGTTCGAGCATACCGTGGCGGTGACGGAGACGGGGGCGGAGATCTTCACCCTCTCGCCGAAGGGCCTGCACCAGCCCGCGCCGACGGCCGGCTGACGTCGAACCGTGACCGCGCGGTCGCCGTCCACGCCTGCCCCGTCGGACGGCGAGCCGCATTACCTCGGCCATCGCGATCGCCTCCGCGCCCGGTTCGCCCAGGGCGGAGCCGACGCGCTTCCGGACTACGAGCTGCTCGAACTCGCCCTCTTCCGGGCCATTCCCCGCCGGGACGTGAAGCCCCTGGCCAAGGCTCTGATCCGGCGCTTCGGAAGCTTTGCCGAGGTGGTGAGCGCCGAGCCCGCGCGCCTTGCTGAAATTGAAGGCATTGGTCCCGGGGTCATCGCCGACCTGAAGCTCATCGAAGCGGCAGGACATCGCCTGGCGCGCGGGGCGATCGCCGAGCGGCCCCTGCTCTCCTCCTGGAGCGCCGTGCTCGAATATTGCCGCGCCACCATGGCCTTCGCGGCGCGCGAGCAGTTTCGCGTGCTGTTCCTCGACCGGCGCAACCACCTAATCGCCGACGAGGTCCAGGGGCGGGGAACCGTCGACCACACGCCGGTCTATCCGCGCGAGGTGGCGCGCCGCGCCCTCGAGCTCTCGGCCACCGCCATCATCCTGGCCCACAATCATCCCTCGGGCGACCCCACCCCCTCGGCTACCGATATCCGGATGACCCGCGAGCTCATCGGCGTCCTGGACCCCCTCGGCATCCTGATCCACGATCACATCATCCTGGGTCGGGAGGGTCACGCCAGCTTCAAGGGCTTGAAGTTGATCTGAACGTGCTACCGTACACGCAAGGGCGGTGGGCGCGGACTCCGATCTCAGGTCGCTGGCGCGCCTCTTGCCTAGAGAAGAACGGTGTTCAAGGGGGAGACGCGAATGGCGCTCGCTGCATTCGACGAGATGACCGGGCTGCCCGATGGGGCGCTGAGCAACCCCGCCGTGCGCGAAGCCTACGACAGCCTGAAGCACTGGCTCGACACCACGCCGCCCGAGCATTTCAACACCCGCCGCAGCCAGGCCGAGATGCTCTTCCGGCGCATCGGCATCACCTTCGCGGTCTACGGCGCGAACGAGTCCACCGAGCGGCTGATCCCCTTCGACATCATCCCGCGGGTCATCACCAAGCCCGAATGGGGGTTCCTGGAGCGGGGCCTCAAGCAGCGCGTCACCGCCATCAACGCGTTCCTGAAGGACATCTACGGGGCGCAGGAATGCATCAAGGCCGGCGTGATCCCGGCCGACCTCGTCTACCGCAACCCGCATTACCGGATGGAGATGCGGGCCTTCCGGGTGCCGCACGACCTCTACGTCCACATCGCCGGCATCGATATCGTCCGCACCGGTGAGAACGACTTCTTCGTGCTCGAGGACAATGCCCGGACCCCGTCGGGCGTCTCCTACATGCTGGAGAACCGCGAGGTCATGCTGCGGCTGTTCCCGGAGCTGTTCTCCCGCCACCGCGTCGCGCCGGTCGAGAATTATCCCGATGCCCTGCTGGCGACCCTGCGCAGCCTCGCGCCGTCCACGGCGACCCGCGACCCCACCGTCGCGCTGCTCACGCCGGGCCGCTACAACTCGGCCTTCTACGAGCACTCGTTCCTGGCCGACAAGCTCGGCGTCGACCTCGTCGAGGCCTCCGACCTCTTCACCAAGGACGACGTCGTCTACATGCGGACGACCGAGGGGCCGCGCCGGGTCGACGTGCTGTACCGCCGTCTCGACGACGATTTCCTCGATCCGCTGGTCTTCCGCCCGGACTCCGTCCTCGGCGTCCCCGGCATCATGAATGCCTACGAGCGCGGGACCGTGACCCTGGCCAACGCGGTTGGCACCGGCATCGCCGACGACAAGGCGGTCTACAGCTACATGCCGGAGATCGTGAAATTCTTCACCGGCGAGGAGCCGATCCTCCACAACGTGCCGACCTATCGCTGCCGCGAGAAGGAGGCCTTCGCCTACGTCATGGACAATCTCGGCGAGCTCGTGGTGAAGGAGGTCAATGGCTCCGGCGGCTACGGCATGCTGGTCGGCCCGCACGCCACCAAGCGCGAGATCGAGGAGTTCGGACGCAAGCTGAAGCACGCGCCGGACGGGTTCATCGCCCAGCCGACCCTGGCGCTCTCCACCTGCCCGACCTTCGTCGCATCCGGCGTCGCCCCCCGGCACGTGGACCTGCGCCCCTTCGTGCTGTGCGGCTCGGACGAGATCCGCATCGTCCCCGGCGGCCTGACCCGGGTCGCCCTGAAGGAAGGGTCGCTCGTCGTGAACTCGAGCCAGGGCGGCGGCACCAAGGACACCTGGGTCCTCGACGCCTGAGACATCGCGCGGCATCCGGCCCGGCGTTCCGTGCCGGGTGCCTTTCCAAGCCCGTGCCGGCTCCGGCATAGTCCTTTCCGCCCTGCGGCCTGCATGCCCGATGCCGGCCGACGTCCCGATGGAACCCCATGCTGTCCCGGACCGCCGACAACCTGTATTGGCTCTCGCGCTACGCCGAGCGAGCGGAGTTCGTCGCCCGCATCCTCGATGCCGCCTTGCGTCTGGCCGCCCTGCCGTCGAGCTACGGCGGCGGCGAGACCAACGAGTGGGCCTCCGCCCTGGCCTCGGCGGGCGATCCGGAGGTGTTCAAGCCGCTCTACGACAGCGTCACCGAAGCCACCGTCTGCGACTTCCTCGCCTTCAGCCCCCACAATCCCTCGTCGATCCGCTCCTGCATCGAGACCGCGCGCGAGAACGCCCGCAGCGTCCGCACGGCGCTCACCACCGAGATGTGGGATGCCATCAACGGCGCCTGGCTCGAACTGCGCAACTACGAGGGACGCGATCTCAACCGCGACGAGTTCACCCGCTTCCTCGACTGGGTGAAGGGCGTCTCCCTCGCCTTCGACGGCTCGGCCTACCGCACCATGCTGCGCAACGACGCCTACTGGTTCACGCGCCTCGGCACGGCCATCGAGCGGGCGGACAACACGGCCCGCATCCTCGACGTGAAATACCGCATCCTGCTGCCCGCCTCGGAGAAGGTCGGCGGCAGCCTCGACTATTTCCAATGGACCACGATCCTGCGTGAGGTTTCGGCCTTCAACGCCTATCACTGGGTCTACCGCGAGAGCGTGAAGCCGCTCCTGGTGGCCGATCTCCTCATCCTGAACCGGCAGATGCCGCGCTCCTTCAGCAACTGCTACGGCATGCTGGTGGAGCACCTCGACCTGATCGCCGACGCCTACGGGCGGCGCGGCGCGAGTCAGCGCCTGGCCAGCAACACCCTCGCGCGGCTCGAGGGCGAGAACATCAATCGCATCTTCTCATCCGGCCTGCATGAGTTCGTGACGGAGTTCATCGTCGAGAACAATCGCCTCGGCGCAGCGGTCATCGAGCAATATCTGGTATAGGGCCGGCCCCGGCCCGACGCCGCGCAAAGGTCGCCGCATGCGAATCCGCGTCTTCCACGAGACCAACTACACCTACGAGCAGCCCGCGCGCGGGCTGATCCAGGTCCTGCGTCTGCGTCCGCGCGACCATGACGGCCAGTATGTCCGGCGCTGGCGCATCGAACCCTCCGTCGACGGCCGCGTCAGCGAGCGCGAGGACGGCTTCGGCAACGTCGTGCACTGGTTCACCGCGGACGAGCCGGCCGAGGCCCTGTCGATCCGGGTCACCGGAGAGGTCGACACCTTGGAGATGCACGGCATCGTCCGCGGCACGATCGAGCGCCTGCCGGACGTGTTCTATCTGCGGGATTCGGACCTCGCCCTGGCCAACGACGCCATCCAGGCCTTCGCCCAGGAGGTCGCGGCGGCCGGCGACCCGGCGCCCCTGCCCTGCCTGCACCGGCTGCTCGCCGCCGTGCACCAGCGGGTCGCCTTCGTTCCCGGCCCGGCCAGCGCCAGCACGAACGCCGCGCAGGCCTTCACCCAGGAGAAGGGCGTCTGCCAGGACATCACCCATCTCTTCATCGCGGCGGCCCGCCACCTTGAGATTCCCACGCGCTACGTCTCAGGGTACTACCACCACGCCGACCGGGACGCGGATCAGGGCTCCGGCCATGCCTGGGCCGAAGCGCTGGTGCCGGGGCTCGGCTGGATCGGCTTCGACGCCGCCCACGGCATCGCCACCACCGAGGCCCATATCCGTGTGGCCGTTGCCCTCGACTATCTCGGGGCGGCGCCAATTCGCGGCAGCCGCATGGGCGGCGGGACAGAAACACTCGACGTGACGCTTCGCGTCGAGCAGGCACAGGCTTCCGTCCAGTCCTGATCGCGGACGGACGCGCGAGAAAGACCGCACCATGACCTACTGCGTTGGTGTCCTCGTCGAGGAGGGGCTGGTGATGATCGCCGACACCCGGACCAATGCCGGGCTCGACGACATCTCGACCTACCGCAAGCTCCACCACTTCAACGTGCCGGGCGAGCGCGTGATGATGCTGGCCTCCGCCGGCAACCTCTCGATCACCCAGTCGGTCCTCAGCCTTCTGGCCGAGGGCGTGGAGGGCGATGCCGGCGAGCCGAAGATGAAGCTCGTCGAGGCGCCGACGATGTTCCAGGCGGCCCAGCTCGTCGGCCGCGCCATCCGGCGTGTCCGCGAGATCGAGAAGGCGGGATTCGAGGCGGCCAACCTGCGCTTCTCGGTCTCGCTGCTGTTCGGCGGACAGATCGGCTCCGACCCGATGAAGCTCTACCTGATCTACTCGGCCGGCAACTTCATCGAGTGCAGCGGCGACGCGCCCTTCCTGCAGATCGGGGAGCACAAGTACGGTAAGCCGATCCTCGACCGCGCGGTGAAGTACGAGACCGACCTCTACGACGCCCTCAAGGTCGGCCTCGTCTCGATGGATTCGACGATGCGCTCGAATCTCGGCGTCGGGTTGCCCATCGACATTGCGGTCGCCCGCCGCAACGCCCTCGACCTCGAGGTGAATCACCGGATCGAAGCCGGCGAGAGCTACTTCCACGATCTGCGTGAACGCTGGTCGGCGGCTTTGCGTGCCGCCCACCGGGCGATCCCCCGGCCGCCCTACGGCCCGGCGACGGCGAAGTGATCAGGCCCTTGGGCCACCCAGGAGCCTGAGCGCGCCCTCCGCGAGCTCGACGGTCAGGCGACCCGCCTCCGTCTCGCGGGCAAGGGGTGCCCCCTGCCCGGCCCAGAGGGGCGAGAAATCCCCCGAGCCGCGCCGCTCGGCCTCGATCCGCAAGGGTTGAAGGCCGATGGCGGCCGTGGGGAACACCGGCGCATCCGCGCATAGCGGCCCGAGTTCGCGGATGACGCGATTCACGAGTCCCCGGGCGGGCTTACCCGTGAGCACGTTGGTGATCGTCGTGTCCTCGTCGCGCGCCCGGCGCAGGGCTTCGCGGTGCGGCACCGAGAGACCGGCTTCCGTGCAGCGCAGGTAGGCCGTTCCCAGCTGGACGGCCGAGGCACCGAGCATGAAGGCCGCGGCGATCCCGCGGGCATCGGCGATCCCCCCGGCTGCGATCACGGGCACGTCCACCGCGTCGACCACCTGGGGCACCAGCGCCATCGTGCCGACCTGGGTCGCGGGATCGCTGCCGAGGAACAGTCCACGATGCCCGCCAGCCTCGGCCCCCTGCGCGATGATCGCGTCGACCCCGCGCTCGGCGAGCCAGCGCGCTTCGCGCACGGTGGTGGCGGACGAGAGAATGGTGCAGCCGAGCGCCCGGACGCGGTCGAGAAGCGACGTCTCCGGCAGGCCGAAATGGAAGCTTACCACCGCGGGCCGGACCTCGGCGAGGACCGCGAGCATCGCGGCATCGAACGGAGACCGCTGCGCCATGGCGATGGGAGCTGCCGGATCCAGGCCGAGTTCCGCGTAGTAGGATGCGAGCCGGCTGCGCCAGGCGGCCTCGCGCTCGTCGTCCGGCGCTTCCGGCAGGTGGCAGAAGAAGTTCAGGTTGAACGGAGCGTCCGTCCGCGCCCGGATCGCCGCGGCCTCGCTGCGCACCGCGTCCGGGTTCATCGCCGCGCAGGCGAGGGAGCCGAGGCCGCCAGCGGCGCTGACGCTGGCGGCAAGGGCCGGCTTCGGCCCGATCATCGGCGCCTGGACGATCGGGTGCTGCATCGGCACGCGGTCGAGAAATCGGTTCTTGCCCCACATGCGCCGGCTCCTTGCCCATCATCGCAAGTTTGAATCGCAAGTCTGGATCGCAGGTCTGAATCGCCAATCAGATCACGTCTCGAGGCGGGCGCGATAGGCACGCACCTCGGCGGCCGGATCCACGCTGCGCATCAGCGCGCCCATCACCGCGACGCCCGCAGCGCCGGCCGCGCGGCATAGGTCCACGCGATCAACCGTCATTCCCCCGAGGGCAATCACCGGCATGCCGAACCCAGCCGCGGTTCTCAGCGCCTCCGCTCCGAGGGCGGGACCGTAGCCCGGCTTGCTCGATGTCGGAAAGATCGGGCTCAGGGTCGCGTAGTCGGCGCCGGCTCGGGCGGCGGCCGCAACCTCATCCGGCGTATGCGCGGACACGCCGATACGGCCAACGGGCAGGTGCCGGCGGGCTTCGGCAATCCCGGTCGCGGTACTCCCGCCGGGCAGATGGACACCGTCGGCACCGAGTTCAGCGGCGAGCGCCGCATCCGCGCCGATGGTCAGCGAACCGCCCTCGGCCTGCACGAGGCGGGCGATGTCCCGGGCGAGTGCGCGCCGCGCCTCCGGTGCCAGGTCGCGCTCGCGAAACCAGACCCAGCGGGCGCCGGCCCGCAGGAGGCGTTCGAGCGTGGCGCAGAGGTGCCGGGCAGCGACCTTCGGCGCATCGCTCGCCGACCTGTCCGTCACCACCAGCAGCCGCGCGGGCAGGCCGCTCATCGTCGCGCGCCGGCCGGCGCGCCGGTCGAAACCCGGCTCACGAACCCACGAGGCCCAGTTGCGGGCTCGACGGTTCGGCCCGTCCCCGCTTCGGGATCCGTCCCGCGAGATACGCGTCGCGACCCGCGTGGACCGCGTTGCGCATGGCGCGGGCCATCCGCACCGGATCGTCGGCCTTGGCGACCGCGGTGTTGAGCAGGCAGCCGGCGGCGCCGAGCTCCATGGCGATGACCGCGTCGGAGGCGGTGCCGATACCGGCATCGACGATGACCGGCACGGGCGAGCGCCGACAGATCAGCTCCAGGTTGGCCGGGTTGGCGACACCCATGCCGGAGCCGATCAGCGAGCCCATGGGCATCACGGCGGCGCAGCCGAGATCGGCGAGGCGCTGGCAGACCACCGGATCGTCGTTGCAATAGGGCAGCACGGTGAATCCATCGTCGACGAGGTGGCGACAGGCCTCCAGCAGCTCGGCGACGTCGGGGTACAGCGTTTCGCGGTCGCCGATGACCTCGACCTTGATCCAGTTCGTGTCGAGGGCCTCGCGGGCGAGTTCGGCCGTCATGATCGCGTCGCGCGCCGTCTCGCAGCCGGCGGTGTTCGGCAGGAAGCGGTGCCCCTTGAGCCGGCGCAGCGTATCCGAGTTATGCCCCTGCAGCGAAACCCGGCGGATCGAAGCCGTGACCACCTCGGCGCCCGAGGCCGCGACCGCATCGAACAGGATGCTTTGCGTGGGGTAGCCGGCGGTCCCGATGAACAGACGCGAGCCTAGGCTCACACCGCCGATCACCAGCGTATCCGTGTCGTTCGCGATCTCGGTCATTCCGGGCCTCCTGCCATGGTGTTCTCCCTCCCGATCAGCCGCCCTGCATCGCGCGCACGATCTCGACGCGGTCGCCGTCGCTGAGCGCGGTGGCAGCCCAGTCCCGGCGTCGGATCACGGCGCCGTTGAGCGCGATGGCGATACCCTGCGGGCTCTCGAGGCCGGTCTCCTCGGCCTCTTCCCGGAACAGGGCGTCGAGGTCGGCGGCCACGCTCTCGCGGACCTCGCCGTTGACTCGGAGCTTCATGCGAAGGCCCTCCGCGGCGGCGACGCGAAGCGGGCCCGGCCGAAGTCCCGGGCGTAATCCGGCAGCGCTCCCCCGGCGACCAGGGCCGCGACCGCGTCGGCCGTGGCCGGGGCCAGCAGGTAGCCGTTGCGATGATGGCCGGTGGCGACCACGAGGCCGGGCGCCAGGGCATCGATGATCGGGGCATCGTCGTCCGAAGTCGGCCGGAAGCCGCTCCAGATCGCTTCCACCGCCATCTCCTCGATGCCGGGCAGGACGCGACGTGCGCCCTCCAGCAGGGCGTAGAGCCCGCCGGCCGTGACGCCGGGAACGAAGCCGCAATCCTCCACCGTTGCGCCGACGATGAGATGGCCGTCGCTCTTCGGCGCCATGTGGACCTGCTCGGTCCAGACCATGTGGGCGAGGGTGCCGGTGCGGGCGGTGGTCCGCAGCGCGAGGGACTGGCCGCGCAGGGGCCGCACCGGCAGGGCGAGATGGTCGGGCAGGAGCCCTGCCTCACCGCTCCAAGCGCCGGAGGCGAGCACGACGGTGTCGGCCTGACGGATGCCCTGGGCCGTACGCACGCCCGTGACCCGGCCGGCGCTCCAATCCAAGGCGTCGACACCGCAGCCTTCCACGATGGCGACTCCGGCAGCGAGGCAGGCCCGGACGAGGGCGGCCATCACCCGGCTCGGATCGACTTGGTGGTCGTGCGGGCAGAACAGGCCGGCGGTGACGGCGGGACGCAGGCGCGGCTCGCGGGCCCGAACCTCGGGGCCGGTCAGCCAGCGGGCGTCGAGGCCTGAGCGCTTCTGCAGGTCGTGCCGGAAGCGCAGGCGCTCGACCTCGTCGCGGCCGATGGCGAGCACCAGGGTGCCCTCCTCCCGATAGTCGATGTCGAGGCCGGCCGCGGCCTGAAGGTCATCGCGAAAAGCCGGCCAGCGGGACAGGCTTTCCAGGGCCAGGGGCAGGAGCGTGTCGGAACCCGGCTCGTGCTCGGCGGCCGGGGCCAGCATGCCGGTTGCGGCGAGGCTCGCCCCGGCGCCGACGGTGTCGCGCTCCAGAACGGTCACGGACCGCCCGGCCTGCGCCAGGCGCCAGGCCGCCGACAGGCCGATCAAGCCGGCGCCGACGACGACGACGTCACTGTGGGCGGGAGCGACGACGGCCGGCGGAGCATCGCCGTGCGTCCGTCGCAGGTTGAGAAAGGCGTTCGGGCTCACGTCCAACACAATCTCCGCGACCGGCGTCGAGATTGGTGGGGCTGCAGCTTCGAGCGGTGAAGCGTGCCGGGCTTGAACAGAAACCCGCGGTCCAATCCCTACGCCGGTATGAACCGGGTCAGGTTCGAAGGATTTCCGCGCCGCCATCCGCGAACGGACGGCCATCGGTTTCTCAGCCCCTTGCCGGGGATCTCCCTGGAACACCCCAGATGTGGGCCGTCCCTGCGCCGGGGTCAATCCCCGGGCGGGCCTCAGGCGGCAGACGGACGCGCCGGTCGATAGACGCCCATGGGTTCGGCAAACCCGTCGAGCGCGTGCTCGCCGAGGGGCTCCGGCATGTCCCAGAGGAAGTCGACGAAGGGCTTCGTCATCAGGATCGGCTCGGCCAGCGTCCGGTTGAGGCGGGCGACCCGGCTCGCCAGGTTCACGTCGCGCCCGATCACGGTGAAGTCCAGCCGCGCGCCGGAGCCGACATTGCCGTAGGCGGCCTCGCCGTGATGCAGGGCGATGCCGGCGGCCACTGGATTGGCGAACCGGCCCAGGGCATTGGCCTCGGCCAAGGCCGCCATGGCGCTCTGGGACGCCGTGAGCGCCCCCTTGGCGGCACCGCCCAGGTCGTCGCCCGGCTCACGGAAGATCGCCAGCAGCCCGTCGCCGAGATACTTCAGGACCTCGCCGCCCTCGCGCTCGATGGCTGGCACCAGGCAGTCGAAGAAGATGTTCAGGAGGTCGACAGCCTCCTCCGGCGTCATGTCGGCGGAGATACGCGTATAATCGCGCATGTCGGCAAACAGGATCGCGGAGCGGATGCGCTGAACGTGACCGCGACGGATGGAGCCCCCGAGGATCGCCTTGTGCGGCTCGTCTCCGACATAGATCCGCAGAACGTGGTCGAGCTGCTTGTTGATGCTGCGCATCTCCATCACCGCGGCCAGCGTCGGCATGACGAAGCGCAGGATCGCCACGTCCTCGTCGCGGAACCCCGCCGGGGACCGGGTGGCAAAGGAGATGCCGTTGCGCGTGCCGTTGGTGAAGAACAGCGGCGCGACGATGTAGTGCCGGTAGCCCTCGGCCTTCAGGTCCGGAATGACCGCGAAGGCCTCATCCGGGGTCTCGGCGAGATCGAGGATCAACCACTCGCCGGTCTCATGAACGCGGAAGAACGGGCTCGCGCGATAAGCCCGGTCCGATGCTTCCCCGTGCGGGAACAGACGAACCGTCGAGCCCATCTCGCGGGTCCAGAACCGCCCGACACCCGAATACTCGGAATGCAGGGCATCGATGGCCGTGGTGGCCCGGTCCACCGGCACGTCGAGCTTGATCAGGCGCTCGGCCAGGCCGGACAGCAGGTCCTCGGCCTTCGGCATGCGCGCGCCCTCGCTCAGCAGCCAGTCGCGCAGGGCCACGCATTGCTGGAGGGCGCCGAAGGGGACGTCGGCCGCCTCCGAGCCGTCGGCTTCAGCGGTGGGGGAAGGCTGGGGCGGGCCTCGATCGAGCATATGGCCAAGGTGGGTTGGGAGACGGCGTCCGGCAACGGCCACGCCTCGGGTTTTGTGCGTATCGTGCGGGCCTCTCCGCTTCAACAGCGTAGAGCGCTTCAGGGGCTCGGCGCCATCGAAACGAAAGAGCCGGCCCCATGAGGAGCCGGCTCTTTCAGGTGAAAGGTCCGCCGGAAAAGGCCGGCCTCACCGCGTGCATCAGTTGTCGAGGAAGCTGCGCAGCTTACGCGACCGGCTCGGGTGCTTGAGCTTGCGCAGGGCCTTCGCCTCGATCTGACGGATACGCTCGCGCGTCACCGAGAACTGCTGGCCGACCTCTTCGAGGGTGTGGTCGGTATTCATGCCGATGCCGAAGCGCATGCGGAGCACCCGCTCCTCGCGGGGCGTGAGCGAGGCGAGCACGCGCGTCGTGGTCTCGCGCAGGTTCGACTGGATCGCCGCGTCGATGGGCAGGACGACGTTCTTGTCCTCGATGAAGTCGCCGAGGTGCGAATCCTCCTCGTCGCCGATCGGGGTCTCGAGCGAGATCGGCTCCTTGGCGATCTTGAGAACCTTGCGCACCTTCTCCAGCGGCATGGCCAGCTTCTCGGCCAGTTCCTCCGGGGTCGGCTCGCGGCCGATCTCGTGAAGCATCTGGCGCGAGGTCCGAACGATCTTGTTGATCGTCTCGATCATGTGCACCGGAATGCGGATCGTGCGGGCCTGATCGGCGATCGAGCGGGTGATTGCCTGCCGGATCCACCAGGTGGCGTAAGTCGAGAACTTGTAGCCGCGGCGGTACTCGAACTTGTCGACAGCCTTCATCAGGCCGATGTTGCCCTCCTGGATCAGATCCAGGAACTGCAGGCCGCGGTTGGTGTACTTCTTGGCGATCGAGATCACGAGGCGCAGGTTGGCCTCAATCATCTCCTTCTTGGCCTGACGGGCTTCGCGTTCGCCCTTCTGGACCATGTTGACGATCTTGCGGTACTCGCCGATCTCGAGGCCCGTCTCGGAGGCGAGGGTCAGGATCTGCTCGCGCAGGCGGGCGACCTCGTTCGAGCCCTTCTCGACGAGGTTCTTCCAGCCACGGCCGCCGAGGCTGCCGACGCGCTCCATCCAGTTCGGATCGAGTTCCCAGCCCTGGTAGTGGCGCAGGAACTCGTCGCGGGCGACGCCGTGGCTCTCGGCGTAGCGCATCAGTCGGCCCTCATGGGAGATGAGGCGCTTGTTGATGTCGTAGAGCTGCTCGACCAGGGCCTCGATGCGATTGGCATTGAGGGAGAGCGACTTCACGTCGGTGACGACGGCGTCCTTCAGCTCGTCCTGCTTGCGCTCCTGGGCATCGGTGCGGGTGCCGCCGGAGGCTTTGAGCTCGGCATGCTCGATCTGCAGCTTGCGCAGCTTGCGGTAGTTGTTGGCGATGTTGTCGAACGTCTCGAGGACGCGCGGCTTGATCTCGGTCTCCATGGCCGCCAGGGAGACGTTGTTCTCCATGTCGTCCTCGTCGTCGCCGTCGGGCGGCGTCGGCGTATCCCCCTCGCTCTCCTCGCTCTCCTCCGCGCCCTCGGCGATCTGCATCGCGTTCTTGGCGTCGGGGCCCGCATAGGTGGCTTCGAGGTCGATGATCTCGCGCAGCAGCACCCGGCCGTCGACGAGCTCGTCGCGCCAGATGATGATGGCCTGGAAGGTCAGCGGGCTCTCGCACAGCCCGGCGATCATCGCCTCGCGACCCGCCTCGATGCGCTTGGCGATCGCGATCTCGCCCTCGCGGGACAGGAGCTCCACGGAGCCCATCTCGCGCAGGTACATGCGCACGGGGTCATCCGTGCGGTCGGTCGGCTCCTTGGTCGTCTCGGCACGCAGGGCGACAGGCTTGGTCGGCGCGATCTCGGCGACCTCGGTCCCCTCCGCCCCGTCCTCGTCGTCGGCCTCGCCGTTGGCCTTGGCCTCCGTCGTCTCCTCGGTCTCCTCCGCCTCGACGACGTTGATGCCCATCTCAGAGAGCTGCGACAGCACGTCCTCGATCTGGTCGGGGTCGGATTGGCCGTCGGGCAGAACCTCGTTGATCTCCTCGTAGGTGATGTAGCCCCGCTTCTTGGCGAGCTTCACCATCCGCTTGACGGAGGCATCCGTCAGATCGAGGAGCGGCCCGTCGGTCTGTTGCTCCGGAGCAGCATCCGTCTCGTCCCGTTCCGTTGCCTTCGTCGCCATGGTCCGCCTATGGTTGTCGTGTCAGCGTCGCGCGGAAGCGTGTCGCTCACTCCGCGTCGTCGACGCTGAAATGCATGTGATGTGCGGACCGCCGAAGTGACAGCCGCGTCGATGTCAGATCCCGGTATGCAAGCGAGACGCTTGACCGATTGTTAACCATGCGCCGCCAATGGCGGCCGAATTCGTTCGCGGCGCGCGTTTCAGGGTGTCGATGCCTCATCCGCATCCGGCACCGCTTCGTCCGCCTCCGCGCCAGCGATGACGGCCATGCGGGCCTTCACGTCGCACAGCCAAGCGAAGTTCGCCTCCGTCTCGTCCTCGACCAGGGCCCGCTCAGCCAAGCGGAGTTCGCTATTTAGCGCGCCAGACTTGCGGTGCAAGATCACGGCCTGACGCAATGCGTCTTCGAGACGCACAGGATCGGCATGCGCGTCAAGTGTCCATCGATCGCCCGGACGCACATGACTGGCCAGCCGAGCCGCCGCATCCGTGAGCCCAGCGCGCTTCAAACGACTCTCCAGGACCTCGACGCCGGGCTGATCCACGTCGGCATGGCTGTCGAGCAGGAGGGAGCGCAACGCCTGCGCATCCGGATCGCCGAGTTCCAGCTCGGCGAGATCCTCCGCCTCGATCCCGAGCAGTTCGGGGTGGACGAGGAGGCTGGAGACGATCATCGCCTCCCGGTCGCGAAAGGCCACCGGGCCGGAGGCGCTGGTCTCGCCGGCGTAGAGGGGATTGAATTTCGTGGTGATTCGCGGTGACGGCGGCGGATCGCCGGGCCGGGGATTGCGCTGGAAGGCCGGGCGTGCCGAGCCGGCCCGCGGCTCCCACGGTCCACGGCGCCCCGAGGAGGCTTGCGGGGACAGGGCGCGCAGGCGGCCCTCGATCTCGTCCCGATAGAATCCCCGAACCGTCTCGTCGCGGATGGAAGCAACCATCTCGCGCAACGATTTGGCGAGGCCGGCCCGCCGTTCGGGGGTATCGAGCGGCGCCCCGTCGGTGGCACGCGACCACAGAACCTCGACGAGGGGGCGGGCCGCGTCGAGCACGCGGTCGATGGCGGACTTGCCCTCGGCGCGCAGGAGGTCGTCGGGGTCCTGCCCCTCGGGCAGCATGGCGAAGCGCAGGGACTTGCCCGGGGTCAGCCCGGGCAGCGCCACATCGAGGGCTTTGAAGGCAGCACGCTGGCCTGCCCCGTCGCCGTCGAAGCACAGGATCGGCTCGTCGGCGTTGCGCCAGAGGAGGCCGATCTGCTCCTCGGTAAGTGCCGTACCGAGGCCCGCCACCGCGTTGGGATGGCCCGCCAGGGTCATGGCGATGACGTCGACGTAGCCCTCGACCGCGATGATGACGCCGCGATCATGCGCCGGCTTGCGCGCCTGATGCAGGTTGTAGAGCAGTTGGCCCTTGTGGAAGAGAGGCGTCTCCGGCGAATTCATGTATTTCGCCTTGGCGTCCTTCTGCATCGCCCGGCCGCCGAAGGCGATAACGCGCCCGCGCGAATCGGCGATCGGAAACATCACCCGGTCCCGGAATTTGTCGTAGGGGACACGGATGTCCTCGCCGGCCACGATGAGGCCGAGCTCGACCATCAGGTCCCGGTCGACATCCTTGGCGGCGAGGTAGTCGCGCAGGGTGTAGCGGTCGCCCGGGGCGTAGCCGAGGCGGAAACGGCTCCGGATCTCCGGGCCGAGTTGGCGTCGGTCGAGATAGGCGCGGGCCTCCACGCCGGCGCGGCCCCGCAGTTGCTCCTCGAAGAAAGCGGCGGCCATCTCCATGACCTCGATCGCTCCGGCCCGCTTGGTCTCCTGCTCGCGGGCGTCGGCGCTCGGCGCGGGCAGGGTTACGCCGGCCTCCGCCGCCAGGCGCTCAACCGCCTCGGGAAAGCTCAGGCCCTCCGTCTCCATCAGGAAGGTGAAGACGTCCCCATGCTTGCCCGAGGAGAAGCAGTGATAGAACTGCTTCTGGTCGTTCACGTAGAACGAGGGTGACTTCTCGGCATTGAACGGCGACAGGCCGCGCCACTCGCGGCCCGCTTTCTTCAGCCGGACGCGCCGCCCCACAATATCGGATGCGGGCAGGCGCGCACGGATCTCTTCGAGGATGTGGGGCGGGTAACGCACGGCAAGAACCGGACCTCTGCGGCCGCCCATACTAGCGGCACGGGCTTAAAGAGTCCCCAACGCCGATGCAGGGCATGGGGACGCCCTCATGCCTCGGCGTTCAACGCTCGGCGTTCAGCCCTTGGCGTTCAGCGCCTCTTTCACGAGGCCGCTCGCCTTGGCGAAGTCCATGCGGCCGGCATAGGCGCCCTTCAGGGCGGCGATGACCTTGCCCATGTCCTTGGGACCGGCGGCGCCGGTCTCGGCCAGGGCCTTGTCGATCGCCGCGCGGGTCTCGGCCTCGTCCATCTGCTGCGGCAGGAAGCCGGCGATGATCGCGACCTCGTTGCGCTCGTTCTCGGCGAGCTCGGGCCGGCCACCCTGGTCGTAGACGGCGGCCGATTCGTTGCGCTGCTTGATCATCTTCTGGAGCAGCGCGAGGATTTCCTCCTCGGAGGCGGGCTCCTTGCCGAGGCCGCGCGCCTCGATGTCCTTGTCCTTCAGGGCAGCCTGAATCATCCGGACGGTGGCGAGCTTCGCCTTGTCGCCGGCCTTCATGGCCTCCTTCATCTCGGTGGTGAGACGGGCGCGCAGCATCGTGTGACTCCTGAAAAAGCGGGACCCCGGAAAAGCGGGACTCGGACGGCGGGTCGATGGCGTGGTCTGCGAATTGCTGCGCGAACCGGGGTTCTTGAGACGTGCCGACGCCGGGGCCACATTGACCCTAACGCGGCACGCTCGCTATGAGCGCCGCACGACAAGCCGCCCGCATGCGCCGCTCACGGCGCCGGGATCGGCCGGACATAAGCGAGATCACGCCGATGCTGCAAGATGAAGGCGTCCATACGCCTGCCGTGCCCGCGCCCCCCGCTCCCTGGGCCGAGCCCCTGGCCACCGCTCTCCTGGTCCTGGCGGACGGGACCGTGCTGGAGGGATTCGGCATCGGCCAGACCGGAATCGCCGACGGCGAGGTCTGCTTCAACACCGCCATGACCGGATACCAGGAGATCCTGACGGATCCGTCCTATGCCGGCCAGATCGTCACCTTCACCTTCCCGCATATCGGCAACACCGGCACCAACGACGAAGACCTGGAGAGCCTCGCTACGGCGCCGGCCTCCGGCGTCCGCGGCACGGTCATCGCGTCGGCGGTGACCAAGCCCTCGAGCTGGCGCTCGTCGAGCCACCTCGACGCCTGGCTCAAGGCCCGGGGCATCGTCGGCATCACCGGCGTCGACACCCGCGCGCTCACCGCGCTGATTCGCGACAACGGCATGCCGAACGCCATCATCGCCAACGATCCGGAGGGACGCTTCGACCGCGAGGCCCTGAAGGCCCGCGCCGCGGCCCTGGCGCCGATGGAAGGCCTCGACTTGGTCCCGCCGGTCACCAGCCGCGAGCGCTCGGAATGGTCCCAGACCACCTGGGGCGTGAAGACCGGCTACGGCGACCGCAAGGCCGGCACCGGCCTGAAGGTGGTGGCGATCGACTACGGCGTGAAGCGCAACATCCTGCGTCTCCTCGCCGAGGCCGGCTGCGACGTGACCGTGGTGCCCGCCACGACGACCGCGGAAGAGATCATGGCGATGAAGCCGGACGGGGTGTTCCTGTCGAACGGTCCCGGGGATCCGGCCGCCACCGGCACGTATGCGGTTCCTGTGATCCGAGCCCTGCTGCAGGAGAAGGTGCCGACCTTCGGCATCTGCCTGGGACATCAGCTGATGGGTCTCGCGCTCGGCGGGCGCACCGTGAAGATGGCGCAGGGCCACCACGGCGCGAACCACCCGGTGAAGGACAAGACCACTGGCAAGGTCGAGATCGTCTCGATGAACCATGGCTTCGCCGTGGATCCGGCCAGCTTGCCCGACACCGCCCTGGAGACGCATGTCTCGTTGTTCGACGGCTCCAATTGCGGGCTCACCCTCACCGACCGGCCGGCCTTCTCGGTTCAGCACCACCCCGAGGCCTCGCCCGGCCCGCGCGACAGCCACTACCTGTTCGAGCGCTTCGTCGCCCTGATGAAGGCCGGCAAGCCCGAGACGCTGGTCACCACGGTCGACTGATCTGCGGTCGACGGATCTGAACGGCCGGATGGAGGCGACGCCCCGTCCGGCCGCCGCGGCGGCTGCAGGCCAGCCCTGCACGCAGGCGATGCGAACCGCGAAATAGTTCCCGTCCGGTCACAAAAAATCCGGCATTCCGGGGCATCTCGGCATCGTTAACGACCCGCTAAGGACGGCGTTCGAAGATCGTCGCCGGGTCGATTCCGACGCTTGCCGGGGATTCCACATGACGTTCGACGACGCGCGCGACGACTTCTCGCGCCTGCATCGCCTCTTCACGTTCCATCTCGGCGTGGCCGTCAGCCTTGCCTGGATGACCGCCCTCTACTCGGCCTGCTACGCGCCGTGGGTCCGCAACATCCGCGCCTTGATCGACCCGGCCGCGAGCCTCGACCGCGTCGAGAGCACCTGGTCCTTCCTGTTCGCAATGCCGGTGGTGATGACGCTGGCCTGGATCGGACTGTATTTCGGTCGCGAAATGCTGCGCCGGAGCCAGACCCTGTCGAATGCGGCGCTCGAATTCGCCGCCGCGGCCGTGGTCGCCTTCGGAGTGTTCTACCTGTCCATCGACCGCGCGGTCTCGGCTCTTTACCTGGGCTTCTGAGACTTACCTGGGCTTCTGAGACGCTTCAGCGCTTCACCTTCGGCCCGTGCCCTTCCAATGGCGGCGGGCTGCGTGTAAGTGCCAAGATCAACGACAATCCACGCCGCTAGCGCCCCCAGGCCCGTGCCGCTCTTCCGGCACCGCGCATGGCCGGGCGCGCGTGCCTGCAGCCAGGGCGCCCGATGCCGAAACGCACCGACATTTCCTCGATCCTGATCATCGGTGCGGGGCCGATCGTCATCGGTCAGGCCTGCGAGTTCGATTATTCCGGGACCCAGGCCTGCAAAGCCCTCCGCGAGGAGGGCTACCGGATCGTGCTGGTGAATTCGAATCCGGCCACGATCATGACCGACCCGGATATGGCGGATGCGACCTATGTCGAGCCGATCACGCCCGAGATCGTCGCCAAGATCATCGAGAAGGAGCGTCACGCCATTCCGGGCGGCTTCGCTCTTCTCCCGACGATGGGCGGCCAGACGGCGCTGAACTGCGCGCTGTCCCTCAAGAAGATGGGCGTGCTGGAGAAGTTCGACGTCCAGATGATCGGCGCCACAACCGAGGCGATCGACAAGGCGGAGGACCGTCACCTCTTCCGCGATGCGATGACCAAGATCGGCCTGGAGACGCCGAAATCGGCGCTGGCCAATGCCTCCGCGGCCAAGAAGGCCGATCGTCAGAAGTACCTCGCCGAGGTCGCCCGCATCGAGGCGGCGAACGAGGGCGAAGCCCGCGCGGCGGCCCTCGTGGCCTTCGAGAAGACCTGGCACCGGGGCGAGTCCGAGCGCCGCAAGCGCTACGGCGAGCACGCCATCGGGCAGGCGCTGATCGCGCTCGCCGAGGTCGGCCTGCCGGCGATCATCCGCCCCTCCTTCACCATGGGCGGGACCGGCGGCGGCATCGCCTATAATCGCGAGGAATTCCTGGACATCGTCGAGCGCGGCATCGACGCCTCGCCGACGAACGAGGTCCTGATCGAGGAGAGCGTCCTCGGCTGGAAGGAATACGAGATGGAGGTCGTTCGCGATAAGAACGACAACTGCATCATCGTCTGCTCCATCGAGAACATCGACCCGATGGGCGTCCACACCGGTGATTCCATCACCGTCGCGCCGGCCCTGACGCTGACGGACAAGGAATACCAGGTGATGCGCGACGCATCCCTGGCGGTGCTGCGCGAGATCGGCGTCGAGACGGGCGGCTCGAACGTGCAGTTCGCCATCGACCCGGCCACGGGCCGGATGATCGTCATCGAGATGAATCCGCGGGTGTCGCGCTCGTCGGCGCTCGCCTCGAAGGCCACCGGCTTCCCGATCGCCAAGGTCGCCGCCAAGCTGGCCGTCGGCTACACCCTCGACGAGATCGCCAACGACATCACGGGCGGTGCGACCCCGGCCTCGTTCGAGCCCTCGATCGACTACGTCGTCACCAAGATCCCGCGCTTCGCCTTCGAGAAGTTCCCCGGCGCCGAGCCGACCCTCACCACCGCCATGAAGTCGGTGGGGGAAGCGATGGCGATCGGGCGCTGCTTTGCCGAATCGCTCCAGAAGGCCCTGCGCTCCCTGGAGACCGGGCTCACCGGTCTCGACGAGATCGAGATCGAAGGCCTGGGCAAGGGCGACGATCACAACGCCATCAAGGCCGCCCTCGGCACCCCGACGCCGGATCGCCTCCTGAAAGTCGGTCAGGCCCTGCGCCTCGGCGTGAGCCACGAGGAGGTCTATGCCTCCTGCAAGATCGACCCGTGGTTCCTGGAGCAGCTCCAGGCGATCATCGACCTGGAGAATCGGGTCAAGGCCCACGGCATCCCGAACACCCCCGGGGCGTTGCGCCAGCTCAAGGCCGCCGGCTTCTCCGATGCGCGCCTCGCCGTGCTCGCCAAGACCGACGAGGACAGCGTGCGGGCGGCGCGCCGGGCCCTGGGCGTACGCCCGGTGTTCAAGCGCATCGACACCTGCGCCGCCGAGTTCCAGGCGCCCACCGCCTACATGTACTCGACCTACGTGGCGCCCTTCGCCGGCACGGTGGTGGACGAGGCGCGTCCGACCGACGCCAGGAAGATCATCATCCTCGGCGGCGGCCCGAACCGGATCGGACAGGGCATCGAGTTCGACTATTGCTGCTGCCATGCCTGCTTCGCGCTCTCCGAGGCCGGCTACGAGACCATCATGGTCAACTGCAACCCGGAGACGGTCTCGACCGACTACGACACCTCCGACCGGCTCTATTTCGAGCCCCTCACCCAGGAGGATGTCCTCGAGATCATCGAGACCGAGCGCCAGGCCGGAACGCTGCGCGGCGTCATCGTCCAGTTCGGCGGCCAGACCCCGCTGAAGCTCGCTCGCGCCCTCGAGGCCGCCGGGGTGCCGATCCTCGGCACCTCGCCGGATGCCATCGACCTTGCCGAGGACCGCGACCAGTTCAAGCGGCTCCTCGACAAGCTCGGCATGAAACAGCCGAAGAACGGCATCGCCTACTCGGTGGAGCAGAGCCGGCTCATCGCCTCGGATCTCGGCCTGCCCTTCGTGGTCCGCCCGAGCTACGTGCTGGGCGGCCGCGCGATGGCGATCATCCGCGACGAGGCGCAGTTCGCCGACTACCTCCTCGACACCCTGCCGAGCCTGATCCCGTCGGACGTCAAGGCGCGCTATCCCAACGACAAGACCGGACAGATCAACACGGTGCTGGGCAAGAACCCGCTCCTGTTCGACCGCTACCTGTCGGATGCCACCGAGATCGACGTCGACGCCATCTGCGACGGCAAGGACGTCTTCATCGCCGGCATCATGGAGCACATCGAGGAGGCGGGCATCCACTCGGGCGATTCCGCCTGCTCGCTGCCCTCGCGTTCGCTCTCGCCGGAGATCATCGCGGAACTGGAGCGGCAGACCCGGGCCATGGCCCTGGCGCTGAAGGTCGGTGGCCTGATGAACGTCCAGTACGCCATCAAGGACGGCACGATCTACGTGCTCGAAGTGAACCCCCGCGCCTCGCGGACGGTGCCCTTCGTCGCCAAGGTGATCGGCGACCCGATCGCCAAGATCGCCGCCCGCGTGATGGCCGGCGAGTCGCTGGCGAGCTTCGACCTGAAGCCGAAGGTTCTGGATCACATCGCCGTCAAGGAAGCGGTGTTCCCCTTCGCCCGCTTCCCCGGCGTCGATGTTCTGCTTGGGCCGGAGATGCGGTCCACCGGCGAGGTGATCGGCCTCGATTCGAGCTTCGGCGTCGCCTTCGCCAAGAGCCAGCTCGGCTCGGGGACCCTGGTGCCGAAGGGCGGCGCGGTCTTCGTCTCGGTGCGCGACGCCGACAAGGAGCGCATCCTGCCGGCGATCCGCCTGCTGTCGGAACTCGGCTTCTCGATCGTCGCGACCGGCGGCACGCAGCGCTACCTCGCCGACGAGGGCGTCCCGACGGAGCGGGTGAACAAGGTTCTGGAGGGCCGGCCGCACGTCGTCGACTCGATCAAGAACGGCGATATCCAGCTCGTCTTCAACACCACGGAGGGTGCCGGCGCGCTCTCGGACTCGCGCTCCCTCCGGCGCGCGGCCCTCTTGCATAAAGTGCCGTACTACACCACTCTTGCAGGAGCGATGGCGGCGGCCGAAGGGATCAAGGCCTATCTCGGAGGCGATCTCAAGGTCCGCGCCTTGCAGGAATACTTCGCGGCCTGAATTCTCGCGCGGCTTCCGTGTTTAACGGAAGCCGTGTTGTTGGCGGTTCAGGAGTAACTTACTCTGGCCCGGAAGGAGCGGCATGCTCCTGGCCGGGCTTATTCATTGTGGCGCGAGACGATGACGATAGACAAGGTTCCGATGACGGTGCGCGGTTACGCAGCGTTGGAAGAGGAGTTGAAGCACCGCCAGCAGGTGGAGCGCCAGCGGATCATCCAGGCCATCGCCGAGGCCCGCGCCCTCGGTGACCTGTCGGAGAATGCCGAGTACCATGCCGCCAAGGAGGCGCAGTCCCACAATGAGGGCCGCGTCCTGGAGCTGGAAAGCATGATCTCGCGCGCCGAGGTGATCGACGTGTCGAAGCTTTCGGGTACGAAGATCAAGTTCGGCGCCACGGTGAAGCTCCTCGACGAGGACACCGAGGAAGAGAAGACCTACCAGCTCGTCGGCGAACCCGAGGCGGACGTGCGTTCCGGCCTGGTCTCCATCACCTCTCCGATCGCCCGCGCGCTGATCGGCAAGGGCGTCGGCGACACCGTCGAGGTGACGACGCCGGGCGGCGGAAAGTCCTACGAGGTCGTTGCCGTCCAGTACGGCGGCTGAGCCGCGCATGCGGTCGGGACTCCTCCGGGCAGCGGCTCCGCTGCTCGGCCTCGTTGCGCTGTACGGATCGGCCCGCGCCGAGGGTCTGCCGGGTCTCAAGGACCTGCCGAGTCTCAAGGATCTGCCGAGCCTCGGAGGCGAGCGCCTCGCCGGCGTTGACGTGGATGTCCGACCCCTGCTCGCGCTTGGCGGCGGCGTTCCGGCCCTGGCGCTGCGTGAAGATCTGCTCGCCGCCCTGAAGGCCGAATTCGCCGACCGGCTCGGCGGCCGGGGGCCCGTGCTGCTGGTGCGGATCAAGGGCCTCTCGATCAATCCCTACGCCGGCGGCGATGGCGGACGCGGTCGCCTCGGGGGCGGCACGCAGAGCGATTATCTCGACGGCGAGGCCCTGCTCATCGGACGTCGGGGCGAGGTCCTCGCCCGCCATCCGCAGCTCTCCGCGGTGCCGTCGAGTTCGGGCGGGGCCTGGTATGACCCGGCCTCCGAGCGACGCCGGGTAACCGCCATCGCCCAACACTACGCGGGTTGGCTCCGGCGCGCCCTGCCCCAGGATTGAGTGGACGGCACGGCGGATGAGTCCGCGCGAGGATTGACCTGGATCACCTGATGTCGGCAGCGTCCGCGATGCCCTTCCCCACCGGCGCCGCTGCGCCGCTTCCCGAACTCGCGCAGGCCCGGACCTGGATCGTCACCGACGGTAAGGCAGGCGACGAGAACCAGTGTGTCGGCCTGGCCGAGACCCTCGGCCTGCCATTCGAGGTTCGTCGGATCGCGCCCCGCCCCCCCTTCGGCTGGATGGCCCCCTGGGGACCGACCGACCCGCGGGACCAGCCGGGCAACCCACGCGGCATCCTGTCCGGCCCCCTCCCCGACCTGCTGATCGCTTCGGGGCGCCGCTCCGTCCCGTACCTCCGGGCGGTGCGCGCGGCATCCGGGGGCCGCACCTTCACGGCCTTCCTGAAGGATCCCCGCATCGGACACGATGCGGCGAACTTCGTCTGGGTCCCGGATTACGACGACCTGCGCGGTCCCAACGTCTTCACCACCCTGACGCCGCCGCATCAGGTCACGCCGGAGCGCCTCGCCAAGGCCCGCGCCCAGCCGGACCCGCGCCTGTCGGCCCTGCCCTGGCCCCGTATCGCGGTGCTGATCGGCGGCGATAGCCGGCATCTCAGCTATCGCCCGGCGGACATGCGCCGGCTCCTGCGCGACCTCGACAAGCTGACCGACGGCGGCTGTTCGCTGATGGTCACCGTGTCGCGACGCACGCCGCAGAACCTGCGGGAGGCCCTGCGGACCATGGTGGCGACCAAGGGTGGTTTCTTCTGGGACGGCGGCAGCCCAAATCCCTATATTCCGATGCTGGCGATCGCCGATTCGATCGTCGTCACGTCGGACTCGGCCAACATGGTCGGCGAGGCCGTGAGCACCGGGGCTCCCGTCCTGCTGTTCGACCTGCCCAAGACCTATATCCGTCACAGGCGGCTCTTCGCGGGACTCGCGATGGCCGGGGCCCTGAAGCCCTTCGTCGGCCGCCTGGAGGAACTGCACTACCGGCCCCTGGATGCGACCCCCGTCATCGCAGGCGCGATGGCCAAGGCCTATGCCGAACACCGCGCGCGATGGGCCTGAAGGAGACGAGAGCGATGGCGCACACCCATTCCAAACTCATCATCATCGGCTCCGGTCCGGCCGGCTACACCGCCGCGATCTACGCCGCCCGCGCCATGGTCGAACCGCTGATGATCTCGGGCTTCCAGCCCGGCGGCCAGCTCATGATCACCACCGACGTCGAGAACTATCCGGGCTTCGCCGAGGCGATCCAGGGTCCCTGGCTGATGGAGCAGATGCGGGCCCAGGCCGAGCATGTCGGGACCAAGATCGTCTCCGAGTACATCACCCAGGTCGATTTCCAGGTCCGTCCCTTCCGGCTGGAAGCCGATTCCGGCGAGACCTACTCGGCCGACGCGGTCATCATCGCCACCGGGGCCCAGGCCAAGTGGCTCGGCCTGCCGTCGGAAGCCAAGTACCAGGGCTTCGGCGTCTCGGCCTGCGCCACCTGTGACGGCTTCTTCTTCCGCGGCAAGGAGGTCGTGGTGGTGGGCGGCGGCAACACCGCCGTGGAGGAGGCGCTCTATCTCGCCAACCTCGCCGCCAAGGTCATCGTGGTTCATCGCCGGGGCGAGTTCCGGGCCGAGCGCATCCTGCAGGAGCGCCTGTTCAAGCACCCCAACGTCGAGGTCGTCTGGCATCACGCGGTGGAGGAGATCTGCGGCAGCGAGAAGCCGCCGTCGGTGACCCATGTCCGGCTCAAGGACACGCGCACGGGCGTGATCACGGAGCGCCGGACGGATGGCGTGTTCATCGCCATCGGCCACCAGCCGGCGACGGGGATCTTCGAGGGCCAGCTCGCCATGCGCGACGGCGGCTACATCGAGACCGCGCCGGGCACGACGCATACGGCCATCCCCGGCGTCTACGCCGCAGGCGACGTCACCGACGACGTCTACCGTCAGGCGATCACCGCTGCCGGCATGGGCTGCATGGCTGCCCTCGACGCCGAGAAGTACCTGGCCGCCCTCGAAGTCGGCGAAACACCCCAGCAAGCCGCCGCAGAATAGGAAGATTCCGGCGGACGACGGCGCTCTGCGTCTTGCGCACGGCGTCAAGACAATCGCAAGGTCGACCCACTAACCTAAGCGCTGACGGCATGAGCCGTCGGCGTCACCCGCATGACTCGAATCTCTCCGCTCCACGTGCTGCGTGCGTCGGAAGGCCCGGGTCGATCGGGCCTGGCACGGAGATCCGCCTCGCACGCCGTGAGACGGGAGGCCTGGTCACCGGCGTCGGGTTGCGTACGGGAGTGGACGCCTTGGACTGGGACAAGATCCGCATCTTCCTCAACGTGGCGGAGGCCGGCAGCTTCACGCGCGCGGGCGACGACATCGGCCTGAGCCAATCGGCCGTCAGCCGTCAGATCAGCGCCCTCGAGCGCGAGTTGAAGGCGCCACTGTTCCACCGCCACGCCCGCGGCCTGATCCTGACCGAGCAGGGCGACCTGCTGTTCCGCGCCGCGCGCGACATGAAGCTGCGCCTGGAGAACACCAAGGCCCGCCTCGTCGAGACGAGCGAGCGGCCGACCGGCGACCTCAAGGTGACCACCACGGTCGGCCTCGGCACGGCCTGGCTCGCCCAGCGCGTCGCCGAATTCCTCGACCTCTATCCGGACGTGCGGGTCGAGCTCATCCTCACCAACGAGGAACTCGACCTGGCGATGCGCGAGGCCGACGTGGCGATCCGGATGCGGCGCCCGGCTCAGCCGGACCTGATCCAGCGGCGCCTGTTCACGGTCCACTATCACGCCTTCGCGTCGCAGGATTACGTGAAGCGCTTCGGCGAGCCGAAATCCATCGCCGACCTCGACAATCACCGCCTGGTCTCGTTCGGCGGCAACGAGCCGTCCTACCTGCTTGCGACGCACTGGCTCTCCACCGTTGGCCGCGAAGGCCAGGAGCGGCGGACGATCCATTTCACGGTCAACAACATCACGGCCCTGCAGCAGGCCATCGACACCGGCGCCGGCATCGGCATCCTGCCCGACTACGCGGCGGAGGGTCAGGCGGGCCTGGTGCAGGTCATGCGCGAGACCGAGATGCCGCACATGGAGAGCTACCTCGTCTATGCCGAGGAGATGCGCTCCGTCGCCCGCGTGCAGGCCTTTCGCGATTTCCTCGTCGCCAAGGCCCAGCGCTGGACCTACTAGGACCCGCGCCGGCCTCGCGGAGCGGACGGGGCAGCCTCCTGCCCCGCCGCGCGTCCCGTCAGACGAACAGGCGCTCCTTCTCCAGCCCCTTGTAGAGGCCGGCCACCTGTTCGCCGTAGCCGTTGTAGATCAGGGTCGGCACGCGCTGTTCGCTGCCCAGGACCCGTTCCGTGGCCTGGCTCCAGCGCGGATGCGAGACCGCCGGGTTGACATTGGCCCAGAAGCCGTACTCGGCCGATTGCAGCCCTTCCCAGAAGGTCTTCGGACGCTCGGCCACGAACGAGATCTTGGTGATCGATTTCACCGACTTGAAGCCGTACTTCCACGGCGCCACGAGGCGGATCGGTGCGCCGAACTGGTTGGCGAGCGGCTTGCCGTAGACACCGGTGGCGACGAAAGCGAGGTCGTTGCCCGCCTCCTCGAGGGTCAGCCCCTCGGTGTAGGGCCAGGGATACAGAAACGACTTCTGTCCCGGTGCCATCGACCGGTCGAGGAAGGTCTGCATCTGGATGTACTTCGCGCCCGAGGTCGGCTTGGCCAGGGCCACGAGCTTCGCCAGGGGAAAGCCCGTCCAGGGCACCGACATCGACCAGGCCTCGACGCAACGGTGCCGGTAGAGGCGCTCCTCCAGCGGCATCTTGCGGATGAGGTCGTCGATTCCGAGGGTCATCGGCTTCTCGACGAGGCCGTCGATGGCCACCGTCCAGGGCCGCGTCTTCAGGGCGTTGGCGGCCGGGAGCACCGACTTCGAGGTGCCGTATTCGTAGAAGTTGTTGTAGTCGGCGCTGAACTTCTCCGGGGTCAGCGGGCGGTCGAGGGTGTAGGCCTCGTTGCGCTTGGCCGGATAGAGGTCGCCGGTGGGGTCGGACGCCGCCCGGGCGCTCTCCGTCCCGATCAGCGAGGCGGCCGCCAAGCCCGCGGCGCCTCCAAGCAGGCGCCGACGATCCAGGAAGATGCCCTCCGGCGTCGCGAGATGCTCCGGGATCTCCCAAGAATGGGTGCGTTTGATGTGCATGTCGTTCCCTCCGTTCGGCGCGAATCGCGGCACGCCAGCCTGTTGCCCTGACATTGGCCGGACGCGGCGAGCGCGCAAGCCGTCTCGATGTCACCCTTCGTCGATGGGCGGCCGCAGGTTACGGTGGGACCGCAATCACGGAGGGGGCGGATCGTCGCGCAGGGCCCGGCGCAGCACCTTGCCCACGTTGGTCTTGGGCAGGGTGTCGTGGAAGACGACCCGGCGGGGGACCTTGTAACCGGTGAGCTGCGAACGGGCGAAGGTCCGCAGGGCGTCGGTGGTCATCGCGCCGTCCTTGCGCACCACGTGCGCGACGACCATCTCGCCGGTCTCGTCGTTGACGGCGCCGACCACCGCGCATTCGAGCACGCCCGGATGGCTCGCGAGCACGTCCTCGATCTCGTTCGGGTAGACGTTGAAGCCGGAGACCAGGATCATGTCCTTCATCCGGTCGACGATGCGGACCTGCCCATCGGGGTTCAGCACCGCCACATCGCCGGTGCGGAAGTAGCCGTCGGCGGTGGTGGCGCGGGCGGTCTCGTCCGGGCGCTTCCAGTAGCCGGCCATGACCTGGGGGCCACGGACGCAGAGTTCGCCGGGCTCGCCGGTGTCGACCTCGCGGCCGTCGAGTCCCCGGATCGAGACGTCGGTCGAGGGCAAGGGATAGCCGATGGTGCCGCTCCACGCGGCGAGGTCCGGCGGGTTGACGCAGACCACCGGGGAGGTCTCGGACAGGCCGTAGCCCTCGACGATGGCGCGACCGGTGATCGCCTTCCACTTCTCGGCGACGGCCGCCTGCACCGCCATGCCGCCGGCGATGACGAAGTCGAGCTTCGAGAAGTCGACCTCGCGGATCTTCGGGTGGTTGATGAGCAGGTTGAACAGGGTGTTCACCCCCGAGAAGTGGGTGAAGGGCGTGCCCTTGAGGGTCTTGATGAAGCCGTCCGCGTCGCGCGGGTTGGCGATCAGCAGGCAGCAGCCCCCGACCTTCATGAAGAAGAAGAAACAGCAGGTCAGGGCGAAGATGTGATACAGCGGCAGCGCCGTGACCATGACGCGCGCCGCGCCGTCTTCGGCCGAGACGCGGAACCAGATCCGGCTCTGCTCGACATTGGCCATGATGTTGCGATGGGTCAGCATCGCGGCCTTGGCGACCCCCGTGGTCCCGCCGGTATATTGCAGGAAGGCCAGGTCGTCCTGCCCGATGGGAACCCGAACCTTGGGCTTGCCGGTGCCCGCGCGGATCACCGCGTCGAAGCGGACCGCGACTCCGTTCGGGAAGCGGTAGGCCGGAACCGCCTTCTTCAGATGGCGCGACGCCAGGGTGATCAGGCGCCCCTTCAGTCCGAGGCCGTCGCCGGGTCCGGCCAGGACCACGCGGTCGAGGGTCAGGTCCGGCAGGGCGCGCACCACCGTGTGGGCGAAGTTCTCGAGGACGAAGAGGATGCGCGCGCCCGAGTCGTTCAGCTGCGCCGTCAATTCGCGCGGCGTGTAGAGCGGGTTGACGTTGACGACGGTGCAGCCGGCGAGCAGCACGCCGAAGATGGCCGCCGGATAGGCCGCGACGTTCGGCATCATGATCGCGACGCGGTCACCCTTGGTCAGGCCCTGCGCCACCAGCCACGCGGCGATCGCCTCCGACGACGCCCCGAGCGCCGCGTAGGAGATGCGGGCGCCGAAGCTCTCCAGCGCGGGCCGCATGGCCGAGCGCGTCATGCACTCCTCGAACAGGTCGACCAGCGTCCCGAGGCCGTCGATGTCGAGCTCGGCCGGGATGCCCGGCGGATATGCGGACAGCCACGGGCGCGCGGCGCTCCGGGTTTCGGGCATGTCGATCCTCCCTGCGATGCGACCCGGCGGCTTCCTGCCTCCTTAGTTCACATCTAAACCATCCTCGGCCATCCCGGCGGCGGGATCAAGCGGCGGCGCGGGACGGGCGCCGACGATCCGGCCCCGTCGTGAGACCGTTGCAACTCAGGTGCGGCAGAAACGCGATGCCGGCCAGGGAGCAGGCTAACAGGGCATCCCCGATCGTCATCGATCGCCGCGGCCAGAGGCCGAAACCCGCCGTATGGGCGAGGCCGAGTACGGCGAGGGCGAACCAGAGGGCGAGGCAACGAACCAGGACGTCGGCAGCGGCCCGCAGCCAGCGCCGGGACTGGGATCGGCGGGAAGGACCGTTGCCGATGAGCAGGGCGCCGATCGCCAGGACGCTCCCGAACACCGTCGCGGCCAGTGCCGATCCGAGGGCGTAGGCCGCCGGCATCGGCTGCTGCGTGATGAAGGCGGTACCACCGCTGGCGAAGGCTAGGCGCAGGGCCACGCCGCCGAAGGTGGGATAGAGGCAGGCCGCCAAGAACAGCGCCAGGGCCAGGGCCCCGCCGATGAGCCGGCGGAACCAGCCGGCGGGACCCGGTCGCAGGATCCGCAGGGCGAGGCAGGCGAGCCCGTAGACGATCGCCACCGCGAAGAGCGGGTAGCGATCGAGGAAGAAGCCGTAGAAGCGGGCGTCGAGTTCGGGCGGCAGGGCCACCCGTTGGTCGAAGCCTGTGGCGAAGGTGAGCGCGATCGCCAGGAGCGCTGCTGCCAGCGGAAGCAAAGCCGGCAGCACGCGGCTCAGGCCTCGTAGTTGTCGCGCACCAGACGGTCGAGCAGGCGCACGCCCCAGCCCGCACCCCAGCTCCGGTTGATCTCGCTCGCCGACGAGGACATCGCCACGCCGGCGATGTCGAGATGCGCCCACGGCACGTCGTTGACGTAGCGCTTCAGGAAGGACGCCGCCGTGGCCGCGCCACCATGGCGGCCGCCGGAGTTCTTCATGTCGGCGAACTTCGAGTCGATCGCCTTGTCGTAGGCCGGGATCAGCGGCATCCGCCACACGGCCTCCCCCGTCGCCTCGCCGGCCGCGGTGATCTTGGCCGAGAGGGCATCGTCGTTGGAGAACATCCCGGCGATGTCCTGGCCGAGGGCGACGATGATCGCCCCCGTCAGGGTCGCGAGGTCGATCATGAACTTCGGCTTGTAGGCGCTCTGGATGTGCCAGAGCACGTCGGCGAGGACGAGGCGGCCCTCGGCGTCGGTGTTGATGATCTCGATGGTCTGGCCCGACATCGAGGTGATGATGTCACTCGGGCGCATGGCGTTGCCGTCCGGCATGTTCTCGACGATGCCGATGGCGCCGACTACGTTCACCTTCGCCTTGCGGCTGGCGAGCGCGTGCATCGTGCCGACGACGCAGGCGGCGCCCCCCATGTCGCCCTTCATGTCCTCCATGCCGCCGGCGGACTTGATCGAGACGCCGCCGGAATCGAAGCAGACGCCCTTGCCGATGAAGGCCAGGGGGGCCTCGGCCGGGTCGGCGGCGCCGTTCCAGCGCATCACCACGACGCGGGCCTCCTTCGTCGAGCCCTGCGCCACGGCCAGGAGGGCGCGCATGCCGAGCGCCTCCAGCTTGCCGGGGCCGAGAACCTCGACCTCGACGCCGAGCTGCGTCAGGGCCTCGGCGCGCCGGGCGAACTCCTCCGGGTAGAGGACGTTCGGTGGCTCGTTGATGAGCTCGCGCGCCAGGATGACGCCGTCGGAGACTGCCTCCGAAACCTTCGCCGCGGCCTCGGCGGCGGCGACATCGGCCACCATCAGGGTCAGCGCGGTCCCCTTGGCCTCCTCGCCCTCGGGCTTCTTCTTGGTCTTGTAGCGGTCGAAGCTGTAGTGGCGCAGGCGGGCCCCGAGGGCGAAGTCGGCGGCGTTCGCCGCGGTGACGTCGAGGCCGGCGAGGATCAGCGCGGCCCGGGCGCTCCGGCCCGAGACCTTGCTGGCGGTGAAGCCGCCGAGCGCCGGCCAATCGAGCTTGGCGCGGTCCTTCTCCGAGCCGAGGCCGATCACCACGAGGCGGTCCGCGTCGAGGCCGGCGGGCGCGGGCAGCGCCAGGGCCGACAGGGACTTGCCCTTGAAGCGCTCGCTGGCGGCCGCGCGCGCCACTAGATCGGCCACGCCGCCGATCGCCTGGGCCACGGCCGGAGCCACGGCGAGGTCGTCGCCGACGAAGAGGACGACGTCGCCCTGGCCCACCGGGCCGAGGGGCCCGAACGCGATCGTGATTCCGTCCGCCATGACGCTAGCTTTCCGAGGATTGGGCTCGAACGAACCATGCGTTCGAAGTGGTGCGTGCAGGATGTGCGGAGCGGCACGGCATTGGACGTGCCACCCCCGGCGCTTCTGTGTACCTGTTGAGGCACAGAACGCAACGCGACCGGACGGCCGTGAAAGCGCCCGAATCGGCGCGCCCCGATCGGAGTCGACGGCCGGGGGGCGGGACGGGTAGAAACGGGCGGGGCCGAGGCCTCGCCGGGCGATGCGGGGGGCGATCCGCGAGACGCCGATCCACGAGAACCCATGACGCAGATCGAGCGCTACATCTTCAAAATCGCGCTCGGGGCCTTCTTCGCCTGCCTCGTCGGCCTGACCGGCACGATCTGGGTGACGCAGGCCCTGCGCGAGCTCGACCTCATCACCGCCAAGGGCCAGACCCTGGTGATCTTCTTCCTCATCACCGGCCTGTCGCTGCCGACGCTGATCACCGTGATCGCCCCGGTGGCCCTGTTCATCGCCGTCGTCTACGCCCTGAACAAGCTCAACGGGGATTCCGAGCTCATCGTGATGTCGGCGGCCGGGATGCGGCCGCGGCAGATCCTGCGCCCCTTCCTCAGCCTCGGCCTCGCGGTCAGCCTCGCGGTGGCCTTCCTGACGATCCAGGTGATGCCGTCGTCGTTCCAGGAACTGCGCGACGTACTGACCCGGGTGCGCGGCGACTTCATCGCGAACGTGGTCAAGGAGGGCCAGTTCACCAGCCTCGACAGCGGCATCACCTTCCACTTCCGCGAGCGCGGCCCGGGCGGCGCCCTGCTCGGCCTGTTCATCCAGGACAAGCGCGAGGCCGGCAAGTCGGTGGTCTATCTCGCCGAGCGCGGACAGGCGCTGGAATACGGCGGCCAGAGCTACCTCGCCCTCGAGAAGGGGAGCATCCACCGGCAGCAGAAGGAGTCCCGCGACGCCTCGATCATCACCTTCGAGCGCTACACCGTCGACCTCGCCGCCTTCACGCCCCCCGATGCGGAACTGGTCTACAAGCCGCGCGAGCGCGCCACGGCGCAGCTGCTGTTCCCCGATACCAGCGAGACCTACTACAAGCAGCAGAAGGGCCGCTTCCGGGCCGAGCTGCACGACCGGCTCTCGTCCTGGCTCTACCCGCTGGCGCTCACCTTCATCGCCTTCGCGGCGCTCGGCGACCCGCGCACCACCCGCCAGGGGCGCGGCCTCGCGGTGGCCGGCGCCGTCCTCGCGGTGGTGGTGGTGCGCATCGGGGGCTTCGCGGCCTCCAGCGCCGCGGCGCGCAGCCAGGGCGCGGTCGTTGCGGTCTACGCCGTGCCCCTCCTCGCCATCCTGATCTCCGCGATGGTGATCTTCAATGGCGGGGTGATGCGGGACTGGAACGCCCGGGTCGCTCGGGCCGCGACCGGGTTCGTCGGCCGCTTCGGCCGGCGTCCGCGCCTCGGCGTGCGGTGAGGCGGAGCTGACGCCATGCTGATCGGCGCCACCCTCGGCCGCTACTTCGCGATGCGCTTCGTGCGCACGATCCTGGGCGTGTTCCTCACGGTCTTCACGCTTGTCTACACCCTGGACTTCGTCGAGCTCCTGCGCCGCGCCGGCGATGCCGAGGGCGCGTCCACAGGTTTGATGGCGCAGCTCTCGCTCTACCGCACCCCGGCGGTGGCCGAGGGCGTGCTGCCCTTCGCCATCCTGTTCGGCTCGATGGCCGCCCTGCTCCAGCTCTCACGCAAGCTCGAACTGGTGGTGGCCCGGGCCGCCGGCATCTCGGCCTGGCAGTTCCTGCAGCCGGGCGTGTTCGTCGCCCTCGCCATTGGGGCCTTCACCGTGGGGGTCTACAATCCGGTCTCGGCGCTGATGAAGCAGCGCTCCACCGAGATCGAGGCGAAGATCTTCTCGCGCTCGACCAAGGCCAATTCGGGCAAGGACCTCTGGATCCGCCAGCGCAGCCTCGACGGGCAGGCGATCATCCGGGCCGACACCGCGGTGGAGGGCACCACCACGCTGGCCGGCGTCTCGGTCTTCACCTTCGACGAGGCCGGCATCTTCACCGCGCAGATCGAGGCGGCCAAGGCCAGCCTCCACGACGGCTACTGGGAATTGAGCCAGGCCCGGGTGATGGCCAAGGGCCAGCCGGCCGAAAGCTTCGACACCTACCTGATCGCCTCGACGCTGGTGCCGTCCCAGGTGCGCCAGCGCTTCACGCCGCCGGAATCCGTGCCTTTCTGGCAACTGCCGGAGACCATTTCGCGCTCCGAGCGGGCCGGCCTCGATGCCACGCGGTACCGCCTGCAATACGACGTGCTGCTGGCCCGGCCTGTCCTGTTCCTGGCCATGGTGCTGGTGGCGGCCAGCGTTTCCTTAAGGTTCTTCCGCTTTGGTGGTGTCGGCAAACTGGTGCTGGGCGGCGTTGCGGCGGGGTTCGTGCTGTACGTCGCCCGACAGGTGCTGGAAGGCCTCGGTGCCTCGGGAATCGTGACGCCGGCTGTGGCGGCGTGGTTCCCGGCCGTGGTAGGGAGTCTCCTTGGTACGCTCACGCTTCTCTATCAGGAGGACGGCTGATGTCGGACTCGGTGGTGGCGAAGGGGCGCAAGCCTTGGCAGGAGTTGGGACTGGCGTTGCGTAAGGTCGCCGACATCACGTTGGCCACGGGGTTCGTGGTGCTGCTCACGGCCGTCGCCCCCGCGGCGCCCGGCGGGCAGGCGCTCGCCCAGGGTGTCCCCAAGACGGCTGCGGCGAAGTCGGCGGCAGGCAAGCCGGATTCGGGCAAACTGGATTCGGCCAAGCCGGCCGAGCGCCTCCTCGTGGAAGCCTCCGAGCTCGTCTACGACAACGACCGCAACACGGTGACGGCCCGCGGCAATGCCGAGCTGCATTACGGCCCGCGCACCCTGCAGGCCGATCGGGTGATCTACGACCGCAAGGTGAGCCGCGTCTTCGCCGAGGGCAACGTCCGCCTGACGGAGGCGTCGGGCGCCGTGGTCACGGGCTCCAAGATGGAGCTCACCGACGATTTCAAGAACGGCTTCATCGACGCGCTCCGGGTGCAGCAGAGCGTCGAGCTCAACGGGCAGACCGTCCGCACCCGCTTCTCGGCGCCCCGCGCCGAGCGGATCGAGGGCGACAGCACCAGCTTCGAATACGGCACCTACACCGCCTGCGAGCCGTGCAAGAACAATCCGGAGACGCCGCCGCTCTGGCAGATCCGCGCCACCAAGATCATCCACAACAACCAGACCCACACCGTCGCGTTCGAGGAATCGACCCTCGAGATCGGCGGCATCCCGGTCGCCTACCTGCCCTATTTCGAGACCGCCGACCCGACGGTGAAGCGCAAGACCGGCTTCCTGACGCCGCGCTTCCTCACCTCGACGGCCCTGGGCTCCGGCCTCGCGACCCCGTTCTTCGTCAACCTGGCGCCGAACTACGACCTGACGCTGTCGCCGGCCTTCCTCAGCAACCAGGGCGTCCTCGGCCAGGCGGAGTTCCGCCATCGCCTGGAAACGGGCTCCTACAACCTGCGCCTCTCCGGAATCTTCCAGACCACGCCGAGCGCCTTCCTGCCCGGCCCGCTCGGCGCAGGCGACCGCGACTTCCGCGGCTCGGTGGAGTCCAAGGGCCAGTTCTACATCAACGACCGCTGGCGCACGGGCTGGGACATCGTCGGCGTCACCGACAAGTGGTTCCTCGACAACTACCGCATCCGCAACCAGAGCATCACGACGGACTACTTCCGTGAGGCCGTCTCGACGGCCTACCTGATCGGTCAGGGCGATCGCTCGTGGTTCGAGGCGCGGGGCTACTACTTCAAGGGCCTGTCGAGCTTCGACTGGCAGAAGGAGCAGCCCTTCGTCGCGCCGGTGATCGACTACGACAAGCGCATCAACGGGCCGGGCTTCCTCGGCGGCGAGGTCCGGTTCGAGGCCAACATCACCAGCCTGACCCGTCAGGCGACGGATTTCCAGGCGGTCCAGAGCCCGACGGCCTATCTGCAGACGCCGACGATCAACGGCAGGACCTACTACCTCTACGAGACCTGCACGTCCTTCTCGCGCGGCCAGTGCGTGATCCGGGGCCTCGCCGGCACGAACACCCGCGCCTCGGCCCAGCTCTCCTGGCGCCGCAGCTTCATCGACGACGTCGGCCAGGTCTTCACGCCCTTCGCCTACCTGCGCACGGACGCCTTCTTCGTCGACCCGCGCACCTCCGGCTACCAGAACGCCCTGTCCGCCAACATCGCGACGCAGGACGCGGACTTCTCGGGCCGGGTGCTGCCCGCCGTCGGCATCGACTACCGCTACCCGTTCGTCAGCAATTTCGGACCGCTCGGCGTGCACACGATCGAGCCGATCGCGCAGGTCATCGCGCGGCCGAGCGAGACCCATATCGGCCGCCTGCCGAACGAGGATGCCCAGAGCCTGATCTTCGACGACACCTCGCTGTTCGAGTGGGACAAGTTCTCGGGCTACGACCGGGTCGAGGGCGGCGTGCGCACCAATCTCGGCGCGCAGTACTCCGTCGTGACCCCGGCCGGCTGGTACGCGAACGTCATGTTCGGCGAGTCGATCCAGATCGCCGGCGTGAACTCGTTCCGCCGCGGCGACATCGCCAATGTGGGCCTCGATTCCGGCCTCGACACCCGGGCCTCGGACTTTGTCGGCCGGTTCCAGCTCTCGCCGAACCAGCACATCACCTTCATCACCCGCGGACGCTTCGATCACGCCGACCTCGGGGTGAACCGGGTCGAGACCGGCGTGATCGCCCGCCTCGCCCCCTTCGCGCCGATCGATCTCTCGGCGTTCTACTCCTACTACAAGGCCCAGCCGGCCCTCGGCTTCGCCAACCGCCGCGAGGGCATCACCGCCTCGGCCACCTATCACGTGACCCCGAACTGGTTCGTCACGGGCTCGGCCCTGGTGGACCTGTCGCACTACCTCGACGTGCGCGACAACTTCCAGACCGCCTACGCCTCCTACCTGGCGAACCCCGTCGGGGACGCCCCCGTCTACCGCAACCCGGGGCGCGCCTACCTGTCGGGCATGAGCATCGGCGGCGGCTACCAGGACGAGTGCACGACGGTGTCGGTCAACTACATCGTCTCGCCGGTGGCGGCCGCGCTCGGCACCAGCGAGCGCAACCGGACCGTCCTGCTCCGGCTCGAACTGAAGACCCTGGGCGAGGCGGATTTCCGCCAGAACCTGAACACGGCCATCACGGCCGACGGCATCTCGACGGTCCGCTGAGGCGGCCCACCCCTCGAACGACGCGGAGTGATGCGGTGAGCAGCCTGCACGGGCCGATCGCCCTCACGCTCGGAGATCCGGCCGGCATCGGGCCGGAACTCGCCCTCATGGCCTGGCGCCTGCGGGATGCCGGGCCCGGCCTGCCGCCGTTCTTCCTGATCGGCGATCCCGCCTTCATCGAGCGGCGGGCGAGCGACTTGAACCTTCAGGTTCCCATCGCGGATGTCGGCCCGGACCTCGCAACCGAAGTCTTCGGGCGCGCCCTGCCGGTGATGGCCCTGCCGAGCGGCGCCGCGATCCACGCGGTGGCGGGTCGGCCCGATTCCGCCAATGCCGGTGCGACGCTGGAATCGATCACCACGGCGGTGACCCTCGTCCGTTCCGGGGCGGCGACCGCCCTCGTCACCAACCCGATCGCCAAGTACGTCCTGACGCAGGTCGGCTTCGCGCATCCGGGCCACACCGAGTTCCTGGCCGCCTGCGCGGTGGAGCCCGGCGAGACCCCGCCGCTCCCCGTGATGATGCTGTGGAGCGAGACCCTGGCGGTGGTGCCGGTGACGATCCACGTCGCCCTGCGGCGGGTGCCCGACCTGCTGACGCAGGATCTCGTCCTGCGCACCGCCCGCATCGTGGCCGAGGACCTGCGCCGGCGCTTCGGCATCGCCCGGCCGCGCCTGGTGCTGTCCGGCCTCAACCCGCATGCGGGGGAGAACGCCACCATGGGCACGGAGGATCGCGACGTGCTGGAGCCCGCGGTGCTGCGATTGCAGAGCGAGGGCATCGACATCCGCGGGCCCCTGCCCGCCGACACCCTGTTCCATGCGCGGGCGCGGGAGACCTACGACGTGGCCCTGACGCCGACCCACGACCAGGCCCTGATCCCGATCAAGACCCTGGCCTTCGACGAGGGCGTGAACGTCACCCTCGGGTTGCCCTTCATCCGCACCTCGCCGGACCACGGCACCGCCTTCGACATCGCCGGCAAGGGCATCGCACGGCCCGACAGCCTGATGGCGGCGCTCCGCCTCGCCGCCCGTCTCGTGAAGGCCGGCGCGTGAGCGAGGACGGGAGCGTCAGCATCGACGGGTTGCCGCCCCTGCGGGAGGTGGTGCGCCGGCACGGCCTGGAGCCCAAGAAGGCGCTCGGACAGAACTTCCTGTTCGACCTCAACCTGACGGGGCGGATCGCCCGGTCGGCCGGACCGCTCGCGGGCGTCACCGTCGTGGAGATCGGACCGGGCCCCGGCGGCCTGACCCGCGCGCTGCTGGCCGAGGGCGCCGCACGGGTCATCGCCATCGAGCGCGATCCCCGAGCCCTGCCGGCGCTCGCCGAGATCGCCGCGCATCATCCGGGACGCCTCGAGGTGGTCGATGCCGACGCCCTGAACTTCGACCCGGTGCCGCTGATCGGCATGGGACCGGCGCGGATCGTCGCGAACCTACCCTACAACATCGGCACGCCCCTCCTCGTCGGCTGGCTCACCGGCGGGGCCTGGCCGCCCTGGTGGGATTCCCTGACACTGATGTTCCAGCGCGAGGTCGCCGAGCGCATCGTCGCGGACGAGGACGACCGGGCGAATTACGGCCGCCTCGGCGTCCTCTGCGGCTGGCGCACGGAGGCCCACATCCTGTTCGACGTCGCGCCCTCGGCCTTCGTGCCGCCGCCGAAGGTGACGTCCTCCGTCGTCCGATTGACGCCCCGGCGCGCGCCCCTGCCCTGCTCGGTCCAGGCCCTCGAAGCGATCACCCGGGCGGCCTTCGGGCAGCGCCGCAAGATGCTGCGCCAGAGCCTCAAGGCGGCGGTCCCGGATCCCGCCCGGCTCCTGGAGGCCGCCGGCATTCCCGAGACCGCCCGGGCCGAGGAGGTCCCGGTCTCCGCCTTCGTGGCGATGGCCCAGGCCTACCGCCCCGTCTGAGCCCCCGGCTCGCCTCAGCCTCTCACGACGTGAAAAGGGCCGCGCGGATCTCTCCGCGCGGCCCTGTCTTTTCGATCGATACCGGGTGAAGCCGACCGTCAGCGACCCTGCTGGATCGCCGAGAGGACCCAGCGGCCGCCACGCTCCCGCACGAAGGTCCAGAGCTCCACGGCCTCCGGCTCGCCGGTCTCGACGACGCGGTCGGTGCGGCGGTCGAGGGTCACGTCCTTGATGGCGTAGCGCATCGCCACCGTGGCGTACTCGGCATTGCCCTCGCCCCAGGACTCGGACAGGTCGCCCTGCAGCAGCTTCACGTCGGAGATCCGGTTGACGACGCCGCGTGCCTCGTTGGCCCGCAGCTCCTCGATGAAGTAGCCGGCCATCTCCGGGGTCGCGAGGTTGCGCAGCGCCGCGACGTCCTCACGGCCATAGGCCGCCTGCACGTCGTTGAGCGCGATCTCGAAGCTCTGGAAATCGCCCGGTCCGATCTGGACCGGACGCGCCTGCACCGGCTGGACCGGGGCGGGACCGCGCTGGCCGTTGCCGTAGCCGCCGCCCATCGGGGCGCCGCCGGGCGCACCACCCAGCGGCGCGCCACCCATCGGGCCCGGGTTGGCACCGGCGCCGTCGAGGGTCGAGCGCGACAGGCCGGCCGCGGCCGGCTGGCCCTGGCGCCGGCGGAACCAGCGGACGGCGAAGGATACCAGCAGGACGACGAGGCCGACCTGCAGGATCAGGCCGAGGAACGAGGCGATCCCGCCGAGGCCGCCGAAGAAGCCGCCGCCCAGGAGCGCGCCGAGCAGGCCGGCACCGAGCAGGCCGGCCATGAAGCCGCCGCCGAAGCGTCGGCCGGGCTGTGCGGCCGTGTTCATGCCGGGATTGCCCATGGCCGGGCCGGGCTGAGTCTGCGAGCGCTGGATCGGGGCCGGGGCGCCGGGCGCCGTGGTGGTGGCCGAGGGCGGCGCGTAGGTGCGCGAGCCGCGCGAACCCATGCCACCGCTGCTGCCGCTACCGGGACGCGCCTCGACGACGGGCGCGGCGAGAACCAGCGTCGCGGCGAGCGCGAGGATGGACGCCGCGCGCTTCCGGCGAGTGGTGGAGGTGAGCATGAAAACGCCTCTGGTGAACAACTGGGAAGTCCGGCGATGACGCCGCTCCTGATATGGTGACGTTCGCGCCGGAGTTTTAGTCCGCTGTTCTTGACAGAATCCTGTTGGATTCTCCTCAAAGCGCCGCGGGGAAGACCATCCGGACCGTGGCGCCCTCCCCGGGCTTCGAGTCGATCGACACCGTGCCGTTCTGACGTTTCACCAGGCCGTGGACGATGGCGAGCCCGGCACCGCGGCCGGCCTCGCGGCTGGTGACGAAGGGCGCGAGGGCGCGGGCCGCCATCTCGGGGGACATGCCCTGGCCCTCGTCGGTCACCGTGATGCCGACGGCGCCGTCCCCGGGCCGCTGAAGGGCGCGGTCCCCCGGGGGCACCGCGAAGGTCGCGATCACGATGCGCCCGGGGGCCGGCATGGCCTCGCAGGCATTGGCCACGATGTGGTTCAGGGCGAGTTCGATCTGCGTCGGGTTGCTGAGGCCGCAGGCGAGCCCCGGCATGGTCCGGGTCTCCAGGGTGATCCGCGCCGGCAGTGTCGGGCCGATCCGCGCACCGAACGCTTCGATGAGCTGGTTCAGGTCGACGGGGCGGACATCGGGCGCGATGCGGCGCGAGAAGGCGAGGAGTTGACGGGTCAGCGTGGTGGCTCGCTCGGCCGCATCCGTGGAGCGGACGATGGCGCGCTGGATGAAGGGCTCGTCGCGGTCGCCCAGACGGCGCTTCAGCCCGTCGATATAGCCGATGAGGATCTGGAGAAAGTTGTTGAACTCGTGCGCCACGCTGTTGGTCAGCAGGCCCAGCGCCTCGCGCTGGCGGGAGAGCGCGAGGGCTCCCTCCGCGTCGTGGCGGCGGGTGACGTCCACGACCTGCGCGAGCCGGTAGTGGGTCTCCGGAACCGGGACGATGAAGACCTGCGCCCAGAAGGCCGCGCCGCCGCCCGGACGTGCCAGCACCTCGACGCCCTCGGGCGCCCCGTCGGCCAGGGCCGCCGCGAAGGTGGAGCCGGAATCCCGGTCGCCGCCGAGGCCGAGCCAGTCGTGCAGGTCGCCGTCGGAGGGCGCATCGGGAGGGCGCTGGACGAGGTCGCGGAGGGCGCGGTTGGCGAGGAGGAGACGGCCGCCAGGTGCGTCCGGCGCCAGCAGCGCGGCCGGCACGGCCGAAGCGCTCAGCAGTCGGGCGAGCCCGGCCTCAGGTGCGCTTTCCGCAGCGTGATCGTCCGTCCGGGGCAATGCCATGGCCTGTCCGCCGATCCGGGGCGCGCGGCCCCTCCGGCCACAAGGCATAGCCGCAACCGGGGGAACGGCAAAGCTGCGCCGGAGATGCTACTGGCGCACCCACATCACCCGGCCGATCCAGGCGATATCGCTGACGTTGACGACCCGGTCCTCGTGCTCCGGGTTGAGCGAGGCGAGCTCGATGGTGCGCGCGGTCTTGCGCTTGAGTTCCTTGGCCAGCACCTCGCCGGCCACCAGCCGCACCACCACCCGGTCGCCTTTTCGGACCCCGGCCGTCGGCGAGACGATGAGCACGTCGCCGTCGCGGTAGAGCGGCGCCATCGAATCGCCCTGCACCTCTAGGGCGAAGGCGCGATCGTCGGCGAGATCCGGAAACTCGATCTCCTCCCAGCCTGGGCCGCCGGTGGGCATGCCCTCGTCGGTGAAGAGGCGCCCGGCGCCGGCCTGGGTCATGCCGATCAGCGGGATCATCGTGCGCGGCGGGCCGTCGCGCGCCTCGATCAGCCGGAGAAACTCGTCGAGGCTCGCCCCGGTGGCGGCGAGCACCTTGGAGACTGATTCGGTGGAGGGCCAGCGCTTGCGACCATCGGGGCCGATGCGCTTCGAGCGATTGAAGCTCGTCGCATCCAGTCCAGCGCGGCGCGCGAGACCGGACGCGGAGAATCCATGACGTTCCGCTAAGCGGTCGATTGCGGTCCAAATCTGTTCATGAGACAGCATCGAAAGCTCAAAGCGTATTTCGGTTAAGACGTCCAGCCTAGAGTTAGGAAAGTAGAACTATTCTTCTCGGATAGCAATGGTGCGAAGGCTGCCAATCCGGCCCGCCGGGTCATCGTGAGGTCCTGGCAACTCATGATGTCAACTTAGTCCCTCAGGTTGCGATTTCCGACGCTCCGGCGGTGTTTGATCGGCCCCGCGAAACCCGGTACGGAGCGGGCATGGCGCTCATCTACAAGATCTCCCCCCGGGCCCTCTGGTGCAGGGCCGAGGATATCGGCCGCTTCGAGGGTGCCCCGATCGACCGCAGCGACGGCTACATCCATTTCTCCACCGCCGCCCAGGTGGCGGAGACCGCGGCCCGTCACTTCGCCGGTGCCGAGGACCTCGTTCTCGTCGCCGTGGAGGCCGAAGATCTCGGACCGGCCCTGCGATACGAACCGTCGCGGGGGGGCGATCTGTTCCCGCATCTCTACGCCGACCTGGACCTGAAGGCCGTCCGGTCCGTCAGCGACCTGCCCCTCGGGGCCGACGGACGCCACGTCTTCCCGGGTGATCTCGGCGCAGCAGCGATCGTCGAAGGACGCCCGGCATGATCGGCGCCCTCTTCCCCCTGGCCAAGCCCCTGCTGCATCGCCTCGATGCCGAGACGGCGCACAATCTCACGCTGCGCGGCCTCGCCGCCCTGCCCCCGCGCCGTCCGCCGGCCGACGATGCCCGCCTGGCCGTGGATGTCCTGGGCCGCCGCTTCCCCAATCCGGTCGGCCTCGCGGCGGGCTTCGACAAGGGCGCCGAGGTTCCCGACGCCCTGCTCGGGCTCGGCTTCGGCTTCGTCGAGGTCGGCGGCGTCGTTCCCAAGGCCCAGCCGGGCAATCCCCGCCCCCGGGTCTTCCGGCTGGCGCAGGACCGGGCGGTCATCAACCGCTTTGGCCTGAACAGCGAGGGCCTCGAGGTGGTGCGTGGGCGTCTCGCCGCCCGCCAGGGCCGGCCCGGACGCGTCGGGGTCAACATCGGCGCCAACAAGGAGTCGACCAACCGCCTCGCCGACTACGTGACCTGCACCCGTGCCCTGGCGCCGCTGGTGGATTTCGTCACCGTCAACGTGTCCTCGCCGAACACGCCCGGCCTGCGCGACCTCCAGGGCGAGGCCTTCCTCGACGAACTGCTCGCCCGTGTGGTCGAGGCGCGGGACGCGACCCATCCGGCCACCGCCATCCTGCTGAAGATCGCGCCCGACATCACCCTCGACGCCCTCGACGCGATGACGGCCACGGCCCTGCGGCGCGGCGTCCAGGGTCTGGTCGTGTCCAACACCACCATCGCCCGCCCCGAGACCCTGCGCGAGGCGAGCCTCGCCCGCGAGACCGGCGGGCTCTCCGGCCGGCCGCTCTTCGCCGCGGCGACCCGTCTCCTCGCGGAGACCTACCTCCGGGTCGGCGGAAAGCTCCCCCTGGTCGGCGTCGGCGGCATCGACTCGGCGGAGGCCGCCTGGACCAAGATCCGGGCCGGCGCCAGCCTGCTGCAGCTCTACTCGAGCCTCGTCTACGCAGGCCCCGGCCTGATCCCCGCGATCAAGGCCGGGCTGGTGCAGCGGATGAAGGCCGAGGGCGAGCCGCAGCTCGCGCCCCTGGTCGGGCGCGATGCCATCGCGCTGGCGAAGCTGACGGGCTGACGGGTGCGCGGGGCCTAGAACCGCCCCGCCAGGGTCAGGCGCAGAGCGGTCGGCTCGACGGGGTGGATGTGCCGATCCGCGACGCCGTCCGCCGCCTCGCCGGGCAGGCGCGAGGCGTAGAAGTAGGTGATCTGGTCGGCCTTGGCGTTGGTCAGGTTCAGCACGTCGAGGGACAGGCTGACCCCATTGTCGAAATTGTAGCCAACCCGGCCGTTCACGAGTGCGGTCGGGCGCGAGCGCACGGAATTGTCCTCGATCAGCGGCCGCGGCCCGAAGTAGCGCAGGCGCATCGATCCGAACCAGCCCGGCCCCTCGCCGACGGTGAACCCGGCCGAGGCGATGGTGGTCGGCGCCTCCGGGACCCGGTCGCCGACGGGGTCGCGGTCGGCGAAGCGCGCATGGGTCACCGTCAGGTCCCCCTCGAGGGAGAGCCAGGGCGTCACCGCGTAGCGGTTGGTCCACTCGATGCCGAAGCGGCGGGTGGGACGGCTCGGCTCGGTGGTGCCGCTGTCGCCCTGGAACAGGTTCTCGGACGCGAAATCGAGCTGGAACAGCGTCACGGCCGTCTCCAGCCTGGCGATGCTGCGGTTGCGCAGACCGATCTCCGATCCCGTCGAGGGCACCAGGAAGGGCGACCGGCTGATGGTGAACAGGGGGCTGGTCGGATCCACCGTGGCGGTGACGCCGCGGGCGTCGTTCGAGTGGAAGCCGCCGCCGTAGTTCACGAACAGCTCGGTGTCGAACCACGGGCCCAGCACGAGGCCAAGCTTCGGGTTGACGATGCTGTCGCGCGCCGTGCCGGAATTCGCCGCCGTATCGGACACCACGTCGGCGTAATAGGTATCGGCGCGGAAGCCGACGCTGGTGCGCAGCCAGTCGGTCCAGCGCAGGCGGTTCTCGTAGTAGAACGCTCCACTTGCCTCCAGCACCCGGTCGTCCAGGACCGTCGAGCGGTACTGCCGGTTCGTGGTGTTGAACAGGCCGACCCGGATGCTGTCGGTGCGGGTCTGGAGGCCGATCTCGTTCTCCATGGCCACGCCGAACAGGCTGCCCTGGACGGTATGGCTGACCTCCCCGCCGCCGAGCACGCGGCTGTCGCGCTGACGGAACTGGTCGCCGTTCACCGGATCGTTGAGGAAGTAGGTGAAGTCGTTGAACAGGTTCATGCCGTAGCGGATGACGTAGGCGCTCGCCCGGGTGATCCCGGCGTCGCTCGTCCGGCTCCAGCGGCCCGAGAGGGAGAAGCGGCCGGTGTCGCCGCCATCGGTGGGATCCAGGGAGCCGAAGCGTCCGATCAGGCCTTCCGCCACCGCCCGCTCGGGGATCTGGTTGGTGGCGTTCCACTTGGCCCAGTAGGCCATTCCCGTCAGCGCGAAGCCGTCGAGGGCCGTCCCCTGGCTGTAGCGGACGACGGCGTTGAGCTTGGCGAGGCGGTCCGGCACGTCCCAGGGGCCCTCATAGGTCTGGGCCTCGCCGGCCACGAGCAGGCGGCCTTCGCCGAGGGCCGCGGAGGCGATGCTGAGGGCGCGCTTGTAGCCGAAGCTGCCGAGCGAGGTCAGCGCGAGGTTGCGCTCCACCGTGTCGAGATAGTCGATCCGCACCGAGCCGGCCGAGGCGAAGTCGCCGTCGCGGACGAAGTACGGCCCCTTGTGGAACGCCACCGCGCCGACGAGCTCGGGAATCAGGAAGTTGAGGTCGGCATAGCCCTGGCCGTGGGCGTGGGTGCGCATGTTCACTGGCATGCCGTCCACCGCGATGGCGATGTCGGTGCCGTGGTCGAGGTTGAACCCGCGCAGGAAGAACTGGTTGGCCTTCCCCTCCCCGGAATGCTGGGTGACGATGAGGCCGGGCACGCTCTCCAGCACCTCGCCGGGCCGGGTGATCGGCCGGCTGTTCAGCGCCGCGCCCGAGATCACGCCGGCGCTCGCCGCATCGACGGTCCGGAGGCCGCCGCCGATGCCGGTGACGCCGCCGACGTACCCCGCATTGGCGGTCGGTCCACGCCCGCCGCCCGCCGGTGCCTCCGCGGTCACGGACAACTCGGCGAGATCCGCCTGCGCGCTCTGGGCGACGGCGTCAGGAATCCCAGCGCCGTAGGGGGCGAGACCGGCGCAGGCGGCGAGGAGCCAGGATCGGCGGGAAAGCCGTGAACGGCGAAACGCGCGAGAACGCCGAGATGATCGAGAACGAGAGGGCGAACAAAAATCAGAGGACGACATGGGACCTCGGGCGACGTCTGTGGCACGTCACCGCGAACGAGGCCGGCACGGATGCCACGCGGCATCCACCCCGACACCCATCAGGACACCCCGCCCGATGCGTTTCGCGTGTGACCACGACTGACGGCAGGTCTCCTGGCTCGCGGGTCACCGCCCTCCCATCGTCTTCCCAGGTCCGAGAACCCAGTGACGTGCTGATGAGGAGCTCGCCGCTTACAGTTGCGGGGGCAGCCGCGGCCTCGGGCGCTCGCCCTCACCGCGTTCCCTTTTGATCCTCGATCCTGAGGAACCGTCGGGGGTCAGGAGGCCCGATCGGCGGCTACGGCGTCAATGGCCGCGGCGGCTTTTCAGGCCGGTGTGCCCGGCAGGCGACAGGGGCCGGGCGTCAGCGCCGTCCCTCCGGTTTCCGGGCCGGCTCGCGCCGGTGGCCCGTCCCGGCCAGCACGGCGCCGCCGGCCACCAGGCCGAGGAGGATCCACTTCAGGGGAAGCCGGTCCGCGCCCTCGCTGCGCTGGGGCTCGGTCACCATGTGACCCGGCGGTAGTTCCACGCCGGGCTTTCCGTAGGCCCGAGCGTCGGCGATCTGCTCGGCGGACACGGCCCATTCGGCCCCCATCTGCCGATCATGCGCCATCACCGCGAGGCCGACCGCGAGGGCGACGGCCGCCGCCGCGAAGATCCTCACCGGCGTCTTCATCTCCCGCGCTCCCGCCTGCCGCGCGTCCCCGCCGCGATCCGGGGCGAGGGTTAGGCGATCGGCCGGCCCTCCGCCAGAGCGCGGCCCTCGGGATCGAGCACCTGATGTTTCGCATCGCGGCCTGGAACGGTTTTAACCCACTCTTCATCGGCTCTGCAAAAAACGCATGGTACCCCTAACGGCATGACTGGCCTGCGTTTTCACGCGATTGAGCGCGCACGGTGCATCGCGATATCGCTGAAGCGAGACTGCTCCGCTTCGCGACCGATCGTCGGCCGCGCGAGCCCTGCCCCTCAGGACCCCTTCATGGATCATCCGGTCGCGTCCCCGAAGCGCTCCTCCGCGGCTGGCGGCTGGGGGGCCCTGAAAAGCTGCGGCAAGCACCTGCTGGGAAGCCGGGCGCCGCTGTCGGGCGCCCGTGCCATGCTGAAGGCCAACCAGCCCGACGGCTTCGACTGCCCAGGCTGCGCCTGGGGGGATCCGGCGCACGGCTCCTCCTTCGAGTTCTGCGAGAACGGCGTGAAGGCGGTGTCCTGGGAAGCCACGGACAAGCGCACCCCGCCGAAATTCTTCGCCAGGCATACCGTGACCGAGCTGCGCGGCTGGACCGACTACGCCCTGGAGGGCGAGGGCCGCCTCACGCATCCGATGCGCTACGACGCGGCGAGCGACTGCTACGTCGTCACCACCTGGGACGCCGCCTTCGCGGAGATCGGCGCCACCCTGCGCGGCCTCGATCACCCGGACCAGGCCGAGTTCTACACCTCGGGCCGCGCCTCCAACGAGGCCGCCTACCTCTACCAGCTCTTCGCCCGGCACTACGGCACCAACAATTTCCCCGACTGCTCAAACATGTGCCACGAGGCCAGCGGCATCGCCCTCCAGGCGGCCATCGGCGTCGGCAAGGGCACCGTGCTGCTGGAGGATTTCGAGAAGGCCGACGCGATCTTCGTGGTCGGGCAGAACCCCGGCACCAACCATCCGCGCATGCTCGGCGACCTGCGGCGCGCGGCCCAGCGCGGCGCGAAGGTCGTGGTGTTCAACCCCGTGCGCGAGCGCGGGCTGGAGCGCTTCGCCGACCCCCAGAACACCGTGGAGATGCTGCGCGGCGCCAGCGCGCCGGTGGCGAGCCACTACTACCAGCCGCGCCTCGGCGGCGACATGGCGGCGTTCCGCGGCATCGCCAAGGCGGTGTTCGCGGCCGACGATGCGGCGCGCGCGGCCGGAAAGCCGTCGCTGCTCGACCGTACGTTCCTGCGCAACCACACCGCGGATTACGAGGCCTACCGGGCCGCCGTGGACGCCACGGGCTGGGACACCATCGAGGATCAGTCCGGCCTGACCCGGGCCGATCTCGAGGTCGCGGCCGAGGTCTACCTCGCCGCCGACAAGGTGATCTGCACCTGGGCGATGGGCGTGACCCAGCACCGCCACTCGGTGGCCACCATCCGCGAACTCGCCAACGTCATGCTCCTGCGCGGCCATGTCGGCCGCCCCGGCACCGGCCTGTGCCCCGTGCGCGGCCATTCCAACGTGCAGGGGGATCGCACCGTCGGCATCAACGAGAAGCCGCCAGCCGCCCTCCTCGACGCCCTGGAGCACGAATTCGGCTTCACCGCCCCGCGCACCCACGGCCACAACGTGCTCGCCGCCATCCGGGCCATGCTCGACGGGTCTTCGAAGGCCTTCATCGGGCTCGGGGGCAACTTCGCCCGCGCGACCCCGGACACCACCCTGGTGGCCAAGGCCCTGGCCTCCTGCGAACTCACCGTCCACATCGCGACGAAGCTCAACCACTCGCACCTCGTCCCGGGCCGCGTGGCCTACCTGCTGCCCTGCCTCGGCCGCACCGAGATCGACCGGAATTCGAAGGGCAAGACCCAGATCGTCACGGTCGAGGATTCCATGAGCATGGTCCACGGCTCGGGCGGCATCAACAAGCCGGCCTCCGCCGAGCTGCGCTCCGAGATCGGCATCATCGCCGGCATGGCGGCGGCGACGGTCGGCTCCGTGCGGGTCGACTGGGCCGCCCTCTCCGACGATTACGATCGGATCCGCGACCTGATCGAGCGCACGATCCCGGGCTTCACCGGCTACAACCTGCGTGTCCGGCGCCCGCGCGGCTTCATGCTGCGGAATCTCGCCGCCGAGCGCAGCTTCGAGACGCCGACCGGCCGCGCCAACTTCTCCGCCGATCCGCTTCCGGAGGCGACGGAGCACCAGCAGGCGAAGCGCGCGGGGGACACCTTCGTGCTCCAGACCTTCCGCAGCCACGACCAGTACAACACCACGATCTACGGCCTCGACGACCGCTACCGTGGCGTCTACGGCGAGCGCCGCGTGGTGTTCGCCCATCCGGACGATCTGGCCGAGATCCGGGCCCGGACCGGCGACCGGGTCGATATCGTCGGCACCCATGCCGACGGCGTGACCCGGGTGGCCGAGGACTTCCGCCTCGTGCCCTTCGACATGCCGCGCGGATCGCTGGCTGGCTACTACCCGGAGCTCAACGTCCTCGTGCCGCTGTCCACCTTCGGCGAGGGCAGCGACACGCCGACCTCGAAGTCGGTGCTGGTGCGCCTGCGCGCCCCGGCCGCCGCATGAGCGAACCGCCGGCCGACGCGGAGACCTTCCTGGCCGTCACCGACTCGGTGGCCGCCCTCCAGCCCGGCCTCTCGGCCCTGGAGGCCGGCATCCTCGCCGCCCTCCACCTCGACCTTGCCCGCGACAGCCGCAGCTTCGCCCGCGTCTTCGGCCTGGAGCACGCGCTGGTGCTGCGCGCCGTCGAGACGCTGGCGGGCGATGCCGGCCTCCTCGCCCTGCAGGACCGCAATCCGCGGACCCAGCGCACCCGCTACGCCGCCAGCGCGGCCGGGGATGCGGTGCTGGCGCACCTGCACCGGTAAGCGCCCTCGCGCCAGGCGTATCGACACGCGCCAAGAGGCCTGCCGAAAGGCTCGGCTCAACCCTCCGTCATCCCGGGGCCGCGCAGCGGAGCCCGGAATCCAGGACCGCGGACCGGGTAAGATCCTGCGCTGCCCGCGGCCCTGGATTGCACGCCGCGGGCGCGCGCCTTCGTGTCGAGCCTCGCCGGCGGCGCCGCGGAATGAGGCGGTGGCGCCGGCAGCGTTGCGCGTGACCGTGTCGGGGGCAGAGCGGCGTGTCGGCGCGACCGCCGGTCTCACGACCGGAGGGGCACCCGATCACGCCCAGCCCGGCTCCCCCCGCGAGGGGCGGTGAACGCCCCGCTCAGCGCTTGATCGCCACCGGGCCGTTCATGCCCGGCCAGTCCGAGTAGCCGTTGGCGCCGCCGCCGTACCAGTAGGGCTTGGGCGCCTCGGCCAGGGGCGCTCCGCTCGCCATCCGCTGCACGAGATCCGGGTTGGCGATGTAGGGGCGACCGAAGCTGAAGAGGTCGGCGCGGCCGGCCGCGAGGTCCTTCTCGGCCAGCTCCAGGGTGTACTGGTTGTTGCCGATATAGGCGCCCTTGAAGCGCTCGCGGATCTGGCCGAAATCCACCGAGTCCGGCACGTCGCGGGTCTGCTGCGTCACCCCTTCGATGGTGTGGACGTAGAGCAGGCCGAAGGCGTTCAGGGCCTCCACGTAGGCGCCGAAGGTCGCCTTCGGGTCGCTGTCGAGGGGGGTCTTGCCGGGCTCGGTGGTCGCGGGCGACAGGCGGATGCCGACGCGGTGACCGCCGCCCCAGACCTCCGTCACCGCCTTCACCACGGCCAGCGGGAAGCGCAGGCGGTTCTCGATCGAGCCGCCGTACGGGTCGGTGCGGTGGTTGGTGGAATCGCGCACGAACTGCTCGAGCAGGTAGTTGTTGGCCGAGTGGATCTCGACGCCGTCGAAGCCGGCCCGCTTGGCGTTCTCGGCCGCCCGGCGGTAATCCTCGACGATGCCCGGGATCTCGTCCGTCTCCAGCGCCCGCGGCGTGACGTGGGGCTGCATGCCGGATTCCGTGAAGGCCGTGCCCTCGGGCTTGAGCGCCGAGGGCGCCACCGGCAGCTGTCCGTCCGGCTGCACGTCGGGATGCGAGATCCGGCCGGTGTGCCAGAGCTGCAGGAAGATCAGGCCCCCGTTGGCGTGGACGCCGGCGGTGACCGGCTTCCAGGCCTCGACCTGCGCGTCGCTCCAGATGCCGGGGGTGTAGGCGTAGCCGACGGCCTGGGGCGAGATGTTGGTGGCCTCGCTGATGATGAGGCCGGCATTGGCACGCTGCGCGTAGTAGTCCACCGCGAAGTCGGGCGGCACCCCTTCGGTGGAGGAGCGGCTGCGGGTGAGCGGCGCCATCACGACGCGGTTCTTCAGGGTGAGATCGCCCAGGGTGAAGGGCGCGAGGATCGGGCTCATGCGGTCGTCAATGTCCTGGATGGGACCGGGCGCACAGCGGCGCCGGGCTTCAGCCGGAACAAGCAGCAGCGCCGGACGGTGTTCCGCCCCGGGGTCCGGACGCGGTTTCAATATCCCTTGGCGGCGATCGCCTCCCGCCAGTTCACGGCCCGGCGGGCCATGCCGATGTGCTGGCGCTCGTACATGCGACCCTCGATCTTGATCGCGCCGCGCTTGGCATTCTCGGCGCGGTCGAAGGCCTCGATGACGAGGCGGGCGCGGCGCACCTCCTCATCGGAGGGGGCGAAGCAGGTGTTGGCCGGCTCCAGCTGGTTGGGATGGATCAGGGTCTTGCCGTCGAAGCCGAGGTCGCGGGCCTGCTGGCACTCGGCCCGGCAGCCCGCCACATCCTCGATGTCGTTCCAGACGCCGTCGAGGATGGTCAGGCCCTCGGCCCGGGCGGCCGCCAGGGTGAACATCATCCAGGGCAGCATCGGCACGCGGCCGGGCACGAGCTGGGCCCAGGTGTCCTTGGCGAGATCGTTGGTGCCCAGCACGAAGCAGGTCAGGCGGGTGCGCCGGTCGCGCTGCGCCTTGGCGATGTCCTGGATGTTGAGGATCGCGGCCGGGGTCTCGATCATCGCCCAGACGGCGATGCTCTCGGGCGCATCGAGGGCTTCGAGGTGGTTGGCGATGCTCTCCAGCACGGCCGGCGAGGACACCTTGGGCATCAGGATCGCGTCGGGGCGGGCCTGGATCGCCGCCTTGAGGTCGGCCTCGCCCCAGGGCGTCTGGGGAGCGTTGACGCGGATGATGATCTCGCGCTCGCCGTAGCCGCCGGCCTTCACCGCGGCACAGACCTGCTCGCGGGCGACGTCCTTGGCGTCGGGCGCCACGGCATCCTCGAGGTCGAGGATCAGCGAATCGGCCGCCAGGGTCTTTGCTTTGTCGAGCGCCCTCTGGTTCGAACCGGGCATATAGAGCACGCTGCGGCGCAAGCGGAGGTCGGACATCTGGCGTTCCCGTGATTTTCACTGAAGCTTAGTGCAACACGCTGGGCGGGACACCCCGATACGGCCGGAATGGCGTGGCATTCCAGCGATTTTGTTGCGACGCACGCGGCGCAAGCGGCTCGCCCCGGTCCCTCGACACGGATCTCGGGCTGGGGGCCGGAGGATCGGACGCGATCCCGGATCGAATCCGCGGGGATGGGAAACGGATGAGTGCGCCTTACCAGGTGACCCCGGACGGTGTGCGCCTCGCCCTGCGGCTGACACCGCGGGCGAGCCGTGATGGGCTGGATGGTCTGGTGGTGGATGCGGAGGGGCGGGTCGCCCTGCAGGTCCGCGTGGCCGCGCCGCCCGTCGAGGGCGCCGCCAACGCGGCGCTGATCGCCTATCTCGCCAAGACCCTGAAACTCCGACGGTCCGAGATCCGGATCGTCTCGGGCGAGACCGCCCGCCTCAAGATCGTCGCCCTGTCCGGCGACGGCCCGGCTCTGGTCGCCCGACTGGCCGACTGGACCCGGGGTGCCCCCTTGCGCCGCTGAGCGGGACGCCGCTGAGCCGGACGCCCCTAGTGGCGGAGCGGGGCAGTGAGGCTGAACACCACCGTGTAGTCGGGGTTCTCGACAACCGGGTCGTCGGGCGAGAGCTGATACGATCCCGGGTCGGCCGCCTCGATGGCCTCGAGGATCGGCACCATGGTGAAGGGCGCGGCGCCGTCGAACGGCCGGATCGTGATCCCGGCCTCGGCATCCACCGTCTCGACCCGGCCGAAGACCTGCTCGCGACGGATCAGGGTTCCGTCATGGTCGAGATAGGTGATGCCGACGAAGAGCGTCGCGCCGATCAGCTGATCGGCGAACCCATCGTCCCACTCGATGCCGGATTCGTCGTGCCCGAGGTCGCTCATGCGGACAGGGATGGCGAAAAACCGACCGTCCGGCAACCCGCTCCTCAGAACAGGCGGCTGCCGTTCGGCACGGCCTGATCGGGGCGGAAGAGCACCACGGCGCCATGCGGATCGGCAAATCCCAGGGTGAGCACCTCCGACAGGAACTTGCCGATCTGGCGCGGCGGGAAGTTCACCACGGCGGCGACCTGCCGGCCGGGCAAGTCCTCGGCCCGGTAATGCTCGGTGATCTGTGCGCTCGAGCGCCGGGTGCCGATCGCCGGCCCGAAATCGATCACCAGCTTCAGGGCCGGCTTGCGCGCCTCGGGGAACGGCTCGGCCGAGACGACGGTCCCGACGCGGATGTCCACCGCCAGGAAGTCGTCGAAGGTGATGGCCGGGGCGGCCGGCGCGTCGGCGGCGTGGGTGACGTGCATGGGCGCTCAGGCCGTGCGGAGCTGGCGGCGCTTGCCGGCCGACGAGACCTGCATCAGCGCGACCATGACCAGGATGGTGCCGAGATAGACCAGCACTTGCATGGCGCTGGGGCGGTCGGTGTACCCCACCAGGGCGTGGAGCACGCGGCCGACGAGGCTGTCCTCCCGCAGGACGGCGGAGGTATTCCACAGGGGCCGGTCGAGCACGGTGATCAGGCCCGCATTGGTGAGGAACTGAGCAGCCTGCGCCGCCAGGCCCGCCGCCAGCAGGACGATGAGGCCGCTCGTCACCGAGAAGACGTAGCGGGTCGGGATCGCGGCGAGGCCGAAATAGCTGACCGAGGAGGTTGCCGCGCCGACGGCGACGCCGGCCAGGGCGCCGAACTGGATGTCCGGCCCGGACGTGCCGGAGGCCACGAGGCCGTAGAGGAACAGCACCAGCTCCGCGCCCTCCCGCAGGATCGCGGCGCCGACCACCAGCGCGAGACCGGCGGCCGTGCTCTGGCCGGTGCGCACCGCCTCGCCGGCGGCCCGCAATTCGCCCGCGAGCTCGCGTCCGTGCTTGGCCATCCAGGTGTTGTGCCAGATCAGCATCAGCACCGCGACGATGAGCACGGCGGCGTTGAGGATCTCCTGCCCCGCGCCCTCGAAGGCGTCGGAGATGCGCTCGGCGAAGAGCGCCACCAGGGCCGCGCCGGCGAGACCGCCGAGGACGCCGAGGGCGATCCAGCGGCCGCGCCCGGCGATGCCGCGGGTGGCGGCGAGCACGATGCCGATGATGAGGCCCGCCTCGATGACTTCGCGGAAGGCGATGACGAAGGCTCCGATCATGCGGAGGATTCCTTTTCGTGGGTTCGCGGTCGCGGCCCTGGGAGCCGCCCTACCAGATCCAGAACAGCAGCACCCAGCCGGAGACCGAGAGGGCGCAGGCGGCGGCGATGCCGAGGGTCGCGCCGATGCGGCGCAGGCCCCGCGCCGAGAGGCCGGCCACCGACCAGGCGAGCCAGACGCTCCAAAGGCTGGTGCCGAGGAGGAGCGCGGCGCGCATCTCCGAGACGTAGGGAATGAGGATGCCGTCGCCGCGCAGGAAGGTGACGGTGAGGGCCGAGAGGCCGAGGAAGACGCCGCAGCCCGCCACCGGGATCAGGGTCTGGGTCAGGTGGTGGAAGCGGGCACGCGACCAGCCGAGGGCCAGGGTGGCCAGGGCCACGAGGCCCGAGAGGGAGAGGCCGAGGACGATCGCGGCGGCGGCGATGTAACCGAGCAGGAGCCCGCCATCGAGCACGCTGAGCACGTCGTTGTGCTCGGGGTAGTTCGTCAGGATGTACCAGGGCAGCGTGGTCTCAAGGGGCCAGGTCGTGCCGCGCTCGATCAGCCAGGTGGCCAGGGCCTGCTTGACGTCGATGAACCAGGGGCTCGACGACCACTGGAAGGCGCCGACGGCCAGACCCATCATGCCGAACAGGATCAGCATGGTCTGGTCGAGGCTCGGCTCGGTGCCGGCCACGTGGACGATCTCGTGGGTGGGGGAGCGCCGGGCGAGGCGCACGGAGCCCCGATAGCCGGAGCAGCGCCCGCACATGTGGCAGGCGCCGGCGCCGTTCATGGTCTTCACCGGCACCAGCGGCGCGCAGTTGAAGGCGTCCCCACGGGGCTTGGACGCCGTGGCCCCGCGGGGCTTGGCCGACGTCGCCCAGGCGGCGTGATCGACCTGGAAGCTCACCGGCGCGAGCTTGGCGAGCACTGCGAAGACGCCGTTCACGGGGCAGAGATAGCGGCACCAGACCCGCTTGTTGCGGCCGTAGAGCAGCCCGACGATGACCGCCGCCACGGTGGAGCCGCCCAGCACCGCCAGCACGGGCTTGGGGTAGCCGTAGACGCTGACCATCTGGCCGTAGACCGTGGTCCCGGCGAAGGCCACGAAGGGCCAGCCGCCCCAGGTGATCCAGCGCGGCACGGCGCGGCCCAGGCTCCAGCGGCTGGCAAACTCGGTCAGCGCCCCCTCGGGGCAGAGGATGCCGCACCAGGCCCGGCCGACCACCACCATGCTCACCAGCACGAAGGGCCACCAGATGCCCCAGAAGGCGAACTGGGCGAAGACCGTCAGGTTGTTCCACAGGTGTGCACTGCGGTCGGGCAGCGGCAGGAAGGCCGGCACGGCGACCAGCACCAGGTACACGGCGACCACGCCCCACTGGATGGTGCGGATCGCACCGCCATGGCGCTGCATCCACTGCCCGAGATCCGCGAGCTTCGCGTCGATCCAGGCGTCCCGGGCGCCACCCGGCACGCGGGTTTCGCGCGGCGGGCGGACGTCGTGCGGCTTGAGGGACGTCGAGGCTGCCATTCCGGTTGGGTTCGCCAGGGTTACGGGTGCCGCTTCACTTCGCCACCAGGGTGGCCTTGGAGTTGGGGTGGAAATCGTCGAACACGTCGTAGCTGCCGGGATCGACGGTGCGGAACACGATGGAGGAGGTCGCGCCCGCGGCAAGCGCCTTCTCGCGCTTCAGTTCCAGGCTCTCGAACTCCACCGGGCTGGTGCCCGTGTTGGTGATCTCGAGCTTGAACCGGGTGTTGGCCGGCACCTCGATGACGTTCGGGGTGATGGTCCCGTCCTTCATCTCGACCTTGATGACCGGCAGATCCTCGGCGCGCGCCGGACCGGTGGCGGCGAGGAGACCGGCCGCGAGGGCGGCGGTCAGGGTTCGGCGGAGCACGGCCATGGGGCTCAGTAGGCTCCCTTCTTGCCGATACCCGCGAAGGTGAAGTCCTGAATCAGGTCGAAGGGCTTGAACCACTCGGCGACGCCGGTTTCCTTGTCGACGTGGCGGCCGAAATGGCTGTGCGGACCGGGCGGTGCGACGGTGAGCTTGAGACGATAGCGGCCGGGACCGGACAGCTTGACGTTGTCGCCGTAATGCGGGCCGTCATTGGCCACCATCGGCATCAGCGAACCGGTGACCTTCGGCCCGGTGGCCGCCTCGCCCTCCAGCTTGGTGATCTCGAAGCTGACCGTCAGGGACGGCACCCAGTCGCCCTCGGCGAAGCCGTTGCGGTTGTCCTTCGCGGCGTGGATGTCGGCCTCCAGATGGATGTCGGACGCCGCTGCGGCGCGCATCATGTCCGGCGGATCCATCTCGATCGGCTGCAGGTAGACCGCCCCCACCTCGATCCCGTTCTGGGTCACGTGCGGGCCGATGGGCGTCTCTTTCGCCTGGGCCCCGCTCCCGAGGGAGACGGCGCCGGCGAACAGGAGGGCCAGGGCGAGGGAGGAGCGGAGATTCTTGCGCATCGTCGCTAGCGCGTAGACCAGACGATAAAACAAGCAAAGAGGCTTTTTCGTCACGTTCCTTAATCAGAACAATTCCAAACTAAGCTTCTACCTGACCTTTCAAGTAAATCTGCGGCGCGGTCGAGGGCGCTGATCTTATACGTCTCCGAAAAGCCAAATGCCGGCGCGCATCGCGCCGGAGCCGCGTCACGCAGGCGTGAATTCGCCCGCACGCTTATCCAGAGGGATCTGGCCCGCTCGTGCGAAGGTCCGGCGCGTCAAACCGGGATAGGCCAGGGCCTGGCTGATCCCGCGCCCGGCCAGCAGAATCAGGAACGAGAGCCAGAGACCGCCATTGCCGAGGCCGGCCGCGTGGGCGGCGAAGAGGGCCACGCCGTAAATCGCGCTCGCCACCAGCATCAGGTTGCGCATCGCCCGGGTCCAGGTGGCGCCGATATAGATGCCGTCGAAGGCGAAGGGCAGCGCCGCCATGAAGGGCGCCAGGGCCGCCGGCAGCAGGTAGAGCCGGGCCATGGCCCGCACCTCCGGGCTCGTGGTCACGGCGTCGATGAAGGCGTTTCCGGCCAGGAGAAACCCGCCCGCGATGGCGCCGCCGAAGGCGAGGCACCAGAGCAGGCTGAGGCGCGCGGCGCGACGGAAGCGGGCCTCGTCCCGGGCCCCGACCGCCTGACCGCACAGGGTCTCGGCGGCGGTGGCGAAGCCGTCGAGGAAGAACCCGCCGATCATGAAGAGATTCCACAGGACGGCGTTGGCCGCCAGCACCACGTCGCCGGAGCGGGCGCCGAGCGCCGAGAACAGGGTGATGCAGCCCACCAGCAGCAGGGTCCGGATCATCACGTCGGCATTGACGCTGAGCATCCGGGCGAGGGCCAGGGGATCGCGCACCACCCGGAACGGCACCGCGAAGGGCCGCGAGCCCAGCCGCGCCAGCAGGACCAGGCCGAGGCCCGCACCGGCCGCCTCCGCGATCAGGGTGGCGAGCCCGGCTCCGGCGACGCTCATGTCCGCCCCGAGGACCAGGGCCAGGGTCAGGACGATGTTGGTGAGGTTGATGGCGACCTGCAGGATCAGCCCGAGATCGGTGCGCCCGCGCCCCAGCACCGAGCCGAGGATGGCGTAGTTCGCCAGGGTGAAGGGGGCGGCGAAGATGCGGATGTGGAAATAGGCCGCCAGGGCGGCGATCACCGCGGGGCTCGCGCCGCTGAGGGAGAAGGCCGCCCGGCCGATCGGCCCCTGCAGCCCCACGATCACCAGCCCGACCACGACGGCGGCCGCGAGGGCCCGGGCCAGGGTCCGGTCGACCTCGGCCGGGTCGTCGGCGCCCACCGCTTGCGCGGTGAGCCCGGCGGTGGCCATGCGCAGCGAGCCGAACGACCAGAAGATCGCGTCGAAGATCACCGCACCCAGCGCCATCGCGCCGAGGAGCGCGGCATCGCCGAGCCGGCCGATCACGGTGGCGCCGACGAAGCCGAGGAGCGGCGTCGTCACGTTGGCGAGCGTCATCGGCAGCGCGAGCGCGAGGACGCGCCGGCTCGTCGCCGGGCTGGTCGAGGGCGTCATGGCGAGGGAGTCATGGCGAAGGAGTCATGGCGAGGGCGTCATGGCGATGGGGTCCTGCGGCGGCCTTCCGGGCGGCGGTCGATGGGTTCAGTGGCAGCCGCAGCCGCTGCCGCAGCTTCCGCCGCCCTCGCTCGGGGCGGGAGCCGGCTTCGCGGCCCGGCGGACGGGATCGCGGCTCAGGCCCCGATCCTCCAGCTCGGACAGGTAGGTCGCCCAGCGGTTCCGGTACTCGCGCCCGAGATCGTAGAGGTAGCCCCAGCCGAACAGCCCGGTATCGTGCATGTCGTCGAAGGTCAGCTTGACGGCGTAGTTGCCGATCGGCTCGACCTTGAGGATCGCTACGTCGCGCTTGCCGCCGACGACCTTGCGCTCGGAGGGCGAGTGCCCCTGGACCTCGGCCGAGGGGCTCGAGACCCGGAGATACTCCGCCGGCAGGGCGAAGCGGCCGCCATCCTCGAAGGCGACGTTGAGCGTGCGCTTGTCGCCCGCGAGACGGATCTCGGTGGGCCAGCGCTCGGATGCGGCCGGGGCCGCGTGCGGATCGACAGCCTGTTGAGTCATGGTGGCTTCCTTCCGGCCGCGTCGGCCGCGTGGATCGCAGGAGACCGGCCTTGCAGCACACCGGCCTTGCAGGAGACTGACCTTGCAGGAGACCGGCCTTGCATGACCTCTGCGACCGACGCAAACTTGCCCGCGAGGGTGCGAGACCTCATATGACGTGCCATGCTAGGTTCGTCACGCGACCGCCCCAACGTTTCCTCACCCCAACAGAGCATAGAATCCCGCATGTGGGGTCCCCGCGCCACCAACGACGCTGCCCCGGTCGCACCTGCGCCGCTGATCGACCCGTTCCAGCGGGCGATTACCTATCTGCGCATCTCGGTGACCGATCGCTGCGACCTGCGTTGCGTCTACTGCATGTCCGACGACATGCAGTTCTTGCCCAAGCGCGACCTGCTCTCCTTGGAAGAACTGGACCGGCTCTGCGCCGTGTTCATCCAGCGCGGCGTGCGCAAGCTGCGCATCACCGGCGGCGAGCCGCTGGTCCGCCGCGACATCATGCACCTGTTCCGGCGCCTGTCCCGTCACCTCGACACGGGCGCCCTCGAAGAGCTGACGATGACCACCAACGGCACCCAGCTCGGCCGCTTCGCACCGGAGCTGGCCGAACTCGGCGTGCGTCGCGTCAACGTCTCGCTCGATACCCTCGACCCGGACAAGTTCCGCGCCGTGACCCGACGGGGCGACCTCAAGGTCGTGCTCGACGGCATCGAGACGGCGCGCAAGGCCGGCATCAAGGTCAAGATCAACGCCGTGGCGCTGAAGGGCGTCAACGAGGACGAGATCGCCGACATGATCGCCTGGGCCCACGGCGACGGGATGGACATGACCCTCATCGAGGTCATGCCGCTCGGCGAGATTGAGGGTGACCGGACCGACCAGTTCCTGCCTCTGTCGGTTGCCCGCGCCCGGCTCGAGCAGCGCTACACCATGACCCCCCTGCCCGACCGCACCGGCGGCCCGGCCCGCTACGTCCGCATCGCCGAGACCGGCGGGCGCCTGGGCTTCATCACGCCGCTCACCCACAACTTCTGCGAGAGCTGCAACCGGGTGCGCCTGACCTGCACGGGCAAGCTCTACATGTGCCTCGGCCAGGAGGACGCCGCCGACCTGCGCGCGGCCCTGCGCGCCTCCCCGGACGACGCCCTGGTGACCCAGGCGGTGATCGACGCCATCGCGCGCAAGCCCAAGGGCCACGACTTCGTCATCGAGCGGGCGCGCCCGGCCGCGGTGCCGCGCCACATGAGCGTCACCGGCGGATAAGTCTCCGCATCGGTTTGACGCTCGGAAGTATCGCTCCTAGACCCCGTTCGTATTCAGGATACGAGCGGAGATGATGATGGCGAAGGTCGCGTTTCTGGGCCTCGGCGTGATGGGCGGCCCGATGGCCCGCCACCTCGCCGCCAAGGGTCACGAGGTCACGGTCTACAACCGCACGAGCGCCAAGGCCGAGGCTTGGGTCTCGGCCCATGGCGGCGCCTTCGCGGCCACCCCGCGCGAGGCCGCGACGGGTCAGGCCATCGTCTTCGCCTGCGTCGGCAACGACGACGACCTGCGCAGCGTCACCCTCGGCGCGGACGGCGCCTTCGCGGGCATGGAGAAGGGCGCGGTCTTCGTCGACCACACCACCGCCTCGGCCGAGGTCGCCCGCGAACTCGCCGATGCCGCCAAGACCGCCGGCCTCGGCTTCATCGACGCCCCCGTCTCCGGCGGACAGGCGGGCGCCGAGAACGCGGCGCTCACCGTGATGTGCGGCGGCGAGACCGAGACCTACGCGGCCGTCGAGCCCGCCATCCTGTGCTTTGCCCGCGCCAGCCGCCTGATGGGCCCGGCCGGCTCCGGCCAGCTCACCAAGATGGTCAACCAGATCGCCATCGCGGGCCTGGTCCAGGGCCTGTCCGAGGCGGTGCACTTCGCCAAGCGGGCGAACCTCGACGTCGAGGCCGTGCTGGAGGTGATCTCCAAGGGCGCCGCCGGCTCCTGGCAGATGGAGAACCGCGGCAAGACCATGAACGCGGGCAGGTTCGACTTCGGCTTCGCCGTGGACTGGATGCGCAAGGATCTCGGCATCCTGCTCGCCGAGGCCCGGCGCAACGGCGCCCAGCTCCCCGTCACCGCCCTGGTCGACCAGTTCTACGCCGACGTGCAGGGCATGGGCGGCAAGCGCTGGGACACCTCGTCCCTCATCGCCCGCCTGGAGAAGTAAGGCCCGGGGACGTCAGGCCCGGAGACGTCAGCGCCGCCCGCGCCCGCCGGAGGGCGTCCTCGGGCGGCGTCCAGAGCCAGTCGGTGCCCATCTGGTGCCGGAACCAGGTGAACTGGCGCTTGGCGTAGCGCCGGGTGTCGCCCTGCCCACGCCGGATCGCCTCCGCCCGGGACAGCGTCCCGTCGAGATGGGCGATCAGGCCCGGAACCCCGTGGGCGCGCATGATCGGCAGCAGCGGGTCGAGGCGCCGGTCGCGCAGGGCCTCGACCTCGCCGAGCGCCCCTTCGGCGATCATCGCCTCGAAGCGGGCATCGATGGCCCGGCGCAGGGCCTCGCGCTCGGGCGCCAGGAACAGCTTCAGGAGCGGCAGGCCGGACAGAGGTCCGGGCGTGCGCGCCCCGTGGAAGTCCGCGATCGGCCGGCCGGTGGCCGCGAACACCTCGAGGGCGCGCATCACCCGCGCCCGGTCGCTCGGGCGCAGGGCCGCCGCCCCGGCGGGGTCGCGTCGGGCCAGGTCGGCGTGAAGGTCCTCCGTCGCCCGCCCCTCGGCCCGCGCGCGCAGGGCGGACCGGACGTCGTCCGGCACCGGCGGCAGCTCGGAGAGCCCCTCCTCCAGGGCCCGGAAGTACAGGCCCGTGCCGCCGACGAAGATCGGCAAGCGGCCCGCGTCGCGCAGCGCGGCGATCAGCGGCTCCGCCTCGCGGGCGAAGTGCCCGGCGGAGTAGTTCACCGCGCCGTCGACATGGCCGTAGAGGCGGTGGGGCGCGAGCCCCTCCTCGGCCGCGCTCGGCCGGGCGGAGAGCCGGCGCAGGTCGGCATAGACCTGCATCGAGTCGGTGTTGATTACCACCCCGCCGAAGGCGCGGGCCAGCGCCAGGGCCAGGCCCGACTTGCCCGAGGCGGTCGGCCCTGCGATGAGGATGCCCGCCGGCAGAAGAGGCGCGTGCGTGCGTTGCGTGACCGGCGGCACTGGCGTGGAAAGCTCCCGGATGACCCTCGTCGCGATCCTGATAGCAAACGAGAGCCGCCCCGCCATCACCGATGCGGTCCTGGCCGAGACCCGCGCGGTGATGCGCACCGAGCATCAGCCCCGCATCCTGCACGGGGAGGTCGCGGCCGAAGTCCTGGTCCCGGGCGCGGAGGCGGATGCGCCGTCCCTGGCGCGCCGCCTGCGCGCGGCGCTGGCCTCCGAGCCGATCGACGTGGCCGTCCTCGACGCCGGGCCGCACCGGCGCAAGCGCCTGTTCCTGGCCGACATGGATTCGACCATGATCGAGCAGGAATGCATCGACGAGCTCGCCGACACGATCGGCCTGAAGGACCACGTCGCGGCGATCACCGAGCGCGCCATGCGGGGCGAGATCGCCTTCGGCCCGGCCCTGCGCGAGCGCGTCGCCCTCCTGCGCGACGTGCCGGTGGACAAGATCGACGCGCTGATCGCCGAGCGGATCACCCTGACGCCGGGCGGCCGCACCCTGGTGCAGACCATGAAGGCGCACGGCAGCCATACCTGCCTGATCTCGGGGGGCTTCACCCTGTTCACCGGGCCGGTCTCGGCCCGGATCGGCTTCGACGAGGCCCAGGCCACCACCCTCGGAGTCCGGGACGGTCGCCTCACCGGCGAGGTCATCGAGCCGATCGTCGACAAGGCGACGAAGCGCGCCACCCTGATCGCCCTGCGCAGCCGCTTCGGGCTCGAGGCCCCGGAGACCCTGGCGGTGGGCGACGGCGCCAACGACCTCGACATGCTCGGCGAGGCCGGCCTCGGCGTCGCCTTCCGGGCCAAGCCCAAGGTGGCGGCGGCCGCACAGGTGCGGATCGACCACGGCGACCTGACCGCCCTGCTCTACCTCCAAGGCTATGCCTCGGCCGAATTCGTGGGCTGAGCGGCGCCTCGCCCCGCACGAAGACCAATCCCGCCGGATCGCCCCGCCACGCAGGCGGTGCGGGGGGACAGCGTCCCACCCGCCGAAACGAAACCGCCGCCCTCTGGGGCGGCGGCTTCAGAGCGTCTCGCGGCTCGGCAGGATCAGTCGATCCCGAGGGCCACGAAGCGGACGTCGCCGCTGGCGCCGGCGACGAGGAGCAGGACCGACTTGCGACCGTCCTTCTTGAGCTGGTCGATGCGCTTGCTGACATCGGCCGGGGCGTTCACCGCCTCCTGCCCGACCTCGACGATGACCTCGCCCGGCTTGATCTGCTTGTCGGCCGCCGTGGAGTTCGGATCGACGCGGGTGACGAGGACGCCCTTGAGGCCGTCCTTGAGGCTGTAGCGCTTGCGGGCCTCGTCGGTGATGCCCGACAGGTTGAGGCCGAGCACCTGGCGCACGGCGCTCTCGGGCTCCGGCTGCTTGACGCTGGCGAGCGTCGGCTTGTCGGTGTCCTCGAGGCGGCCGAGGGTGACCGATTTCGTGGTCTCGGCACCCTTGCGGATCACCAGCACGTCCACCGTCTTGCCGACCGGCGTCGAGGCGACGATCCGGGGCAGGTCGCTGGACGACTTCACCGCCGTGCCGTTGAACTTGACGATGACGTCGCCGATCTCGAGGCCGGCGGCCTTGGCCGGGCCCTTCTCGTCGACGCCGGCCACCAGCGCGCCCTTGACCCCATCCTTCATGTCGAGGGCCTCGGCGGTGGTCTCGTCGACGTTCTGGATGCGCACGCCGAGCCAGCCGCGGCGGACCTCACCGAACTCGCGCAGCTGGTCGATGACCTGGGAGGCGTTGTTCGACGGGACCGCGAAGCCGATGCCGACCGAGCCGCCGGTGGGCGACAGGATCGCGGTGTTGATGCCGATGACCTCGCCGTTCATGTTGAACAGCGGACCGCCGGAATTGCCCTTGTTGATGGCCGCGTCGGTCTGGATGTAGTTGTCGTACGGACCGGACTCGATGTTGCGGCCCCGTGCCGAGACGATACCGGCCGAGACCGAGCCGCCGAGGCCGAACGGGTTGCCGATGGCAATGACCCAGTCGCCCGGGCGCATCTTCTCGGAATCGCCGAACGGCACGGCCTTCAGGGGCTTGCCCGCCTCGGGCTTCACCCGCAGCACCGCGAGATCGATCTTGGCATCCTTGCCGATGATCTCCGCCTTCAGCTTGGTGCCGTTGTGCAGGATGACCTGGATGTCGTTGGCGTCGCCGATGACGTGGTTGTTCGTCACCACGATGCCGGAGGCGTCGATGATGAAGCCCGATCCGAGCGAGTTCGACTTGCGCTGCTGCGGCTTCGGCCGGTCGGCTTCGCTGCGGTCGCCGCCGCCGCGCTGGCCGCGCTTGTTGAAGAACTCCTCGAACAGGTCCTCGAAGGGCGTCCCCTGCGGCAGCTGCGGGCCGGAGCGCGTGTTCGGGCGCGCATCGACGGTGGTGGAGGCCGAGATGTTCACCACCGCATCGGTGACCTGATCGGCGAGGTCGGCGAGGGATTCGGGGCCCTTGGCGAAGGCCGGAGCCGGGACGCCCGCCACCGCGAGGGAGGTCGCCAGCGCCGCGGCGGCGAGGGCGGAGCGCAGGCTGCGCTGGAGCGCTCGGGAACGGGGCGCCCGGACGGCGCTCGCAACGGGAAGCATGGTCGACCTCATGTGTGTCTGGACGGTCTTAGATCGTCCGCGCCGGTCCCCGATCAAGAGTCCGGCGGCGAACCAGGGTCCGCCGCCGGCGTGTCATCGGGTCTCGTCAGCGGGTGCTGCCCGTCGTCCCGGGCTCGGCCGGAGCCCGGGTGCGGGCGGCCGGCGTCGCCGGGGTCCGGCCCTGCGGATCGCTGAAGTAGCGGAAGAAGTCCGAGGACGGGCTGATCACGAGCCGCGTGTCGGAGCCCTTCAGCCCGGTCTCGTAGGCCTGCATGGAGCGGTAGAAGCTGAAGAAGTCCGCGTCCTTGCCGTAGGCTTCCGCCAGGATCCGGTTCTTGTCGGCGTCGCCCTGGCCGCGCAGGGTCTCGGCCGTCTGGTTGGCTTCCGAGAGCAGCACGGTGACGTCGCGGTCGGCCTTGGCCTTGATCGTGACCGCGGCCTGCTCGCCGGTGGCCCGGATGTCGGCCGCCTCGCGCTGGCGCTCCGTCGTCATGCGCTTGTAGACCGCCGAGCTGTTCTGGGCCGGCAGGTCGACGCGGGTCATGCGCAGGTCGACGATCTCGACGCCGAGCTCCTTGGCCTGCCGGTTCACGTCGGCCTGGATCTGGTTCATCAGCTCGGCGCGCTGGGTCCGGACGATGGCGTCGCGGGTGGAGCGGGCGAGCAGGTTGCGCAGGGCCGAATTGGTGAAGCTGGCCAGCAGGGTGTTGGCGCGGGCGATGTTGTTGGCCGACTGGTAGAACTTCAGCGGATCGATGATCCGGTAGCGCGCGAAGGCATCCACCTCGAGGTTCTGGCGGTCGGTGGTCAGCAGGGTCTGGACCGGCAGGTCGAGGTCGAGCACCCGCTTGTCGAACAGGACGACGTTCTCGAAGAACGGCAGCTTGAAGTAGAGGCCGGGCTTGTCGGTGCCGGTCTGGTTCAGGACGGCGCGGACGCCGCCGAAGCGGAGCACCAGGGCCTGCTGCATCTGGCCGACGGTGAAGACCGAGGCGTAGAGGCCGACGACCACGGCCGCGGCCACGATCATCAGGCCGGTGCGGAGGGCTTGGTTGTTCATCGGGCCACTCCACCGGCAGCGTTGCGGGGACCGAACTCGGTCAGCGGCAGCACCGGCAGCACGCCGGCCGCGCTGGCGCCCGGGCCGGCACCGGCTCCGTTCTGATCGATGATCACCTTGTTGACCGAGCCCAGGACCCGCTCCATCGTTTCGAGGAAGATGCGCTCGCGGCTGATGACCGGGGCGACCTTGTAGGATTCGTAGACCTGGCTGAAGCGGGCGGCCTGGCCGGTCGCGTCGGCCGTCGACTGCGTCTTGTAGGCTTCCGCCGCCTGGATGATCTTCTGGGCCTCACCCTTGGCGAGCGGCACCTTCTGGCTCTCGTAGGTGCGCGCGTCGTTCTTGGCGCGCTCGGCATCCTGCTGCGCCGCGTTCACGTCGAAGAAGGCGGGCCGCACCTCCGGCGGAGGCTGCACGCTGACGAGCTGGACCAGCTCGATGCGCACGCCGGCGCCGTACTCGTCGAGGGCCTTCTGGGTGATCTCGCGGACCTCCTGGGCGACGCTCGACTGCTCGTTGGTGAGGATCGGCTGGATGTTGCGACGACCGACGACCTCACGCATCGCGCTCTCGGCGATGGCCTTGATCGTGCCCTCGGGATTCTCGAGGTTGAAGACGAAGTCGGACGCCTTCAGGGGATTGATGCGCCACTGCACCTCGAAGTCGAGGTCGACGATGTTCTCGTCGCCCGTGAGCATCAGGCTCTCCTCGGGCTTGTCGACGGTGCGGCTCTGGTTGCCGAGCCCGGCGCGGTAGCCGATCTGCACGCTGTTGACCTGGCCGACATTCGGCTTGGTCACGGCGCCGATGGGAGCCGGGAAGTTGTAGTTGAGGCCCTGGCCGGTGGTGCTGAGGTAGCGGCCGAAGACCGTCTCGATGCCGACCTGCTGCGGCGCCACGGTGTAGAAGCCGGTCGCGAGCCAGACGGCGACCACGATGCCGCCGGCGATCAGGAGGCCGCGGCCGCCGCCGAAGGAGCCGCCCGGGAGCACGCCGCGCAGGCGGTCCTGGCTGCGTCGCAGGAGTTCCTCGAGGTCCGGCGGGGTCTTGCCGCCACCGCCGCCGCCACCGCCCCACGGGCCACCCCCGCCGCCATTGCCGCCGCCGCCTCGGCCCCAGGGCCCTCCCCCGTTGCCGCTACCGCCGCCGCTCTGATTGCTCCAAGGCATGCTCGCCGATCTCTCCTGTTCCAGCAGCGTCTGCGCCGCGCACGAAGCCCACCCGCGCTCTCCGCCCCGGCCTCCTCAGGAGGCGGGCCGGAACTCCCCCGCGTGGACAAGAGTGTTGATCTCGTCGTGACCCGACCCTGGCACCTGCGTGGGCGCCCGGGATCCTGTCAAGATTGCCACTTGGGCATCGGGCGCGGGAAAGACAACCGCACCGGCGCCCATTGCGCAATGGGTCGCGCTTCCATGGTTTACGGCGCCATCACGCCGTGCGCGCCAGATCGACGAAGCTGAACGCGCAGGCATCGTGCTCGCCGGGGGGATGCGCCTCGCGGTGCGTCTCCCGGTAGAGGCCGCGGTCGAACGGCGGGAACACCGTGTCGCCCTCGGGCGCCAGATCGACCTCGGTGAGGTGGATGCGCTCGGCCTGGGGCAGCGCCAGGGCGTAGATCTCGCCGCCGCCTGCCACCATCAGCTCGTCGGCGCCCTCGGCCGCCGCGAGGGCGCCCGCCCAGTCATGCGCCACCGCGACCTCGGGCACCGCGAAGCCGGGATCGCGGGTGAGCACGATGGTGCGCCGGCCGGGCAGCGGCTTGCCGATCGACGCGAAGGTCTTGCGCCCCATCAGCAGGGGCTTGCCCATGGTCAGGGCCTTGAACCGGCGCAGGTCGCTGCGCAGGCGCCAGATCAGGTCATTGTCGCGGCCGATGACGCCGTTGCGGGCGACCGCCGCGATGATCGTGATGCGGGGGGCCGGCATCAGACGGCCACCGGGGCGTGGATCGCCGGATGGGGGGCGTAGCCCTCGATCGCGACGTCCTCGAAACGGAAGTCGAACAGCGAGGTCACGCCGGGGTTGAGCACGAGGCGCGGCAGCGGCCGCTGCGCCCGCGTCAGCTGCAGCCGGGCCTGTTCGAGGTGGTTCACGTAGAGGTGGGCGTCCCCGAGGGTATGGATGAAGTCGCCGGGCGTCAGGCCTGTCACCTGGGCGATCATCGCGGTCAGGAGGGCGTAGCTCGCGATGTTGAAGGGCACGCCGAGGAAGACGTCCGCCGAGCGCTGGTAGAGCTGGCACGAGAGCCGCCCCTCGGCGACGTAGAACTGGAACAGGCAGTGGCAGGGCGCCAGCGCCATCCGGTCGAGGTCGGCCGGGTTCCAGGCCGAGACGATGAGGCGCCGGGAATCCGGGTTGCGCCGGATCTCGTCGAGCACCCAGGCGATCTGGTCGACGCTGCCGCCGTCGGGCTTGGCCCAGGAGCGCCACTGGTGGCCGTAGACCGGCCCGAGGTCGCCGTTCGCATCCGCCCACTCGTCCCAGATGCTGACGCCGTTGGCCTGGAGGGCGCGCACGTTGGTGTCGCCCGTGAGGAACCACAGCAGCTCGTGGATGATCGAGCGCAGGTGCAGCTGCTTCGTGGTGACGAGGGGAAAGCCCTCCGCGAGGTCGAAGCGCATCTGATGCCCGAACACCGAGAGGGTGCCGGTGCCGGTCCGGTCGTCCTTGCGCACCCCGTCCTGCAGGATGCGTTCGAGAAGCTGGTGATAGGCGTGCATCGCGGCTCCGAGGCGGGGGTCCCCGGAATACCCCGAAGCGCGTTGGCTGGCGAGGTGGCGGGCTGGGGCGTCAACAGGTCGTGCCATCGCCCCGCCTCCGCGCCGGCCTCAGCCGACGGCCGGCCCCAGCACGTAGGCGATCATCGCGAGGTTGCTCCAGGCGTGGAGCAGGATACCCGGCCAGAGCCGGCCGCTGCGCCAGCGCACCCAGCCGAGGATGAGCGCCAGGGGGATGAGCGAGACCGGCCGGGCGAAGCCCGCGGGGGTGAGGTGCGCGCCGGCGAAGAGCAGGGCCGTCGCCAGGATCGCCCCCGGCGCCGTGAAGGCCTCCCGCGCCCGGGCGAACAGGACCCCGCGCATCAGCAGCTCCTCCGCCACCGGGGCCAGGACGAGCACGTAGGCGAACCACAGGGCCGCCGCGGCCGGAGTGAGGCCCGGCGACAGGGCGGTGTGCCGGCCGATCGGCATCCGGAACAGCTCGGCGCTGCCGGTCACCCAGGTGATGTGGAGCACGGGCCAGACCAGCAGGATCACGGCGAAGCGGCGCACCGACAGGCCCGGGGCGCCGGGCCCCCAGGGCGGGGGCACCGGCGGGACCAGGGCCAGGGTCCGGCGCCAGGCCGCGCCGTCGCGCCAGCGCACCGCCCCCACGACCAGGAGGGCGAGGACCAGCTGCCGCACCACGTCCACGGAGAGTTCCCGCAGGGCGAGCTGGCGGGGATGCAGGCGCGGACGGTCCCCGCCCAGGACGGCGACGCCGTCGATCCAGTCGCCGCCCACCCGCACGATCACCAGGGCGAGGAGGGTCGCCACCGCCAGGGCCAGGAACGCCGCGAAGGCCAGCCCGACCAGCGCCGCCGCGGCGCCGAGGCCGGTGCGGACCCGGGACGGCCGCGGCCGTGCGGGGGCGGACCCGCCTGCCGGCACCTCGGGCATCGGCGCCCCATCATCGGGCTTCAAATGCTGCGGCACTCCCACTATAATCAAGGCGTTGACCGAAATGCTCGGCGAGGACGGGGATCTGGCGGTGCCGGAACGGCTTCGAGACCCGAACGGTAACCCGGCAGCCCCTCTCCGGACCACGGGCTTTTGGACGCAAGGGTCCGAGGCTCGACAGGCCCCGGGTTTTGGCGGAAGCTCGGTCCGTTGCAGGGATCTCGGTCAGTGCCGCGCCGGGCAGCCGCCGCGTCGCGGATCGTTCGGGGCGGGCGTCCCCGATGGGGCGGAAGCCCGGATGGCCGCGACGGCTGTTCAGGCAGGGTTCTGGGAGGGCCGGGCATCGGCGTTCCCATTCGATTTTCATCCGACCCGGAGCGCCATCGCGGCGTGTGACGGCGGGCAGTGACCGGGCATAAGCGACCGCAGATGGCAGACGACCTGATCCGCTACGATCTTCTGGTGCAGGACGCGCTGCGCGGCGTGGTGCGCAAGGTGCTGACCGACGCGGCCCGCGAGGGGCTCGCGGGCGAGCACCACTTCTACGTCTCGTTCCGCACCGAGGCGCCGGGCGTGCGCATGTCGCAGCGCCTGCGCGAAAAATACCCGCAGGACATGACGATCGTGCTCCAGCACCAGTTCTGGGACCTCGGCGTCAACGAGCACACCTTCGAGGTCGGGCTGTCCTTCTCCGGGGTGCCCGAGCGCCTGCTGGTGCCCTTCGACGCCCTGACGGGCTTCTTCGACCCCTCCGTCCAGTTCGGCCTGAAGTTCGACCTCAGCGAGGGCACGGAGACGGCCGCCTCCGAGGAGGATTCGGAGGAGGCGCCGGCCCTGGCCGGCAAGACCCCGCCCCGCGGCGCCGCCTCGGAGCCCACCGAGATCAAGCCGAAGAGCACGGGCCTCGCCACCATCGGCAGCGCCGTCCCCAAGATCGGCTCCGGCACCGCACCGGCCCCCGCCGCCCAGGCCGCGAAGTCGGAGGACGGGTCCGAATCGAAGCCGGCGGCCAAGAAGGCCGAGGACGGCAGCGAGACCAGCGCCGAGGTCGTCAGCCTCGACGCCTTCCGCAAGAAGAGCTGACCGAAGGCAGCGTCGACGCGGACGCTCACCGGGAAAACCGAACCGTCGGTCCGGGTCGCCGCAGGCGGGCCCGGACCTGCAGGCGCGCGCCGGAGGCGTGCAGGCCCGAACCGCCGAGGGCTTCAAGTCCTGCACCCCGTGCGGGTCTGAATCCCCGGCGCCGTGCGCCCCCGGGCTGACGCGGTGCCGCGCGGGTACTGCCCCCAACACCGCCTGGATCGAGACGACGGCCCTTCGGACAGGACAGCGCGTCCCTCACCCCCGCGGATGCACCGTCATGTGCAGCCCGTGCTCCGGCCGCAGCGTGACGCGGTGGAGCGGGACCACCGGGGCGTGGTCGTCGGCCAGGGTGAAGCGCGCCGCGCGGGCGATGTGGGCGAGCACCACCACCGCCTCCTGCAGCGAGAAGCTCTGGCCGATGCAGACGCGGGGGCCGGCCCCGAACGGCAGGTAGGCGAAGCGCGGGATCGCGGCCCGGGCCTCGGGCAGGAAGCGCTCGGGCATGAAGACGCCGGGCTCCTGCCACAGGGTCTTGTGGCGATGGAGCACGTAGGGCGCCACCATCACCAGGGAGCCCTTGGGGATCTTGATGCGGCCGATCCGGTCCTCCGCGATGGCTTGCCGGCTCAGGAAGGGCACCGGCGGGAACAGCCGCATGGTCTCCTCCATCACGGCCTTGGTGTAGGGCAGCGCATCCGCGTCGAAGTCCTGGCCCGCCGGCACGGCATCGACCTCCGCCTCGATCCGCGCCTGGGCGGCGGGGTCCTGCGACAGGCAGTAGAGCGCCCAGGTCAGGGCGTTGGCCGTGGTCTCGTGGCCGGCGGCGATGAAGGTGACGATGTTGGCCTTCACCTCGAGGTCGGTGAGGCCCTTGCCGGTTTCGGGGTCCTGCGCCTTCAGGAGGAGCGTCAGCAGGTCGGCGGGCGCGGTCCCCTGCGCGATCAGGGCGCGTCGGCGCTCGATCAGTTCGTCCACCACCTCGGCGAAGAAGCGGAGGGCAGGCCGCGCCCGCAGGCGGCCGATGCGCGGCACGAAGCCCGGCACCCCGAACACGTCGAGGGGGTCGATCGGACCGACCGATTCGAGGAAGCGGGTGATCGCGCGGCCCAGGGCGTCGGGGTCGCTGGCGAGGCCGTTGGTGAAGATCGTCCGCTCCAGCACGTCGAGGGTGACGCGGGTCATCTCCAGGGCGACGTCGATGCGGGTGCCGTCGCGGCGGGCCAGCCGGCGCGCGATGCGGGCACCGGCGGCGTTCATGGCTCCGTTGAAACCGAGCACGTGCCGGGCCGAGAAGATCGGCGCCAGGGTCCGGCGCTGCAGCTTCCACTCCTCGCCCTCGGCGGTGAGCAGGCCGTTGCCGAGGCCGGGCGCCAGGACCCGCCGCTGCAGGTCGTCCTTGCGATAATTGGCGGCGTTCTCGACGTAGAGGTAGCGGATCAGGGCCGGGTCGCTCACCACGGTGACGCGCCCGAGGGCGCCGTCGGCGGCCACCACCGGCTTCTCGAAATGCACGTCGAGCCAGGTCGTCAGCGGGTTGGCGCGGGCGGCCTTGAGGAAGCCGAACAGGCCCGGCTGCTCGCGCAGGGGCTTCGGGACCGCGGGCCGGAAGCGGACCGGCGCGGCCGGGTCGACCCCGGCGTGGCCGGTCTGGACGTCGCCCCTCCGGGTTTCGTCGATCGGGGCTTCAACGCGGGCGGCGGCACTCGACATCGACGACACTCCGGGCCCGGGCTCCGGGCTGATAAACCATGACAATTCGGCGCCGGGCACACGGCCCGCTGGACCTGCGCCATCGCGCTCCGACCACGTGCGGTTTAAGTAGGGTCCGCTTGAACCAGACGAAGAGGCCACGATGTCGCCCACCGAGACGCCCGCCACCCGCACCGAGTCCGACACCTTCGGCCCGATCGAGGTCCCGGCGCATCGCTACTGGGGCGCGCAGACGCAGCGCTCGATCCAGAACTTCAAGATCGGCACGGAGAAGATGCCGGCGCCCCTCGTCCACGCCCTCGGCATGGTCAAGCAGGCCGCCGCCCTGGTGAACCAGGATCTCGGCGCCCTCGACCCGAAGGTGGCCCAGGCCGTCGCGGCCTCCGCGGCCGAGGTGGTCTCGGGCGAGCACGACCAGGAGTTTCCCCTGGCGGTCTGGCAGACGGGCTCCGGCACCCAGTCGAACATGAACGCCAACGAGGTGATCGCCAGCCTCGCCAACGAGCTGCTCGGCGGCAAGCGCGGCGGCAAGTCCCCGGTCCATCCCAACGACCACGTCAACCGCGGCCAGTCCTCGAACGACGTCTTCCCGACCGCGATGCACATCGCGGTCTCGCGCGAGATCAACGACCGGCTGCTGCCCGCCCTCCAGCACCTGCAGCACGCGCTCCAGGCCAAGTCCGAGGCGTTCGCCAGCATCGTCAAGATCGGCCGAACCCACCTGCAGGATGCGACCCCGGTCTCCCTCGGCCAGGAGTTCTCCGGCTACGTGGCGCAGGTCGCCCTCGGCACCGAGCGCGTGAAGGCAACCCTGCCGGGCGTGCTGGCGCTGGCCCAGGGCGGCACGGCGGTGGGCACCGGCCTCAACGCCCATCCCGCCTTCGCGGAGAAGTTCGCCGCCAAGGTCGCGGAGCTGACCGGCCTGCCCTTCACCTCGGCCGCCAACAAGTTCGAGGCCCTGGCCACCCATGACGCCCTGGTCTTCACGCAAGGCGCACTCACGGCGCTCGCCTCCGGCCTGTTCAAGATCGCCCAGGACATCCGCTTCCTCGGCTCGGGCCCGCGCTCGGGCCTCGGCGAGCTCTCGCTGCCGGAGAACGAGCCCGGTTCGTCGATCATGCCCGGCAAGGTCAACCCGACCCAGTGCGAGGCCCTGACGATGGTCTGCGCCCAGGTGATCGGCAACGGCACCACCGTGAGCTTCGCCGGCAGCCAGGGCAATTTCGAGCTGAACGTGTTCAAGCCGGTGATCGCCAACGCGGTGCTGCAGTCGATCCGCATCCTGGCCGACGCGGCCGTGAGCTTCACCGACAACTGCGTCGTCGGCATCAAGGCCAACGAGGACAAGATCGCCGACCTGATGAGCCGTTCGCTCATGCTGGTGACCGCGCTCGCCCCCTCGATCGGCTACGACAAGGCCGCCGAGATCGCCAAGACCGCGCACAAGAACGGCACCACCCTCAAGGAAGAGGCCCTGCGCCTCGGCTACGTCACGGCCGAGGAGTTCGAGCGGGTGGTCCGCCCGGAGACGATGCTGGCGCCCAGCGCCGAGTGAGGGAGCCGACCGGCATGGCGGAGATCATCAACCTGCGTCAGGCCCGCAAGGCCAAGGCCCGCGACGTCAAGGAGGCGCAGGCGGCGGACAACCGCATCGCCTTCGGCCGCCCGAAGAAGGCCAGGACCCTGGCGGAGGCCAAGAAGGCGATCGCGTTCGCCCGCCACGAGGGCCACAAGCTGGTGGGGCCTGATTCCGAGGGGTGATGGGGATGGCGGGTGCGCATCTCCCTCTCCCTCCTGCGGCAGAGGGTCGGGCATCGGAATGACCACCGGCATCACCAAGCGCTCGGTCATGATCGCCGGCCACCGGACCAGCGTCTCCCTGGAGGACCCGTTCTGGGAGGTCCTGCGGGAGATCGCGGCGGCCCGCGACCAGTCCGTCCAGGCCCTGATCGGCGCCATCGATGCCGGCCGGGAGGGCCAGAACCTCTCATCGGCCCTGCGGGTGTTCGTCCTGACCAGCCTGCGCGATCGCGCCTGAGCGTCGCGACGGGATCGGGCGGCGGATGTCCTGCAGGCTGTAGGAGGCCGGCGCACCGAAGGTCCGGCGGAAGGCGTTGGCGAAATGCGCCTGGTCGGCGAACGCCGCCTCATGGGCGGCCCCGGTGAAGTTGGCACCGCGCATGACGGCCTCGATGGCGCGGCGCATGCGCAGCCAGCCGCGATAGCGCCGGAAGGGGACGCCCATGGTCGCGCTGAAGAGGTGCTGCATCCGCGACGAGGACAGGGACGCCGCCATGGCCAGCCGTCCCGCGCTCATCCGGGCCTCCGGCCGGGCCCGCAGGTCGACGAGGATGTCCGCGATCCGGGGATCGACCGGTCGATCGACCCGCTGGGCCGCGAAGCCGGACAGGTCGGCGACGGCCGCGCCGGCCCAATCGCAGGCGTCGCGGTGCTCGAACAGCGAACGCAGCGCGCCGATCTCCCCGCTCATGCCCACGAGGGCGGTGCCGACCGTCTCGGCCGGACCCATCAGGCCGGTCAGGGCCCAGGCTCCGGCATCGGGCTCGCGATAGAGGACGCCGATGGGCGCACCGGCGCAATCCAGCTCATGCGGCATCCCGGCCGGGATGAAGGCCGTGCGGCAGGTGATCCACGCCCCCGGCGCGAAGCGGATGCGGAAGGCCTCGTAGAGCCCGGCGAGGTAGACCGGGGCCCCGTGCTGGTGGCTGGCATGGTTGGTCAGCGGCCCCGCGTAGAGCGTATGCGCGCCCTCGACATGCCAGAGCGGGACGGGCGAGGTGCCGGGCGGCGCAGCACGTTCGTTCAAGCTGAGCGCCCTCCCGCCGCGATAGACCGTTGGCGACCGGTCCCACACCCATCCTGACGGAACCGGCCCTCTCGGGAAACTCCCAGCGATGACCGAACTCACCCGCCGTCATCTCGCCACGACCCTGGTCGCCGGCTTCTCCCTGCCGAGGTCGGCCCTGGCTGGCACGTCCACGCCGAACCTGGCCCCAAACGTCTTGGCCCCGCACGTCCTGCCCCCAAACGTCCCGGTCGATGGGCTGCAGCCGATACGCCTCGGGACCTTCACCGTCACGGCCCTGCGCGATGCCGACGCGGTCATCGACGGGCCCTGGCCGATCGTGGGCGAGGACCGTCCGAAGGCGGAGGTCGAGGCTTTGATGCGCGAGAACCATCGTTCGGCGGACCGTTTCAGCCCCGGCTTCACGCCGATCCTGGTCCGGACCGGCCGCGAGACCGTTCTCTTCGACACCGGGAACGGTGCGGTGGGCTTCATCCCGCGCCCGGCCGGCGGGCAGCTGGCGCAGCGGGTTCGGCAGGCCGGGCTGTCACCGGAGGACATCGACCTCGTGGTCCTGACGCACTGCCACACCGACCATATCGGCGGCCTCCTCGAGGACGGGCGCCCGCTCTTCCCGAACGCCCGTTACGTCGTGGGCGAACGGGAATTCGCCTTCTGGACGGATGACGATCGCCTCGCGGCTGCGCCCGAGGGCAACGCGTACCGGTCGGCCCGCGTCTTCCGCAGCCACCTGCTTCCCCTCGCCGACCGGATCCGCCTCGTATCCCCGGGCCAGACGGTGGTTCCGGGCATCGATGCCGTGGCGGCCTTCGGCCACACGCCGGGGCACCTCGCCTTCCACGTGGAGAGCGCGGGCCAGCGCCTGCTGGTCTGGGGCGATTGCGCCCATCACGAGGTGGCCTCGCTGGCCAGGCCCAACTGGCACGCCCTGTTCGACATGGACAAAGCGGCCGGCGCTGCCACCCGGCGGACGATCTACGACATGGCCGCCACCGATCGCGTCCTCGTCGCCGGCTACCACACCGCCTTCCCGTCGCTGGGGTACGTCATCCGCGACGGACTGGGGTACCGCTGGCGCCCGATGGCGGAGCGGCCCCGGCGCTGATGCGTCCCTACTCCGCCGCCAGCATCGCCCGCTCGGGCAATCCCGCCAACGCCGCCGGCTTCGGGCCGCCGGTCGCCCAGTCCAGCAGTTCCGCCGTGTGGACGATCGGGATCGCCGTGCCCTTCCCGATCTGGGTGGCGCAGCCGATGTTGCCGGTGGCGATGACGTCGGGGCGCATCCGCTCGATGTTGGCGACCTTCCGGTCCCGCAGCCGGTTGGCGATCTCGGGCTGGAGGATGTTGTAGGTGCCGGCCGAGCCGCAGCAGATGTGGCCCTCGGGCACGTCCTTCACGGTGAAGCCCGCCGTCTTCAGGAGGTTCTTCGGCTCGGTGCGGATGCCCTGGCCGTGCTGCATCGAGCAGGCCGAGTGGTAGGCGACCACGAGGTCGGTCTCGACGATCGGCGGCATCAACCCGATGGTGGCCATGTACTCGGTGACGTCCTTGGCGATGGCGGAGACCCGCTTCGCCTTCTCCGCATAGGCCGGGTCCTCGCGGAACATGAAGCCGTAATCCTTGATCGTCGTGCCGCAACCGGAGGCGGTGACGAGAATCGCGTCGAGACCGGCGCCGTCCATCTCGGCGATCCAGGCGTCAATGGTGCGCTGGGCCTGGGCATGCGACGAATCCGCCTTGCCCATGTGATGGGTGAGCGCGCCGCAGCAGCCCTCCCCCGCGGCCTGGACCACCTCGACCCCGTGCCGGGTCAGGAGCCGGATCGCCGCCTCGTTGAAATCGGGACGGAGCACGCTCTGGGCGCAACCGCGCAGCAGGGCCACGCGACCTCGACGCGACGGTGCGGTATACCCATGCAACGCCGCGCTCGCTTCCAGGGCGCGCGTCTCGGCCGGGAAGGTGCCGGGCCGGTCGGTCGGGTTGCGGTTCGGCAGGTGGGCCGGGGCGAGGTCGAGCATGGCCGCCAGGCGGTTGCCGACCCGCGGCAAGCGCGCCACCAGGGGCCGGAACGGGGCCCCGATCTTCGCGCCCAGAAGGGCCAGGCGGAAGCGGTTCGGGTAGGGCAGCACGAAGGCCAGCACGCTGCGGAGGAGCCGGTCGCTCAACGGACGCCGATAGGTTTCCTCGATATAGCTCCGCGCATGGTCGACGAGGTGCATGTAGTGCACACCCGAGGGACAGGTCGTCATGCAGGACAGGCACGACAGGCAGCGGTCGACATGCTTGACGACTTCCGGCACCGCCGGCTTTCCGCCTTCGAGCATGTCCTTGATCAGGTAGATCCGCCCGCGCGGCGAATCGAGTTCATCGCCGAGCAGAAGATATGTCGGGCAGGTCGCGGTGCAGAACCCGCAATGCACGCACGTCCGGAGGATCTTCTCGGACGCCGCCATGGCCGGATCGGCGAGTTGCGTCAGGCTGAAATTGGTCTGCACGGTGAGTCCTCGGGTCCACCCTCGTGCCGTCCATCGGGTCCGGCCCGCGTCGGCATCGTCTTCTTGGTCCCACCTGTTTAGAGGGTCTCGCGCCGGTTGCCGAGCCTTGGAATCGCTCCGAACAGCGCGGGCGGCGCGACCTCGTCCCGCACCGCCCCCGCTCAGAGACCGGCGTACATCCGCCCCGGATTGAACAGGCCATGCGGATCATGCGCCGCCTTGATGCCCGCGGTGATCCGCATGAGGGGCTCGGCCAGCGGCTCGAAGACCGGCACGGCCGCCCGGACGGCGTCGGGTGCCCGCACAAGGCTCGCGTGCCCACCCTGCGCCCGTACGGCGGCGCGGACGCCTTCGGCACCGGCATCGCCGGCCGCATCGGTCGCGAGCCAGATCAGCCCACCACCCCAGTCGTAGAACCAGCAGGCGTCGCGCCGGGCGGCGATCGCGGCGGTGACGGCGGGGCCGCGGGTCGGCGCGACGGAGATGCGCCACACCGCGGAACTCCGCGGCTCGGCGAAGGCGGCAGCGTCGCGAATACGCGTCCAGAGCGCCGTTCCCGCCTCGCCCTCGACGATCTCGGGTTGGCCGAAGCGCTTGAGCAGACGACGCAATTCGCCGAGGCGGTAATCGATCGACTCCGAGAAACCCTCGATCCGCATCAGCGTCCGCGCCGCGCCGCCTTCGATCCCGGCCGGCAGGTGGGCGGCGCCAGTCAGCTCGAAGGGTGAGCCGAGGGCGGCGCTCAGGGCCGTGATGGCGCGGGCATCGTCGAGGTCCGGGAATGCGAGCGTGGCGACCCGTTCCTGAACAGGGAGCACCTTGAAGGTCACCTCCGTCAGGAGACCGAGGGTGCCCCAGGACCCGGCCATCAGCTTCACCAGGTCGAGCCCGGTGACGTTCTTCATGACCCGCCCGCCCGACTTGATCGCCTCGCCGCGCCCGTTGATGAAGCGCACCCCGATGAGGCTGTCGCGAGCGGCGCCCGCGTTGATCCGGCGCGGTCCGGAAGTGTTGGCCGCCGCCACGGCGCCGAAGGTTGGTTCTCCGGTTGTGCCCATCAGGGAGCGGTGGTCCATGGGTTCGAAGGGCAGCATCTGCCCGCGGGCCGCGAGAAGGGCCTGAACCTCGGCCAGGGGCGTCCCGGCCCGGGCGGCGACCACCATCTCCGCGGGCTCGTAGAGCGTGATGCCGCTCAGGCCCACGCTGGAGAGCGTCGCTTCGTCCTGGGCCGGACGTCCGATCCCGGCCTTGGTCGCTCCACCGACGAGGCGGAGCCGCTCCGGGCTTCCGACCGCCGCGCGGACGATCTCGGCCGCGGCGCCCTCGTCCTGAGGCTCATATGTACGCATCGTTTCCTACCCGATCCGGGGCACTCTGCGGCGCCCTCGATCCTGTTCCTGTGAAGCCACCTTAGAGGAGGTTCGTGCCGATGGCATCCGGTTCGGATCGGCTATTCAGCCGGTGCGGTCCCGGGTGGGGAACGGGTGAAACGCGCCGCCACGTGGCCGCGCAGACCCGCGATGTCGAAGAGCCAGACGAGCACGCCGTAGACCACCATGCCGAGGGGAACGGAAAGCAGCAGCGCTCGGGTCGGCTCGATATGGCGCAGGGGCAGCAGGCAGAGCGCCATGGCAAGGGAGGCGATACTGGCGGCCAGGATCTCCCACCAGGGCAGGTGCAGCCGCTGGGGTCCGGTGAGTGCCCGCCAAGCCAGGACGAGGGTGGCGGCCCCGAGGCCGACGGTCTGGGCGATCGCGACGCCCTCGGGACCGTACCGGGACGGCAGGAGCCATAACCCGAGCCCGTTCAAGGCGAGCCCAACCAGCGCGGCGGCGATCACCGGGCGCGTGCGCCGGCGGATCTGGAAGATCGGGTTGAGGGCAAAATTGGTCATCGCGAGGCAGAAGAAGCCCGGTACCATCAGCCCCGCATAGGCGGCGAAGGGGCCGCGATAGGCCTCCGGCACCACCAGCGCCTCGAGGGCCGGCAGCACGGCCCAGAACCCGACGGCGCAGGGCAGCAGCAGGGCCACCACCACGCCGATGTTGAGCCCGACCTGGCGCTCGGCCGCGGCGCGCCCCTGCTCCTCCTCGACCCGGACCGCAAGTTGGAAGAGCAGCAGGTCGAGGGCGGTCCCGAGGGTGCCGATGCTCCGAGTGGTCACATCGGCGGCGAGGGCGAAGTAGCCCGCCTCGGCGAGTCCTGCATGCGACGCGATACTGCCCCGATTCAGGAACGGCAGGAGCTGGTAGATCGCATTGGCGGCAATGAGAGGAAGGCCGTAGGCAACGAAGAGTTGCCAGGCTTCCCGCAGCTTCAGCCGCACGCGCGGGGCGACCGGATCGCGCAGCGGCCGATACAGCAGCAGGATCGCGAAACCCTGGCTGATCCCGGCCGCCGTCAGGACCCAGACGGGCTGGGGGAAGAACCAGGCGGCCCCGGCCATCAGCACGAAGGCGAGGCCGTTCTTGACTGCTACGAGGTTGAAGTAGAGCCGGCCGTCGAAGCGCGCCCGGGCGAGCGCCGCATGATAGTCGAAGACGCCGATACCCAAGGCAGCGACCGCCGCGCCGGCTGTGATCGCGAGACGACTTTCCGCGCTGGGCTCGAGCGTGAATCCCAGTCCTGCGCAGAACAAGGCCGCCACGAAGAGGCTGAGCGTGAGGGCCATGTAAGCCCGGTCGAGGCCCTGACGGATCCAAGGTTCATCGACACGGACCCGGGCTGAGTAGAATCGCGTCGCCGAGAGACGCAGCCACTCGAACAGGACGGTGTTGGCCACGATCGCACCGGCCGTCGCCAGCGCGAACAGACCGAACTCCGCCGGTCCCAGCAGCTTGGCGATCAGGAGGCCGAGGACGAAGTTCAGGCCGGCATTCAGGACGAAGGCAGCGATCACGGCCATGGTGTGGACGGGTCATCCTCGGATGCCGGCTGGACGGGGCATCGCCGCGCCACGCTCTAGCGCGGGCAGCCAAACATTCCGTCAACCAGTCACAACCACCCCCGGATGCGGAAGAAAACGATCGGAATGATGGCGCTCACGAGGATGAGTGCCAAGCCGTAGGGATAGCCATAGGCCCATTCGAGTTCGGGCATATGCTTGAAGTTCATGCCGTACATCGAGGCGATCAGGGTCGGGGGGATGCCGACCACCGATGCCACGGTGAGAACCCGGAAGGTGTTGTTCTGCTCGATGCTGATCAGACCGAGGGTCGCATCGAGAAGGAACTGGACGTTCTCCGAGAGGCGGATTTCGAACTCGTCGAGGGAGGCGATGTCGCGCCGCACGGCTTCGAAGCGCGGCACCTGTTCCTCGCCGAGGATGTGCTCGCACTCGTTGGCCACGAAGGGGACGATCCGCTCCAGTCCGAGGAGGCTCGAACGGATCTTGCCGAGGGTCTTCCCGCGGCGTCCGATGCCGCGCAGGATCCGGCGCAGTGCCAGGTCGCGCCGACGCGGCGTCTGGCTGCGCGGCTTGGCGTCCCCGGCCGGTGCACCGCCGCGGACATCGAAATCGAAGATCCGCGTGGACAACTCGTCGAGGTCCGCGCCCATGTCCTCGAGGGAATCTGCGAGACTGTCGACGAGCTCCTCCATCAGGAGAAGGAAGATCTCGGTGGAGGTGGTGCCCGGCCCGTCGCCGGTATCGATGCGCTTCTTCACCTCCGCGAAGGCCCGCAGCTCGTGGAAGCGCACCGTGACGAGGCGATCCCGGGTGAGCACGAAGCCCAACGGCTTCAACTGCGTATCAAGTTTGTCGAAGGTGACCATCGGGGTCGAGAGCGAGAACCCGGTCTTCAAGCGCCGCAGCCGACTCGAATTCTCGACCTCGCTGAGGGCCTTGCGCGATGGGACCCGGATGCCGGTGCAGGCCTCGACCCGCTCGGCCTCCTCGGCGCTCGGATCATCGAGATCGATCCACACGACTTCCACTGGGTATGCTTCCGCGGCTGCTTGCGCCGCGGGCTCGACCGCGCCTTGCGGACCATGAAGCTTGATCATCCGCGAAGGACTTTCCGTCGGGTTGTGGAATTGGGGGATGATCCTGTCGCTGGATCGTCGTCCGAACCTGCGACAGTCTTGACTTAAGGAACGCCCGCGCCTAACTCGGCGCCATCGTTAGCACTCACTCAAGGAGAGTGCTAACGACCTGGGTTGAGCGCGCTGCCGCGCCGCATCAACGCCATCCACGAATTTGAAGCAAGAGGGCAGCTCATGAAGTTCCGTCCGCTGCACGACCGTGTCGTCGTCCGCCGCATTGAAGGCGAAGAGAAGACCAAGGGCGGCATCATCATCCCGGACACCGCCAAGGAGAAGCCGCAAGAGGGCGAGATCGTCGCCGTCGGCCCCGGCGCCCGTGACGAAGCCGGTCGCATCAACCCGCTGGACGTCAAGGCGGGTGATCGCGTCCTGTTCGGCAAGTGGTCCGGCACCGAGGTCAAGATCGACGGTCAGGACCTCCTGATCATGAAGGAATCCGACATTATGGGCGTCGTCGCCTAAGTCGGCTTTCGGTTCTCCTCCCTTTCACGAGCCCTTCGAGGGCGCCATCCGGCGCCTCGGGGCCCATCACTGATAAGGATCTGACATGGCAGCGAAAGAAGTCCGCTTCGCCTCCGACGCCCGCGAGAAGATGCTCCGTGGCGTCGATATCCTCGCTGACGCGGTGAAGGTGACGCTCGGCCCCAAGGGCCGGAACGTCGTCATCGAGAAGTCGTTCGGTGCGCCGCGCATCACCAAGGACGGCGTCACCGTCGCCAAGGAGATCGAGCTCGCCGACAAGTTCGAGAACATGGGCGCCCAGATGGTGCGCGAAGTGGCCTCGAAGACCAACGACATCGCGGGTGACGGCACCACCACCGCCACCGTGCTGGCCCAGGCCATCGTTCGTGAAGGCGCCAAGTACGTCGCCGCCGGCATGAACCCGATGGACCTGAAGCGCGGCATCGATCTCGCCACCACCGCCGCCGTGAAGGATATCACCAGCCGCGCGAAGAAGGTCGCCTCCTCCGAGGAAGTCGCCCAGGTCGGCACCATCTCGGCCAATGGCGACAAGGAAATCGGCGAGATGATCGCCCACGCCATGCAGAAGGTCGGCAACGAGGGTGTCATCACCGTCGAGGAGGCCAAGACGGCCGAGACCGAGCTCGATGTCGTCGAGGGTATGCAGTTCGACCGCGGCTACCTCTCCCCGTACTTCATCACGAACGCGGAGAAGATGGTCGCCGAGCTCGAGGACCCCTACATCCTCATCCACGAGAAGAAGCTCTCGTCGCTCCAGGCGATGCTGCCGGTTCTCGAGGCCGTGGTGCAGACCGGTAAGCCGCTCGTCATCATCGCCGAGGACATCGAGGGTGAGGCGCTTGCCACGCTCGTCGTGAACAAGCTGCGCGGCGGCCTCAAGGTCGCGGCCGTCAAGGCTCCGGGCTTCGGCGATCGCCGCAAGGCCATGCTCGAGGACATCGCGATCCTGACCCAGGGTCAGATGATCGCTGAGGATCTCGGCATCAAGCTCGAGAACGTCACCCTCCCGATGCTCGGCCGCGCCAAGCGCATCCGCATCGAGAAGGAGACCACCACGATCATCGACGGTCTCGGTGAGAAGGCGGACATCGAGGCCCGCGTCGGCCAGATCAAGGCGCAGATCGAGGAGACCACCTCGGACTACGACCGTGAAAAGCTTCAGGAGCGTCTGGCCAAGCTCGCCGGCGGCGTCGCGGTCATCCGCGTCGGTGGCGCGACCGAGGTCGAGGTCAAGGAGAAGAAGGACCGCGTCGACGACGCGCTCAACGCCACTCGCGCTGCGGTGGAAGAGGGCATCGTTCCCGGCGGTGGTACTGCCCTCCTCCGTGCCCGTGAAGCTGTCCGTGCTCTCAAGAGCGACAACCCGGACGTCCAGGCTGGTATCAAGATCGTGCTGAAGGCCCTTGAGGCCCCGATCCGCCAGATCGCTGCCAACTCCGGCGTCGAAGGCTCGATCGTGGTCGGCAAGATCACCGACAACACCTCTTCGATCACTTTCGGCTTCAACGCCCAGACCGAAGAGTACGTCGACATGATCCAGGCCGGCATTGTCGACCCGGCCAAGGTCGTACGGACCGCCCTGCAGGACGCCGCCTCCATCGCCGGCCTCCTCGTCACCACCGAAGCCATGATCGCTGATGCTCCGAAGAAGGACAGCGGCGCCCCGGCGATGCCGGGCGGCGGCGGCATGGGCGGCATGGACTTCTAAGAAGTCCGAACCGGACCAAATCGGAATGGGGGGTCGCCGTAAGGCGACCCCTTTTTCGTCTGCGCGACAGCCGATCGCAGTGCAACAGTCAGGATCGCAGGCGGCGCATCAGGCGCCTTTTTTCTTGACGCGCACCGCCTTCGCACCAACCGCTTGTGATCCGGCCTTCCCAGTCCGATCATGATCCTTGCGGTCCCAGGATGCGGTAAAGGCAGGGCTTCCGAGGGCACGCGTGAGGCTCGGAGCCCCAGCGGCGGATCCGGCCCGTCGCTGCGGAGAGGCTTCCGTCCTGACCGCGGGCTCGGCACCACCCGCAAGATCGGCCAAGCGGCATCGAAGCCAGTCAGCTTTGGCGCGCTTCGCCTCTGCGTGATGCTTGTCGAGACGTCCGATCAACGCCCGCGCCTCGGCCTCGGTCAGGCCGTCGATGATGAGAGCGTAGGTTTCGGTGCCCAAACATCTGCGCACCCGGCGTAGGCCATCGAGCGTCAGATTCTTGACCTTCAACTGCTTTAGCACCAGGGACCGGACGGTCCTGGCGAGGTCCGCCCGAATATCCGGAAAAACCTCCGGTGAACGCGCGATCGCCCCGAGGGCAACGAAACCATCCACGTCAAGCGCCATCGAAGACCCCTTTCACTTCTGCGACCAGCGGGATGAGGATCGTGGAGACATGGATGCCGTACTTGCCCGAGAACGTGGGCAAATCCCGACGTGGCATGAGCGCTCCAGCCAGCGCCGCTGCCTGGGGTATGCGCGTTGCGAAGAGGCGGAACCCCGGATCCTCTGCATTCGCTTCCGCCTGGAGCCGCGCCAGCGTGTGCTGGTGCTGGCGGACCTGTGGCTGATACCGCGTCACCAGCACATGGGGCTGTCGCGCGGGTACGACCGCGTCGTGCCGTCGATCCTTGTCGCCCCATACCGTTTGGATGAAAGCATCGAGCCCGTAGGTCGAGAGATAGTCTGGGATCGACGTGACAATGACGAGGTCAGCACCGCGGATCGCAACTTCGGTCATCGGAGAGATGCCAGGTGCGCAGTCGAAAAGAATGTAGTCGAAGCGCTCCGCGAGCGGGACGAACTCGTCCTCGAAGATCGTTCGGAGCTTTCCGTCGATGGCGCGCATCGAGAAGTTGCGCGCGGTGAGTTCGTAGAGGATCTCGCGCTCGACCAGCCGAAGGTAGGGACCGGCCGGCAGCAGCGCGAGTGGCAGCGGCGCGTTCCGGTGCATGGTGACGCCGGTCTGACTCTGGATGCGGGGTGCCAAGAGTGGCTTCTCGCGGCTCACGAGCTTGAGCGCGAGATAAGCCTCGAGGGTGCGACCCCGGGCGATCATCTCGGCCAACGCTGTCTCCCCGGCGAGGCAGACCGAGACGCTGGCCTGCGGATCAAGATCGACGACCAGCACCGAAGCTCCGTCTGCGGCCAGAGCCTCAGCCAGCATGACGACCGTTGTGGTCTTGCCCACACCGCCCTTCATATTCGCGACGGCAATCAGCCGGCCGCTCCCCCGTGGCCGGCGCGCGGCTTCGCTCATGCCCGTTCCCCCCACAACGTCGTTTCCCCTCGCTGTCGGTCGGGACGGCGAGCCGCGAACCGGGGATCGGACGAACCGGACGCGCGAATCAAGCGATCGGCTCAGCGTGATGCGTCGCACGTCAGTGCCCGGTAGGCATCCCCTGCCGGTCACAACAATGCACGGTTGTCAGGACTTGGAAATATCGACTAAGACGCGTGAAGAGCGTGTGCGCGCTGGCCGCGTCGACAGGCTCGCGCTTGCGTCACCTGTAATCTTCGCCGCGCATGAAGGGACGGCCGAGGTGGTCCGCAAAAAGCCGGCCCTACTCCGCTGCAGACCGATTCGACAGAACCGGGCGTGGGCGACGGGAAACAGACCCGGACTGAGAGGATATTCGGCGCGCGATCGGTCCGTCGGGGCACTGTCGATCGTGCGGCGGGCCCCGGTCCCTTGGGACCAGGGCCAAACGGGGCTTCGGCGCGAACTTAACGCCCGAAGATGCCTTTGAGGAATTGGGCGGTGCGATTGCGCTTCTTCTTGCGCTCCAGTTCATTCGCGTCCTTGACCCACGCCACCTGCACGACGCGGCGCTCGCCCTCGAACGGCTCGTGGCCATGCCAGGAATTGTCGGCGCGCAGGAAGGCGAACATCGTGCCCATGGTGGGAGGCACTTCGACGGCGAAGGGTTCGTAATTCTTGCCGTCGTAGAGCACCCGCAGGCGCCCGGCGGCTGGGGCATCCCAGGCGTCGTTCATGTAGATGAGCATCGTCATCACCTTGGACGGGCCATCGGTGTGGATCGAGCCGTATTTGAGCTGACTGCGCTTCATGATGGTGGTCAGGCGCGGGCAGGAGACGAGGTCGATGCCGAACTTCTCGCCCATGATGCGCGAGAACGCGTCGCTCTCCAGTTCGTCGATCAGCGCCTTGAAGCGGCCCTTGAGGGCGACTTCGTCGACCGTGAGATAGCCGGGCTTGGCGATCGCAGGGAAATCCTGGCGGATCTCGTCGACGGCCTCGGGCTTGAGCACGTCGTTGCCGAGAAAGAAGCTGTAGGGCTCGCGCGAGACAGGGGCGGCTCGCACGGCATCAAGGTTGAGGATCGACAATCCCGTCATGGCTTCGACGTTCGTCCATTCGGGCGCACCGGCCTGGGTTCGAGCAGGTACGCACTGGGTTGCAGCGCCGCTGCGAGGGCGCAATCCCGGTGGATAGAGCGCCCGATTGCGGCAAGCGGACGGCAAGCCCTTTCCGCGCCACGCGGAAACTGCCATGCTTGACCGTATCGAAACTGAGAAGTGGCGCCGAGTATCGTGACGAGACGCCTCGCACTCGCCTTCTGTGTCGCCCTGGCGACGCCGGCCGGTGCCCAGAGCCCCCTCTCGACGACCCAGCGCATGACCTGTGCCGACGCGATGGCTCTGGTGAAGAGCCGGGGCTCCGTCTCGATCAGTTCTGGCGGAGCGCCCGAGCGCTTCGTTCGCGACCGCGGTCAATGCAATCTCACGGAAATCGCCGAGCTCCGCTTCGTGCCCACGCGCGACAACCCGGAATGCCCGATCGGCTATCGCTGTCGCGAGCCGGAATTCGGAGACTGGGACTGGTGAGACGCGTAACGGCGCGAGGATAGTCGGCCGCAGGAGTGCGCCACGATCTCGCCACGACCCGCCTGCAATGCCGATGCATGGGCGGCCCCCCGGGGCGCGACGCCGAACGAAGTCAAGAACTGAGGGGAGACGCGCGTGGCCGTATTGAGGACAGGCCTCGGCCTGCAAGCCGCCGTCACGGCACTCTTCGCCCTCGCCCTCCTGCTTTTACCCGGCGTTAGCGCGCCGCTCTACGTCAGTCTCAGCGGCCTTGCCATGGCGGGCATTCTGCTCGCATCAGGGCGCCTCTCGTCCTACCTGAAGGTCTTCGTCTCGGTCTACGGCATCGGCTACCTGTTCCTGGCTGGGGCCAAGCAACTGGCAGTCATGGGTTTCCTGCCCCCGACGCTCGCCGCCCTCCTGCCGCCGAGCTTCGCGGCCACGGGGGCCGTGGTGTTTGCCGGCATCGTCCTGGCGATCTCGTACCTCGAGCCGATCCGGGCGATCACGTTGATCGCCGACCCCTACTTCGCCACCACCGATAAGCCGACACGGGAGATTGGACCTTTCCGCCTGTTCGGCAGCACCGAGGGTAAGGTCGGCCAACGCCTCGTTGCCCTGTCGATCTTCATCACCTTTGCGCAGGTCGCCCTACAGTTGCGGCTGAACTTTTGGTTCCGCGACCTGTTCAACGCCCTCCAGGAATACAACGCCGACGCCTTCTGGTACCAGTTGGTCTGGGTGTTCACGCCGCTCGCGACCATCTGGGTCGTGGTCGGCATGTTCGACACCTTCGTGGATGCCACGCTTCACATCCGCTGGCGCACCTGGCTGACCCGCAGCTTCTACGGTCGCTGGCTGGATGCCGGAACGCATTACCGGGTCCCCTTCACCGGGGAGAGCGCAGACAACCCGGATCAGCGCATTCAGAGCGATATCAATCTCTTCATCTCCCAGACCACGACGCTCTCCATCCGGCTCCTGTCTCAGGCCGCGACCCTGGTGTCCTTCATGGTCATCCTATGGGGCCTGTCTCGCGACTTCGTGCTGCCCTTCACCGATACGGTAGTACCGGGCTTCCTGGTTTGGCTGGTGGTCGGCTACGCGGTCATTGGAACTTGGCTGACGCACGTCATCGGCCGCCCCCTCATCGGGCTCGACTTCCGCCAGGAGAAAGTGGAGGCCGATTTCCGCTTCTCCCTGGCCCGGACCCGCATCTACGGCGAGCAGATCGCGCTGCTGCGCGGCGAGCGCGCCGAGACGGTCCGCCTTAGCAGCCTGTTCCACGCGATCGTCGGCAACTACCTCGACATCATCGTCCGGCGGATCAAGCTCGGTAGCTTCACGCTGTCCTACAGCCAGATCAGCGTGGTGTTTCCCTATATCCTTGCTGCGCCGTCCTACTTCCTGAAGAAAATCACACTTGGGCAGTTTCAGCAGACCGGAGATGCCTTCAGCAGCGTGCAATCCTCGCTGTCGTTCTTCATCAATTCCTACGTCACCATCGCGGCCTACCGCGCCAATACCAACCGACTCTCCTCGTTCAAGCAGGCAATGACGAAGGCGGAGGCAATCGGAGGGACCGGGGAAGGCTTGTTCCAGGGCAACGACACCAAGGGCGACGTCACCGCCTCGAAGCTCAGCCTCGGCCTACCCGACGGACGCGAGATCGTGGCTGCAGACGCCCTGACGATTGCAAAGGGCGGCGCCACGCTGCTGACGGGTCCCTCCGGTTCCGGTAAGTCGACCCTGTTCCGTGCCATTGCGGGCATCTGGCCCTTCGCCAAGGGACGGATCGATCTGCCGAAGGGACAGTCGGCCCTGGTCCTGCCGCAGCGCCCCTACATCCCCCTGGGGACGCTGCGTGGCGCCGTCGTCTACCCGAGCACCACGGACATGTTCCCGGACGAGGCGATCCGTGACGCTCTGATGGCCGCCCAGCTGCCGGGGCTGGTTGATCGTCTCGACGAGGTGGACGCCTGGGATCAGCGCCTCTCAGGCGGCGAACAGCAGCGCCTGGCGGTGGCCCGCGCTGTTCTCGCCAAGCCCGACTGGCTGTTCCTCGATGAATCCACCGCCGCGCTTGACGAGCCGAGCGAGGCCGCGATCTACCGGATGCTGCGCGAGCGCCTGCCCGGCACCACCATCGTCTCCATCGGCCATCGGTCGACCCTGCATGCCCTGCACGAACGCCGTCTCGACATGCAGCCCGCCAATGATGGTCGGTTCGTGCCGCGTGAGGTACCGGCGCCCGTGGCTGCCGAGTAGAGCTCAGCGCAGGAACGTCACCGCAATGGGCGCCAGGATCGCAGTGAGGAAGGCGTTGAAGCCGAGCGCGATGCCCGCGAAGGCGCCCGCTACCTCGTTCACCTGGAAGGCCCGCGCTGTGCCCACGCCGTGAGCGGCCAGACCCGCCGCAAAGCCGCGGGCCCGCATATCCCGGATGCGCAGGGCATTCATCAACGGTGTGACGAGGATACCGCCGGTCATGCCGGTGAGCATGACGATGACGGCGGCCAGCGTCGGGTCTCCACCAAGTGACTGAGCGATGCCCATCGCGACGCCGGTGGTCACGGATTTCGGGGCCAGCGAGATGATGACGTCACGGGGAATGCCGAACGCTTGCCCCAACAGCAGGGCCGAGCTCAGCGCCACCACCGAACCGACCCCGAGGGCTGCCAACATCGGTGCAAGAGAGCGCAGCACCGTGGCGCGATACTCGTAGAGCGGAATCGCCAGGGCCACGGTGGCGGGCCCCAGCAGGAAATGCACGAATTGGGCGCCCTCGAAATAGGTCGCGTAGGGAGTCTTCGTGAGTTCCAGGACGGCGGCGGTGAGCGCGATGGCGATGAGCACCGGGTTCGCGAGCGGATGGCGCCGGGTCGCGAGAGCGATCCGGTCGGCGATTACGTAAGCGAGCAGCGTCACGGTCAGCCACAGCAGCGGTGTCCGCGAGAGATAGACCCAGACGGCAAAGTCGCCGGTCACGGCCGTGCCTTCGGCTTGGCGAGCCAGCGCGAAACCACGACGAACGTCAACGCCGTGGCGGCCAGGGTCGTGACCGTCGAGACCAAGACCACCACCGCTAACGCGATTCCGTGCACCGCTAGAACGTCGAGGCGTCCGACGATGCCGGCCCCCGCCGGCACGAACATCAACGACAGATTGGCGAGAAGGCCCTTGCCGGTGCTTTCCAGGCGGCCGTCCACCAGGGGCGGCGCCAACACGCGGGGTGCCAAGCGGGAGGCCCGATCCCGCACGACCAGGAACAGCAGCAGCAACGCCATACCGATCAGGGGACCTGGCACCGGCAGGTTGCTCGCTCGCGCCAGCGCCTCGCCGATGAGCTGTGCCAGGAGGATCAGGGTGAGGCTGAGGATCATCGTGGCAGCGTGCTCAGCTCAGGGAAACCTGCCCATCCGCGGCGCTGCGCCGGGCCTCACCGATGGCAGCCTCGTCGAGGCCGAGGAGTCCGCCGAGGCGCCAGACCAGGGCCTCCTCAAACTCGTGGACGCTGCCATCCGCGCCGGCCACCGACCAAGCCATGGCAAGGAGGCGGGCGCGCCGATCCGGACCGACCTCGTGCCCGATCATCTCGACCAGTTGTGCCATGTCGCGGGTCTGTGCGTCGAACGCGGCGGCCCGCGCGATCAGCGCCTCCGCTTCCGCCCTCGTCTCGGTGAACCGGCCCTCGACCAGACGGCTGAGACGCTCGGTTTCCTCCGGTGCGAGGATACCGTCGGCTCGCGCCACGTGCACCAGGAGCGCGATCGCTGCCAGGCGCTCATCGGCCTCTTCGACCACCGAGGGATGGCCTCCGAGACCAAAGGATTCAGCGGCATAGGCGCGAAGGCGAGCGAGCAGCGACATGATGATCCTTGGAACGCCCGGAATCCTTCGGGGTCGACCACCGGGCCGTCAAGCAACCGGCCGCATCGCAGTCACGATGCCCCGGCACCGTGGCCGTGCTGCATCGCTTTTCCGAGCGCATTCCACCGCCCGAAACGCCGGTCGAAGCTTGCCATTCCGCGCCACGACCGATATGACCCTCCCCCGAACGGTCCCGTCGGACAGCAGCGTCCATTTCGGAACCGCGCCGCAATAGCTCAGCTGGTAGAGCACCTCATTCGTAATGAGGGGGTCGGGGGTTCGAATCCCTCTTGCGGCACCATTCCGTTTTCCAAACAGCCTCAGAACCACGCCGCGCGGTCGATCGGCACCGCCGAGTGATGGCTCGAGGCTGCTCGGAAGAGAGCATTGGCCGAGCACGGTCATTTCCATCGATGGTGCGATAGACCCGATAGCGCACCACAACGCAAAGGGACGCTCGTCCCCGAGATCGAGAGGATCGTCCGCGCGGCAGCGAGACGATCTCAGACCCTGAGGACGAGCTTGGCCTGTCCTTGGGCCACGAGAGCGCTCGCAACTGCCGCAATCTCACGGATCGTCGTGCTTACCTGACGGGTCAGGCTGGGCACCTTGAGAACCTTACGATCCGACAAACGGCCAGACATCCCACTAATCGATCCGACCACTTCCGCCAGGGCAACGTGGGAATCGCGGCACTCAGGCGCTTTGCGAGGCTGCGGTCCGTACAGGAAGCCGCCAGTTGGGGCGGATGAAGTGGCACGTGTAACCGTCGGGACGGCGCTCGAGATAATCCTGGTGCTCAGGCTCAGCCTCCCAGAACGGCCCGGCGGGGGCCAATTCCGTGATGACCTTTCCGGGCCAGAGACCGGATGCATCGACGTCGGCAATGGTCTCCTCGGCGACCTGCCGCTGCGCGTCATCGGTGTAGTAGATCGCCGAGCGATAGCTCAGGCCGCGATCGTTCCCCTGCCGATTCAGCGTTGTCGGATCGTGGATCTGAAAAAAGAACTCCAGCACCCGGCGATAGCTCGTCCGCTCGGGATCGAAAATGATCTCGATCGCCTCTGCATGCGTGCCGTGGTTGGGGTAGGTGGCATTCGGTACATCGCCTCCCGTGTAGCCGACACGGGTCGACACGACGCCCTCTTGCCGCCGGATGAGGTCCTGCATTCCCCAGAAGCATCCCCCTGCGAGGACTGCACGTTCATGACTCATGGTTCCATCTCTCCCGAAGCGAGGCGTGACGCCGTTGCCCGATAGATAGGGAGCCGAACCGCCTTTTGCCGCCGTTCGATGATGTCGCGGGACGCCTTCGCGGTGGGTTTGCACCTGCCGCCGGGTCTCACCGGCGGGTGTCGTTCCGGGCGTTTCGACCCATCCCGCCCATGACCTCTGAACGAAGGCCGGCCAAGGCGCCCTGGACCTCGGTGTTGGAGAAGGCAACGGCGGGGCTTTCACCCCGCCGCTCGGTATCTCCTGTCCGGCGATCGCACTTTACCGAGCCGTCCCCCCGGAGGTGCGGCCGTACTGCCAGACGGGGAAGCTGTTCTGCTCGGCATTGCCCTCCTGTGCAGAGGAGGGCTGGCGGCCATAGCCGATGGAGCCGGTGGTGATGTCGTCGTAGCCGTGGGTTCCATGCCCACCGGACGCCACGTCGGCGGTGATGCCAGCCGGTGCCGTGTTGCTCTGGGCCAGGACGGGCGTAGCAGACGCGCTCGCGGTGAAAACAATTGCAGCAACAATAGAAGCAACACGCGTATTCAGGGCACAATCCACTTAGGTTTGCGCGGTCTCCGTCGAGTGGCGGCTGGCCGTGACTTGTTGCGTAACGCTGATCTAGGATCCCACAATCGGAAACTCGGTGCCGTTTGGCACGTCGTCAGAGCTTGATCACTGGCGCGCAGGGATCGAGACCGACGAAGCAGAGCGTGTTGGTTCGCAACCTGAGACGTGGACCGTGCGGCATGCGAACGCCGGCTCGAACGGATGATGGTCTCATGCGGTTGCGGAGCCCCTCACAGGAGGTGGCCAGCGGCGGCATGACGTGCCTTTCGTCGGTATCACGCGCCTCAGGATCCGGTCGGTTCGGTTCCTGCCGGGCTTCGCCGTCCATGCCCTTCGCACAGAGAGCCCTTCGCACAGAGAGGCAGGCGCGGAAGGCGGCAGCGCTCCGATCGGGGGCGATCCTGGTCGATCGGGCCTGGACCCTCTGGACCATGCCGCTGTGGGACGACGAAGCGGCCATGCGCCGGTACATCCTGGCCGGTGCCCACCGGCAGGCGATACCGAAGCTGGTCCGCTGGTGTGACGAAGCCTCCGACGTTCACTGGACCCGACCCGGTGCCGCGCCACCATCCCGGGCCGAGGCGGATCAGCGGAGGCGCGCGGACGGACGCCCGTCCAAGGTTCGACACCCCAGTCCGCAGCACGCAACGTTAAACGACCGTCCGCCGCGCCCGACGCGGAGCGGTCCGACCACACCCAGGGGCCCGTAATGGCAGGCCGAGAAGCCTCCCTGGAGGCAGGCGCAATCGGCTTCTTCGCATTGGGCGGTGTTCGGCGCACATCCGCGCCGGCGATCCAGGCGCATCACATCAACGGCCGCCATCGCCCCCTCGGCGGCCAGAACCAGCGGCGCAGTGGCCTCAAGGCCCTGCGCCGTTTGTGTTTTTCGGCGCCGCGGGGTGGATCGACCGGCGGGCTGGACCGGTCGATCCTCGTGACGGCAGCGTGCTGGAGTACCACCGATGAGACTGCGCTCGGTCGTCCGCTGGATCAGCGTTGGCGCGACGCTCTGGAGCGGGGCGGGGCTGCAGGCACGGGAGCGACCCTCCCGGGACGTGACAGGCTGGGTGTCGGCGGTGATCGCGAAGATCGATCCGGCCGAGGGCGCTCCGGCCGCTGCCGGGCGCAAGCGCGGGCGCCGCACGGTGGTGGTCCGGGTCCAGATCGCGGCCGACGGCTTCGTCAATCGGGTGGATATCGAGCGGAGTTCCGGCCTGCCGGATCTCGATGAGCGGGCACGGGGCCTGGTCCGGGCGGCCGGCCCCTTCGGCCCGCCGCCGGCGCCGCTTCTGACCCCGGCCGGCACCACGGATCTCAGCTTCCCACTCCAGCTGGACCGATGAGCTCACAGCGGCGCAGCGTGCGCCGTCGCCGCGCCGGAGAGGGACGCCGCCACGGGGGAGGTCTCGCGCGTCCCGACGGTGTCGGAGGGCGCCGGATGGACGCCGATCAGCAGAATCCTCTGTGTTTGCATGATCTTGAGGAGGCGTTCGGTCCGCCGCAGGGCCTCCTGCGCGTCACTCGGGTCCTGCTCCTCGGCCAGGAGAACGGCGATCCGGATCATCTGCTCGATCCGGCGCTCCTCGGCCGCGGCGATGATCCGCTCCAGGGCCGCGAGCCCTTCCTCCAATGCCGCTCTCATGGGACCCCCTCGGAGCCTCGGTGGGCGGACAGGGTCCGGCATTGCACCGAAGTGCGCATTCACGATTGTTGATCGCCGGGCGATTTCGCGCGGCGGCGGGGGTCGTGGCCGGCTTACGGCGGGCCGAGATGCGGGAGCCAGAGGGCCAGGGCGAGGAGGCTCGCCAGCAGGACCGGCGGCGTCACGAGGAGGCCCACCGTCATGTACTGGCCCCAGGTGATGCGGTGGCCCTTGGCGGCGAGGACGTGCAGCCACAGCAGGGTCGCGAGACTGCCGATCGGCGTGAATTTCGGGCCGAGGTCGCAGCCTATGACGTTGGCGTAGATCATCAATTCGCGCGTCAGGGGAGACAGGTCGGGGGCCTGCTGGATCGCCAGCGCTCCCACCAGGACGCTCGGCATGTTGTTCATGACGGAGGACAGAAGGGCGGCAGCGAGGCCCGTGCCGAGGGTGGCGACCACCGGGCCCGCCTGGGCGAGCCGGATCAGGCCCTGGGCGAGGAGCTCGGTGAGGCCGGCATTCTTCAGGCCGTAGACCACGAGGTACATGCCGAGGCTGAACAGCACGATTTGCCAGGGAGCGCCGGCCAGGACCTTGCGCAGGGGAATCACCCCGCTGCGACCGGCCAGGGCGAGCAGGATGAGGGCGCCGGCGCCGGTGACGGCGGAGACCGGGACGCCGAACGGGGCGGTGACGAAGTAGGCGCCGAGCAGCACGGCGAGGAGCGGGAAGGCCGCGCGGAACACGGCCATGTCGCGGATGGCGCTGGGCGGCGGGTCCAGACGGTATACCGCGTAGGTCGTGTCGAGGTCACGCCGGTAGACCAGCCACAGCACCACGAGGGTCGCGGCCAGCGAGACGAGGTTCACCGGTCCCATCACGGCGGCGTAGCGGCTGAAGGAAATGCCGAAGACGTTCGCCGAAACGATGTTGACGAGATTCGAGATGACCAGCGGCAGGCTGGTCGAATCGGCAACGAACCCGCAGGCGACGATGAAGGCCATCGCGGTGGCCGGGCGGACGTCGAGCCGGATCAGGATCGCCAGCACGATCGGGGTGAGCAGCAGGGCGGCACCGTCATTGGCGAAGACCGCTGCGATGGCGGCGCCCAGCAGGATCACCAGGGGGAACAGTCGGCGACCGCGACCGCCGCCCCAGCGGGCGACGTGCAGGGCGGCCCACTGGAAGAAGCCCGCCCCGCCGAGGAGGAGGGAGATCACGATCAGCGCCACGAAGGTGAAGGTGGCGTCCCAGACGATGTGCCAGACCACCGGGATGTCGCCGGGCTGGATCACGCCGGTGGCCAGGGCGACGGCGGCCCCCGCGAGGGCGCTCCATCCGATTCCGAGCCCCCGCGGCTGGACGATGACGAGGACCAGGGTGACGACGAAGATGGCGAGGGCAAGCATCGACTTTTTCTGTTCGTGTCGCGACGAAACCTTGCGAGATCTTGTTCGCGGGTGAAATCTCGGGCGTGGGCGAGAGCTTGCTCTCAGGCGGGATCGCGCGTCCGGGCGACCTCAGGACTCCGCGACCGGCCGCCCCTGCGCATCGACCACCGGCGCACCGTCCTCCTTGGCGAAGGCCCCCTGCTGGGGCGGCAGCAGGGCGAGCACGGTCTCGGAGGGCCGGCACAGGGCGACGCCCAGGGGGGTCACCACCAGGGGCCGGTTGAGGAGGATCGGATGCGCCGCGATGGCGTCGAGGAGCTGCTCGTCGCCGAGGGCTGGGTCGTCGAGGCCGAGCTCGGCATAGGGCGTGCCCTTCTCGCGCAGGAGATCGCGGAGGGTGAGGCCAGCCCGCTCCGCCAGACGGCGCAGCAGCGCGCCGCTGGGGGGCGATTTGAGGTACTCGACGACGTGCGGCTCGAGGCCGGCATTGCGGATCAGGCCGAGGGTGTTGCGGGAGGTGCCGCAGGCCGGGTTGTGGTAGATGACGACGTCCATCAGGCGGGCTCCGGGCAGCAGGTCGCGAGGGCGGCGACGGCGGGGGCGCAGACCTCGGGCCGCCCCTGGCAGCAATCGCGCATCAGGAACTGGATCAGCGCCGAGAGGTCCGGATAGGCGGCGCGGTAGCGGATCGAGCGGCCTTCGCGCTGCGCGGTGACGAGGCCGGCGCGGCTCAGTTCCTTGAGGTGGAACGACAGGTTGGTCGCGGAGACGCCGACCGCCTCCGCCAGCAGGCCGGCCGCCAAGCCCTCCGGCCCGGCGGTGACGAGACGGCGCACGATGCGCAGGCGGTGCTCCTGGCCGAGGGCCGCGAAGGCGGCGACGGCTTGCCCCTCGTCCATCATGGTGTCAATATTTCAAACATCATTGAAACGTAGAGGATGCCGACGCCTTGGACAAGACAAATTCGGACAAGACCGATCTGGACAAGACCGCTCCGAACCAGACCGATCGCGAGCGGCCCCGGCAGCCCTTCGCCGACAGCCTGCCGGCCCTGAGCGAAGCGCATTTCACGGTCCCGACCTCCGCCGCGCTCGGGGTACCGCAAACCTTCAGCCACGCCCCGCGCTTCCTGATCCTCTACGGCTCCCTGCGGGAGCGCTCGTTCAGCCGCTTCCTGGCCTACGAGGCGGCGCGCCTCCTGGAGGCCATGGGCGGCGAGGTGCGGATCTACCATGCGCACGGGCTGCCGCTGCCGGACGATGCCACCGCCGACCATCCCAAGGTGCAGGAGTTGCGCGCCCTCTCGATCTGGTCCGAGGGCCAGGTCTGGGTCAGCCCCGAGCGCCACGGGGCGATGACCGGGGTGATGAAGGCCCAGGTCGACTGGCTGCCCCTGTCGGAGGGTTCGGTGCGCCCGACCCAGGGGCGGACCCTGGCGGTGATGCAGGTCTCCGGCGGCTCGCAGTCCTTCAACGCGGTCAACGGCCTGCGGGTGCTGGGCCGCTGGATGCGGATGATCACCATTCCGAACCAGTCCTCGGTGCCGATGGCGTATCGGGAGTTCGACGAAGGCGGCCGGATGAACCCGGGTCCGCTCTACGACCGGGTGGTCGATGTCTGCGAGGAGCTGGTGAAGTTCACGCTCCTGACCCGCGAGCGGGCCGACCACCTCGTCGACCGGTACTCGGAGCGCAAGGAGCGGGAGCCGGAACGGCTCCGGGCGGTGGCGGCGGATATCGGTTTCACCCCGCGCCCCGCCTGACGCCCCGTGGCGAAGCGCCCGCGGCGTCGAACCAGGGCGGCGCAGGGCCGTTGAGGCAGAAGGGTCCCAAGCGGAAAGGCCACATGGCAGAGCCATCGGATATCAAGGCGCAACAGCTCGTGGCGCAAGAGGTTGTGGCGCAACAGGTCGTGGCCGAAGAGATCGCGCCGCAGCAGATCGTGCCGCACATGGAGGTGCGGTCGTCGGATGGACTGCATGTCGGGACGGTCGACCACATGGAGGGCGACACCCTCATCAAGCTGACACGGACCGATCCGGCGGCCCACGGTCGCCACCACCTGCTGCCGCTCTCCTGGGTCGAGCGGGTGGACGAGCACGTCCACCTCACGGCCACGGCCGCCGATGTCCGGGGCTACTGGGAAGATGCCGGCTGAGCAGTCTTCCGCCTCCAGGCGACCTTTCGCCCGGTCGCCGCCGTCGCCACCGACCCTAGATTCCCGGTCGGCGCGGCAGCGTAGCCATTCGGCACTGAGTGCGCGCAGCCGCGCCACCCGCGTACAGGATACCTTCGGACTCCATGGAACGGCCCAGCGTCATCATCGGCATCCACGGCTTGGCCAACAAGCCGCCGGTCGATGAGAAGACGCGCTGGTGGCGGGACGCGATCACCGAGGGTCTGTCGCGCAACGAAGGACTCGACGGCGCCACGTTCACATTCGGCTTCGTCTACTGGGCCGACCTGCGCTACGAGACGCCCCTCGCCGGCGATGCCGTCACCGAGCCGTATCGCCCCCAGCCGGCCTCCGAACCCCTGCACGGCGCGGAGGATGCGCCGAGCCTGACGGGACAGGACGTGCTGGCCACCCTCTATGCCGGGATCGACCGCGTCGAGGAGATGACGGGGATCACCCTCGTCGACGACCTGATCCTGGAGCATCGCTTCGACGATCTCTGGCACTACCACGGCGAGCGCGCCTTCGCGGCGGAGGTCCGGGCGCGCCTGAGCGAGCGCCTCGCCGAATGTCGCGGGCACCGTATCCTGCTCGTGGCGCATTCCATGGGCTCGGTGATCGCCTACGACGTTCTGCGGCTGCTGGAGCGCGACGCCCCGGACCTCCGGGTCGACCACCTGGTCACGGTCGGCTCGCCCCTCGGTCTCGCGAAAGTGAAGATGAAGATCGAGAGTGAATTCGGCGCCACCCGGGTGCCGAACAACGTGAAGAATTGGACCAACCTCGCCGACGGCAACGACATCGTCACGGTGACCGGCACCCTCGCGGACGATTACGCACCCAGCGACACCGGGGTCGTTCTCGACGACCACAGGGTGGTGAACGATTACCGGCGGCCCACGGGCGAGGCCAACCACCACAAGTCCTACGGCTACCTGCGCACGCCGGAGTTTTCGCGGATCGCGCGCGGGTTCCTGGAGACGGGGGCGCCCGAGGAACGGTCGTGATCGGCCACGCGATCCCCTGTCGCGAGGGGTGCTCCCTCTCCGGACACCCTCCACACCCCACCCTGTTCCTCGCCTTGCCGATGGGGGACCCGCGCTGCCAGCGTGACGGCGACAGCCGGTGCGACGTGAGACGCCTCCGGCGGCGGTGTGACCGCCCCAGCCGGGTCGCGGTGAGATGCGACAGGTCCCGTGACGGTGGTGGAGCGATCTCGTCACGACCGCAGTGAAGCGATCGACGGTCACGGGCCGTCCGCCCACGAAAAAGGGGACGCCTCGCGGCGTCCCCTGATCCGTCAAACCTTGGCGGGCGCTCAGCGCTGGCCGGCGTGGTCGCCGTCGCGCAGGGTGCCGGTCGGCTCCTGCACGTGGGCCTCGAGGAACCAGAGCTGCTTGTCGACGCCGCGCGAGACCTCGGTGAGGAGGTCGGCGGTTCCGGCATCGCCGGCCTCATCGGTGTCGTCGATGTTCTGGCGCACCGCGTTGGCGTAGACGCCGTAGCGGTCGATCAGCGCGGCCAGGTGGTCGGCGATCGCGTAGGCATCGAGGGGATAGGGCTTGAGCTGCGAGGCCGACGCGACCGCCTGGGCGGTGCCGCGGGCGGTGCCGCCGAGCTGGGTGATGCGCTCCGCGACCTTGTCATTGTAGTCGTCGAGCTCGGTCCGGAATCCGTCGAGCATCTCGTGGATGCCGATGAACTGCGGTCCCTTCAGGTTCCAGTGCGCCTGCTTCACGTCGAGGGCGAGGTCGATCCCGTCCGACAGGCGCGCGTTGAGCACCTCGATCGAAACCTTCTTCGCGTTGGACTTGGTGCCGTTCTGGGTCTCGTGGAGACGCTGGTTTCCGGCTTGGGTCTTGGAATCGGCCATTCAGTTCGTCCTTCAAGTCTCAGGCAAGTCTCACGGAAGGCGCGTCGCTCATCCCGCAGCCTGCGCGGTCGCGGCGCCGAGCCTTCGATGCCGGCGGAACATGATCTCGCCCGGGCGGCGTGCGCCGCCCCTGCGATCAGTCTGCCCCATCAACGACAGGCCCCGGCCCATGTTCCTGATCCCGTGTGTTCCAGACCCGGTGGTCGCGCGCGCCTGATCTGCGTGGACAGCAACCCGCGGCCCGTCATGGCCGCCGGCCGCTTCCGTCCCGGCCGGACCGCATTCCCCGTGACTGAAAATCCCCGAGATCGGAGTCGAGGCGGCGCGGGCAGGCGACCGTCAACCATAAATTGGCTTGGACGATGCCGACGCGAACGGCCGCGCTTAAACTGCGTTGGTCCCGGACTCGCCCGGCCCACAGTCCAGGGCACCTGACTATTCCTTAACGATGACTCTTTGTCGCTCCACCGACCTTGAAACGTCTGGCGCTCGCGGCCCGTATGCGGGGCGATGCCTGAATGACGACGGGTTCTGCGGCAACGGAAACGAACTTGGTAAGATGTTGGTGAACGGCAGTGCACAATGCTTGTCCAGAGGCGATGTCAAATCTTAAAGGACACGCGCTTATTCTTGCAAAATGTCGACGGTCGGGTCACGATCGTCTCGCTCTTCGCCGGCAGCCCCGCTGCCATTCGTCCAGGCTTGGCATGCTGCGATGACAAAACCAGAGGTCGCACAGCGTCGTCCGCCCGGAGGCGATCCGGCTCGGCAGGAGGCGCCCGCGGGCCCCTTCGCGGCCGCGCCGCTCCGCATCCTCGTGGTCCACAATCGCTATCAGGTGCGCGGTGGCGAGGATTCGGTGGTGACCCAGGAGGTGGCGAGCCTGCGCCGCGCCGGACAGGTCGTGGAGACCCTGTTCTTCGACAACGCCACGATCCGGACGGGCTGGGACCGGCTGCGCACGGCCTACGAGGCGCCGCACGCTCCGCGCGGGATCGCCGCCGTGGTGGAGGCCGTCCGCGCCTTCCGCCCGGACGTGGTGCACGCGCACAACGTCTTCCCGCAGGTGTCGCCGGGCATGCACGCCGCGGTCCAAGCCGAGGGGGTCGCCACCGTGCAGACCCTGCATAATTTCCGCGTGACCTGCGCCAACGGCATCCTCATGCGCGAGTCCCGCCCCTGCGAGGACTGCGTGACCGGCTCGCCCTACCGGGCGGTGCGGCATGCCTGCTATCGCGGGTCCCGGCTCGGCTCCCTGGCCGTGGCGCGGATGATCGACGTGCACCGGCGGGCCGGAACCTGGGGACGGGACGTCGACCGCTTCATCGCGCTGACGCCCTTCGCCCGCACCCGCTTCCTCGCCGCCGGGCTTCCGGACAGCCGCATCCGCATCAAGCCCAACGGGTTGGCCGATCCGAGCCTCGATGCAAACGGCCCCCGGGCCGGCATCCTGTTCGTCGGGCGTCTCGTGCCCGAGAAGGGCGTCGGCACCCTGATGGCGGCCGCGCGCCTGACGCGCGCGCCGATCACCGTCATCGGCGAGGGCCCCGAGGCCGACGCCCTCGGCCGCGCGCCCGGCCTGACCCTGCTCGGCCCGCAGGACCCCGCGGCCGTGCAGGCCGCGATGGCGCGGGCGGCCGCCCTGGTGGTGCCCTCGCACTGGTACGAGGGCCTGCCGATGGTGATCGCCGAGGCGTTCAGCCTCGGGACGCCGGTGGTCGCCGCGCGCATCGGCGCCCTCGCCGACCTCGTGACGGAGGGCCGCACCGGCCTCCTCGTCCCGCCCCGCGATCCCCACGCCCTCGCCCAGGCCCTCGACCGGATCGTCGACGATCCCGAGGCCGCGCGGGCGATGGGGCGCCACGCCCGCCTCGCCTACGAGCGCGACTGGACCGAGGACGCCGTCACCGCACGCGCGCTCACGATCTACCGCGAAGCCATCGCCACCCGTTCCTCCGCCACCCCCCGGGCTGCCGCATGACGCGCCCCCTCACTCCGGATCCTGCCATGCCCGTGCGCGCCTGGGGCCACGACCCGGACGTCCCCCACTTCCTTCTCGGTGGCGTCCCGGTCTCGATCACCGACATGGGAGGCCTGGTGGCCGCGCTTCGGCGCCGCCTGAGCCGGGCGGTTCCGGGTCCCGGGACCTTCGTGGTCTTCCGCGACGCCCACGGCATCGTGCGGGCGCAGGACGAGCCCGAGGTGCGGGCCGCCCACGACGCCGCCCTGCTGGTCTGCGCCGACGGGCGGCCGCTGGCCTGGGTCGGGCGCCTGCGCGGCCACAAGGCCATCGCGCAGGTGCCGGGCATCGAATCCGTCGAGGCGGTGTGCCGCGCCGGGGTCGAGGCCGGCTGGCGCCACTTCTTCCTCGGGGGCGGTCCCGGCGTCGCGGACAAGCTCTCCGCCGAGATGGCCCGGCGGGCGCCGGGCCTCGTCGTGGCCGGGGCCGAGACCCTCCCGTATCGTCCGCTGACGGAGCCCGAGGCCCAGGACCTCTACGCGCGCCTGCGCGCCAACGGCACCCAGATCCTCTGGATCGGCCTGAGCACGCCCAAGCAGGAGCTCTTCATGCAGGCGCACACCCCGTCCCTGCCCGGCGTCATCGCCATGGGGGTCGGGGCCGCCTTCGACGTGAACATCGGCACGATCCCGCGCGCGCCGCGGCTGATGACCCGGTGCGGCCTCGAATGGCTCTACCGGCTGATCCAGGAGCCCCGGCGCCTGCGCGCCCGCTACGCCCAGGTGGTGCCGCGCTTCCTCGCCATCGTGGCCTTCGACCGGGCCCGGCGGGCCAAGCATGTCCCGGCCCCGGAGGGGGTGCGCTCGGTCTGAGACCGGGCGCGCCTCAGCCGGCGGCGGGGGCCAGCGCCGCGCGGTAGGCCCGCGTCGCGGCCTCGAGGGAGAACCGCGCCAGGGCCGGGACGGCGCGGGCGCGGTACGTCGCCCGCCGGGCGGGGTCGTCGAGGAGGGCCAGGGCCGCCTCGGCCCAGCCTTCCACCGTCATCGGCTCGACCGCGCCGCACTCTCCGGCGGCGACGAGCTCGCGCGCCGCACCCGAATGCGGCGAGGCCAGCACCGCCGCGCCGCTCTGCAGGGCTTCCTGCAGCACGATGCCCCAGACGTCGCCCCGGCTCGGGAACAGGAAGAGGCGGGCCGAGGCGTAGACCGCTCCGAGCTCGGCCTGCTGCACGAAGCCGTCGAACTGCGCCGCGATCCCGGCCGCCGCCAGCCGATCCTCCATCTCCGCCCGCAGGGGACCGTCGCCCGCGACCCGGACCCGCAGGCTCCGGCCCCGGGCCTGGCAGGCGAGGACGACGTCGGTGAAGAAGCGCGCGCCCTTCACGTCCTCGTTCAGGATGCCGCAGAACAGCAGGTCGTAGGGACGCTCCGCCTCCGGCGTCGCCGCCGCCGGGCCGGGCTCCCAGGCGGGGAAGAGCGGCGCCAGGGCGAGGCGGTCGGCGGGGAGGCCGTAGCCTTCGAGGAGGGCGAGGCTGCCGGCGCTCGGCCCGAGGCCGAAGCGCGCCCCCGGCACCAGCAGGCGCCGCATCGCCCGGTGCGGCCGCGAGCGCCGGCCCGGATCGGTCTCGGGCACCCCGTCGGTGCGCAGGCCGTAGGGCACGCCGAGCCAACGGGCCGCGGCGGCGGCCATCAGCATGGTGGGGGCGAAGTCGTTGACGACGACGACGCTCGGACGCAGGGCCGCGAGGCGCGGCACGATGGCGGGGTTGATGTAGAGGTTGCTCACCGCGCTGCGGTACCAGCGCAGGCCCGGCACCACGGCGAAGCGGTAGGCCTCGGGCTCGGGCAGTTCCCAGTGCCGCGCCGCCTCCCGGGCGCTGCAGGCGAGGACGTGGAGGGGCCGGTCCAGGGCCGCCCCCAGGCGCTCGTAGAGGCGGTGCATGTAGGGCGCGCGGGCGCCGATCACGATCACGACGGGTCCGTCGCCGCGCCCGGTTGCAAGGCGGCTCATCGGGCGGCGCGCGTCGGCCCGCCCACCAGGGCATCGATCTGGTAGAGCCCCCAGGCGGGTTCGAGGACGTGGCGGGGCATCAGCAGGAGGTCCTCCGGGCCCCGGGCCACGCCCCGGCGGGTGGTGTGGAAGCTGCGATAGCCGGCTTCGCGGGCCAGCTCCGGGTCGCGGCCCGGGTCAAAGTCGGTGCCGGCCACGCCCCAGGGGCAGGCGAAGTGCCGGACCGGCCGGCCCGTCAGGGCCTCGAGGTCCCGGCGCGACCGGGTCAGCTCCTCGGCGACCTCCGTCGCGGTGAGGCGCCCGAGGTTGCGGTGGCGCGTCGAGTGCGACCCGACATCGAGCCCGGCGGCCAGCCAGTCGGCCACGGCGGCGCGGTCCATGTAACCGGCCCGGTCCCCGCCGGGGGGCGCGTCCACCCAGTCGCTGACGAGGAACAGGATCGCGGGGATCGCGAGCGCCCGCAGCACGGGAAGCGCCACCGCGTGGTTGTCGGCGTAGCCGTCGTCGAAGCTGACCAGGAAGTGGCGCCCCTGCCCGGCCGTGCCGTCGGCGAGGAGGTCGGCGGCCCGGTCGGCCGAGACGAACGTGCCGTGGCGGCCGAGGAAGCGCAGTTGCCGGGCGAAGCGCGCCTGCTCGCGCGGCGCGACGTGGTGGTAGCAGAGGGTGTAGAGCCCGGGCGGCGCGGCCGCCAGCGAGCGGGACAGCGCCCGCACCCGCAGGGCCGCCTCGCGCAGGACGGGCGTGTCGCGGATAAAGTGTTCGAGCGTCCTCGGCATGCCGGGACGTTAGCAGCTTCGCGCCCGAGCGGCCGGGCTCCGTGGATGATCCCCGGCAGCATTCGCGAACAGCGTTAAATTAAGGATCTTCACAGTCTGGGCGGGAGATCTCCGGTGCGCAGGGAGGGATGACAAGCGTTTCGCCGTAGGAAGGCCCGTCCCGCGAGGGATGCGTCGAGGATACGAGACAGGAAGCTCCGATGAGCGCGGCACTGAGCATCCGTCCCTGCCTGGAGTCCGCCGTCTGGGACGAGGCCGTCTGGGCTCTGCCCCGCGGCAACGTCTTCGCCTCGTGGATGTGGGGCACCTACAAGGCAAAGGTCGGCTGGGACGTGACCCGCCTGATCGTGCGCGACGCCAGCGAGGCGCCGGTGGCGCTGATCCAGTACCAGGTGAAGCGCCGCGGCTTCGTGCGGTTCGTCCTGCTCCAGGGCTGCCCGCTCCTCACCGAGAAGGGCGACAAGCACGCCGAGGCGGTGGTCGCCCTGCTGCTGGAGCACCTCGCCCTCGGGCGCCTCGATCTCCTGGCGGTGAGCTTCGAGCACTTCCAGTCCGACGCGATCGTCCTCGCCCTGCTGGGCCACGGCTTCGTGCCGGCGCAATCGGCCAAGTACTTCACCCTGGAGCTCGACCTGACGGGCGGCACCGAGCCGATCCTGCAGGCGATGGACCAGCGCTGGCGCAAGGCCCTGCGCAAGGCCGAGCGCAACCCGGATCTCACCACCCGCTTCCTCACCGACCTCGACGAGCGCCTGGCCGCCTTCGACGCGTTCTGGGAGATGTACGGCGCGCTGCAGGCCCAGAAGGGCTTCCGCGACAGCCTCAACGGGCCGCAGTTCCGCGACCTCGTCGCGCGCGATCCCCATCACCGCATCCTGGAGGTGCGGGAGAAGGGCGAGCGCGTGCTGATCCGGATCGCCCACGTCTCGGGCCGGCGCTTCACCGATTTCTACACGGCCTCGAACGACCGGGCCCGCGCCTGCGCCGCGCCCACCCTGGCGGTCTGGCGCTTCGTCGAGCAGGCCCATGCGGAGGGACGCGAGACCTTCGATTTCGGCGGCATCGACCCGGCCAACAATCGCGGCGTGTTCGAGTTCAAGCACGGCCTGAGCAAGAGGCCGGCCATCAGCGGCCCGCGCTGGATCTATGGCCGCACCCCCCGCCTGCGGGATGCGGCGGCGGCGTTCCTGTCCTATCGCTGACCGGCGCATCCCCCGGAGATCGATGGTCCCGCAAGCCCCCGTGATCCAGCCCCTCGGCGACGAGGCCGGGCTCCTCGCCCGCGCGCGGCGCTTCGCCCGGCGTCCGGCCCTGGCCTCGCTCCTCGACCAGGCCGCGGTCAGCGGCTTCGGCTTCGTCAGCGGCATCGTCACCGCACGCCTCGTCGGCATCGAGGAATTCGGCCTCTTCGTCCTGATCCTGATCGTCACGGCCTTCGCGCAGGGGCTGCACAATGCCCTGGTGACGGCCCCGATGATGACGCTCGCGGCGCAGGGGCGCCGGTCGGCCGCGACCTACGACGCCACCGTCCTGGCCGCCGCACTGCTCGCCGCCCTCATCGCCGCCGCCGGGGTGGCCCTCGCCCTCGTGGGCATCTTCGCCCTGCGCCACCATGCCGTGGAGATCGGCGTGGTCGTCGCGGGGGCCGGGCTCACCGTGGCGCAGAACCTCCAGCTCACCGTGCGCCGGACGCTGTTCGCCCGGGGGCGCGGCCTCGTCGCCGTGGCGATGGACACCGCCCGGGCCGTCGCCTTTCCCCTGGTGCTCGGGGCCGCCTGGTGGGCGGGCCTGCGCCTCGACGCCGCCCTCGCCACCGCGGCCCTGGCGGGGACCGCCCTCGTCACCGCCGCCCCCGTCGCCTACGGCATCTGGCGCGCGCCCCGGCGCGCCCTGCGCCTGAAGCCCGTGGTGCGTCGGCACTGGGGCATCGGCCGCTGGATGTTCCCCCTGGTCTTCGTCACCTTCGGGCAGGAGCAGGTGGCCTGGATCCTCGCCGGGATCATGCTCGGCGACGAGGCGATCGGCGGCCTGCGCGCGGCGCAGTACCTCGTGGGCTTCGTCATCATCCTGCTCACCGCCACCGAGAACATCCTGCCCACGGCGGCGGCGCGCGCCTACGAGACCGGCGGCGAGCGCGGCCTGCGCGCCTATCTGGCGAAGGCCGCCCTGACCCTCGGCCCCGCCGTCGCCCTGCTCCTCCTCGCCATCGCGCTCCCGGCGGGGACCTGGCTCACCCTCGTCTTCGGACCGGCCTTCGCGGACTACGCCGCCAGCGTGCGCATCCTGGCCCTCGCGGTCGGCTGCATCTTCCTGCGCGATCTGGCGACCCAGTACTTCCGGGCGATCCAGGATACCGGCCCGGTCTTCCGCGCCTTCGTCGTCAGCCTGGTGGTCTCCCTGGCGATCATGCTGCCGCTCATCGCCTACGCGGGAATCGCGGGGGCGGCCCTCGTCATCACGATCGGGCACGCGGTCTCGGCCACGCACCTGATCCTGACCCTGCGCCGCCGCTCGGCCGGGAGCGGCTGAGGGCGCGGGCTAGATCCGCTCGCGAGACACACCCGCAAACCTCGCCTTCACAAGCTTTTGCGTGCCCCCGTCTTCCGGGACCGAGAGTCGTCGAGACCGTTCGGCGGGCATTTACGATATTGTCGAAGTCCGGCCGCGTTTCGGGAGCAATTCACACCGTGAAACGCTTCACAGCGGAAGTGTCGTCATCGTCGGACCCGCAGGCCACCAGGGAGGAACACGCGTGCTGAACCTGTTCCTCGTTTTGGCGATCCCCGCCTGGTTCACGATGCTCTATCCCATGGTCCGGCGCAGGCTCGCGGTCGCGGTTCGCCCGCTCGATGCCCGGCTTGTGCTTCCGATGGTGCTCGTCTGCACCTTCGCCTTCATGCCCCTGGTCTTCACGGTGCCGCGCGAAGACGGAAACGCGGTGCTGGAAGAGGGGCTGAGTGCCTCCAACATCATCACCCTGGTGCTCACCGGCCTGACCGGCCTCTACCTGTTCGGCAAGATCGCCCTCGACCGGCGCGTGGCGCTGCTGCCCTTCGCGATGCCCTACCTGCCCTTCACCCTGATGATCGGCGTGAACACCCTCAGCGCGGCCTGGTCGATCGTGCCGCCCTACACGCTCTATCGCAGCGCCGAACTGTTCATCTTCTATCACGCCTCGATCGTGATCTTCGACCGGAGCGACATCGAGCGGCGCTTCGCCGACCTGCTGGCGATCATCACCCTGGCCTGGCTCGTCGCCGTGCTGCCGATCATCCTCGACAGCCTGGCGCACGGCATCGTGTTCTCGGCCGCCAAGAACAACATGATGCCCTACGTCTGCGCAATGCTGGGCTTCCTGGTGATCTTCCGGCCACCCGAGCGGCGCCGGCGGACCTACCTCGCCCTCGCGCTGGCGGGCTTCGTGATCGCGGGCTCGGCCGCCAGCACCGGCGCCGTCGTCGCGGTGGGCCCGGCCCTGCTGATGTCCTCGCGCCGTGCCGTCCTGCGCCGCCTCGGCATCGCGGGCGCCCTCCTGGCCATCGCGGGCTTCGTCCTGCTGATGCTCGACCTCGCGGCCTTCCCGGCGCTCCTCGACCTCCTGGCCACCCTCCTGCAGAAGCCCGCCATCGAGCTCGCCAACGGCACCGGACGCTCGACCTTCTGGCCGACCTTCATCGCGGCGACGCAGGACCGGCTGGCCGGATCGGGCTTCTCGGCCGGCGATCGCTTCATCCAGCTCCTGATCCCGACCACCACCCTGGCCGAGACCCTGGGACGGGACGACGTCTTCATCACCAGCTCGCACAACATGTTCCTCAGTGCCTGGGCCGGCACCGGCCTGATCGGCCTCGGCTTCGCCCTGGTGGTCCTGCTCACGACCCTGTCCTGGGGCATGAAGCTCGACCTCGGCGGGCGCCGCTTCGTCGCCGCCTGCGTGCTGATGCTGGTGCTCAACGGCATGACCACGCCGGGGATCTTCCAGGACTGGAACGTCAACGTCCTGGCGCTCGCCGGCCTGCTCGCCTTCATCCGCGTCCAGCTGCCGCCGGACGGGCGCGTGCCGGCCTATCCCCGCGCGCCGGCGCCCGCGCCGCGGTCGCGCGGGCCCTCCCCCGAGGCCGGGATCCCGAGCACGTGGCGCATTTCATGAAACGCGCCCCCCACCCGGCGGCTTTCGGCGCACCACGTGCCGAAATCGGCCGGATCGACCGACCGGGCCGGGACTCGGCGGACCCGGGTGTCCCAGGACGGGACGCCTGCGGCCCCGAGCCCCAGCCCTCGCCGATTGCGTAACGGAAAGCGTCCATGGCTGTCATCGAACGCGCCCCACCAGCGATCCTGCAGCACCTCGGTGCCGGCACCGAGACGTCGCGCGAGGCCCTGCCCTGGTTCCTGGACATGGGCGAGGTCGGCCGCATCCTGCGTCGGCGCTGGCTGACCGTGCTCCTGCCGATCCTCGTCCTCCTGGGCCTGGCGGCGGGCTTCCTCGCCCTGCCGGCCCAGTACGCCGCGACGGTCCAGCTCCTCATCGACCCGCGCGGCCTCGCCGTGCTGAAGGACGAGGCCAACCCCCAGGGCCAGGCCAACGAATCCACCCTGCTCCTCGTGGACAGCCAGCTGCGGGTGCTGCAGTCGGACGACGTCCTGCGCAAGGTCGTGGCCACGCAGCACCTCGCCACCGATCCGGACTTCGTGGAGCCGGGCGCCCTCGACCGGATCCGCGCCTGGATCGGACAGATGCTCGGGCGCCCGGCGGAGCCCGAGGCCGACCCCGCCCTGACGGCCCTGCGGGCCCTGCGCGACCGGATGTCGGCCCGGCGCCTGGAGCGCAGCTTCGCGGTCGACGTCTCGGTCTCGTCCAACGACCGCGAGAAATCGGCCCGCCTCGCCCAGAGCATCGCCGAGACCTACCTCGCCACCGAGATCGGCAACCGCTCCGAGGCGATCCGCCGGGCGCGGGAGGGGCTGAACAGCCGCCTCGGCGAATTGCGCGACGGCGTCCAGCAGGCCGAGACCGCGGCCCAGGCCTTCCGCACGAAGAACAACCTCGTGGGCACACGCACCCAGCTGGTGAGCGAGCAGCAGCTCGGCCAGCTCAGCGACCAGCTCGGCGCCGCCCGCGCCAAGGCCGCGGAGCAGCAGGCGAAGCTGCGCCAGATCGAGGGCGCCGCCGGCGGCGACCCGGCCAAGCTCGATTCGATCCAGGAGGTGCTGCAGTCGCAGACCATCGGGCAGCTGCGCGGCCAGCTTGCCCAGGCCGAGCGCCAGCGCGCCGACGCCGCGCTCAGCCTCGGCGAGCGCCACCCGGCCATGAACGCCTCGGACGTGCAGGTGCGCAGCGCCCGCACCCAGCTCGATGCCGAGGTGAAGCGCATCGCCGCCGCCATCCGCAACGAGTACCGCGCCAGCCTCGCCAACGTCACCGAGCTCTCGCAGGCCCTGGAGAAGCGCAAGGCCGAGGCCCTGAAGGTCGGCGACAGCTTCGTGAAGCTGCGCGAGCTGGAACGCCAGGTCGAGGCCCGGCGCGGCGTCTACGAGGCCTTCCTGGTGCGCACGCGCGAATTGCAGGAGCAGCAGCAGCTCGACACCTCCACCTCGCGCATCATCTCGCCCGCCCTGCCGCCGACCCGGCGCCAGGGGCCGCCCGCCGCCCTCGTGCTCGCGGCCGCCCTCGTGGCGGGCTTGGGGCTCGGGATCGGCGGCAGCCTGACGGCCGAGCAGTTCAGCGGGCGCATCCGCTCGCGCACCCGCCTCGAGACCCGGACCCAGCGCCTCGTGCTCGGACTGCTGCCGTCGCTGCCGCGGGGCGTCCGCAACGGGACGGACCGCCTGGGCAGCGGCCCCTACGAGGTCGCGATCACCCGCCTGCGCAACCGCCTCCGGCGCGACCTGCCGGCCAAGCGCCCGCACGTCATCGTGGTCACCTCCGCCGACGACGTCGCCGGCCGCTCGATGCTCGCCCTCGACTACGCCGCCTCGGCCGCCCAGGAGAACGAGCGCGTCCTCCTGGTCGACGCCTCCGCCGACGGCACCGTCACCCGCGAGGTCGGTCTGCCGCCCCGGCGCGGCGGGCCCCCGGTTCCGGGCCGGTCCGACCTCTCCGACGTGCTGGTGCGCCACCTTTCGGGCCTCGCCCTGATCCCGCAGGACGGCCAGACCGCGCGCAGCGACCTGCGCAGCTACGTCGACAGCATCCTGGGCACCCAGGACGCCTACGACCTCGTGGTGATCCATGTCGGCCTGATCGGCGCCGACGCCATCGCCGAGCGCCTGGCGGCCGATCCCCGGGTCACGGCGGTGCTCGTCACCGTCCGCCACGGCCGCAGCCGCTACGCCACCCTCGACCGGGCGCTCGCGGCCATCGGCCCGCGCCCCTTCGTCGGCCTGGTGCTCACCGAGGCCGAGGCGCTCGACTGAGGCGCTGAAACGCCCCCGTCAGGCGGGGGTGTTGGCGCCGAGGTGGCGGTCGAAATAGCCGATCGTGTGCATCAGCCCCTCCCGGAGCGAGACCGTCGGCTCCCAGTCGAGGACCGCCTTGGCCTGGGCGATGTCGGGCCGGCGCTGGCGCGGATCGTCCGGGGGCAGCGGGCGGGCGACGACGCGGGAGCGCGAGCCGGTCAGCTCGATCACCAGGTCGGCGAGCTCGCGGATCGAGAACTCCCCCGGATTGCCGAGGTTGATCGGGCCCGTCACCGCGGGGCCGGTCTCCATCAGGCGCAGGAAGCCGTCGATGAGATCGTCGACGTAGCAGAAGGCCCGGGTCTGCGAGCCGTCGCCGTAGATCGTGATGTCCTCGTTGCGCAGGGCCTGGACCACGAGGTTCGACACCACCCGCCCGTCGTTGGGGTGCATGCGCGGGCCGTAGGTGTTGAAGATGCGCGCGACCTTGATCGAGAGCTTGTGCTGGCGGTGGTAGTCGAAGAACAGCGTCTCGGCGCAGCGCTTGCCCTCGTCGTAGCAGGAGCGATACCCGATCGGATTGACCCGGCCCCAGTATTCCTCCGGCTGCGGATGCACCTCCGGGTCGCCGTAGACCTCGCTGGTGGAGGCCTGGAAGATCTTGATCTTCAGGCGCTTGGCCAGCCCCAGCATGTTGATCGCCCCGATGACGCTGGTCTTGGCGGTCTGCACCGGATCGAACTGGTAGTGCACCGGCGAGGCCGGGCAGGCGAGATTATAGATCTCGTCCACCTCGACGTAGAGCGGGAACGTCACGTCGTGGCGCATGAACTCGAAGCGCGGATGGTCGAGCAGCGGCGCGATGTTGCGGCGGGATCCGGTGAAGAGGTTGTCGACGCAGAGCACCTCGTGGCCCTGCTCCAGCAGGCGCTCGCAGAGGTGGGAGCCCAGGAAGCCCGCCCCGCCGGTGACCAGAACCGTCTTCGTCTCACCGTATCGCATGCCGGATCCGAACTGACTCGCGTTGCAGGATGATGCCGTTGGGGTGGTCGGGGTGGAGGCCGGCGATCGCTGCCCCAGCGCGCAGCAGGTCCGCGATCATGGAGCGGCCGCCACCGTATCGACCCGCGCAACCGATGTCTCCGCGGCGAGCGCGGCGGTGCAGGCCCCGCACCGTCGATCCCGTGCGGAGATTTCGTGGGTCTGGAAGCGAGGCTGCGCACCGCTGCTGCAGCAAGGCGGCAGGGGGATCATCTTGGCGATACTTGTCGGTGTGACGGGTCCAAGCATCCAAAACGCGGTCGCGCTCGTCTCTCGCTGCGTCCTCGTCGGATACCAGCCCATCGCCCGCGCGCTTCAACATACGCTAACGGCGCCGTGATCGGCGCCGAATTCACGAGAAAAAATTCCCGTCTGGGCCAGGGAACAACCGGGGGCCGCGTGCGGTTTGGGCGCTATTTTGCCGGCGCGGCCACGGGAGACGGGGCGAGCTGCGCGTCGCGGTCCAGGCGCGCGAGATCCGCCCGCCACACCACCGCGCCCGCCGCGTCGCGCACCGTGCCGAAGCGCGCCACGCCCTGCGCGGGTGCGTCGGCCGGCAGGTGCAGGCCGTCCGGACCGCGATTGCCGGACCGGACCTGCTCGTCGGCCCGGGCGCCGTCGCCGAACCGGAACGGGTCGCTGCCGAGGAAGACGTTCCCGGTCAGGCTGTTGCGCGCCGCCGCGGGATCGTCCTGCAGGATCGTGGCGAGGCCGGGATAGCGGGCGCGCCAGAGCTTGGAGCCGACCGGCATCGCCGCGAAGGCCGCCCGCAGCTCCGATTGCATGTCGGTGATCGTGTCCCTGGCCCAGGTCCGGCCGCGGGCATCGACGTGGATGGCCGGGCTCGACTCCACGAACAGGTTGTCGGCGACGCGGTTGTCGCGGCCGCCGCCGAGGAAGACGGGCTGATCGACGCGCACGAACAGGTTGTCCCGCACGGTGAAGCCGCTCGCCATGTCGTCGAGGTAGACGCCCTTGATCTCGAAGCCCGGCGCGGCGCGGATGTCGTGCAGGTAATTGTGCGCGATCACTGTGCCGCGGGCGGTCCAGTCACGGCCGGAATAGATCGCGCCGCTATCCGTCGAGCCGGACAGGACCCGGGCGATCTCGTTCCAGGCAACCCGGTGGGCGTTGCCGCGCAGCAGGATCGCGTACTCGTCGGTGTCGTGGATGTAGTTGCCTTCCACGACCTGCCCGACGCCCTCGAGGGTGATCGCCGGGCTCTGGGTCCGGGCCAGCTGCGCGTAGTCGCGGATCCGGCAATCCCGTACGAACAGCCCGGCCGGACTCAAGGCCGCCCGATCCCCGCCCGACAGGTGGAGGGCGCCGATGCCGGTCTCCGCCACGCGGCTGCGTTCGAGGCCGCTGGCGGTCGCGCGCGCGATCGACAGGGCTCGGCCGGGGGTTCGGCGCAGGGTCACGCCGGACAGGACGACGTCGGTGGCATCCGCGACGCGCACGAGGTCGCCGCGCGCCTGTTCGAGGGTCAGACCGGAGAGGCGCAGGTGCGACGCGCCCTCCACCACCACCAGCCCGTCGGTGACCGCCACCTCGGGCGCAGCGGCGGGATCGCGCGGCCAGACCAGGAGGACGCCCCAGCCGACGTCGCGCCACCACTCGCCGGGCGCGTCGAGTTCGGCGAGGGCATGGACGATGCGGTAGCGGGCGCCCGGCACAATGCCCTCGTAGGGCTGGCTCCCGAGGGTCAGGCGCTTGGCCGCTCCCTCGAGGCCGACCACCGGAAAGGCCTCGAACAGCCAGTCCCAGTGCCAGTAGCCCTCGGCCCACAGGTCAGGCTCGCCGCGCCAGCCGGCCACGCGCCCGTCCGACGCGGTGAAGCCGGCGGCATCGCCGGAGACGGCCGACACCTTCGCCCAGCCCTGATTCGGCCAGCGCGCGGGCCAGAGCGCCCCGGCTCCGTCGAAGACGGCGAGGTTCACCCGGGCGTCGCGTTGCGCGAGGGTGCGCGGCTCCTGGATGCGGGGTTCGAGACCGGCCGACACCGGCAGCCGATAGGCGCGGACCTGCGCGCGGGCGGCGGGGGGCAGGCGCGCGAGCAGGTCGGCAGGGATGCCGTCCGGAGCGGGCTGCAGGGGGATGGAGCCGACGAGGCGGCTGCTGCCGTCCGGGCTGCCGCGCACCACCAGGGGATCGGCGGCCGTGCCGCTATCCTCGGGACCGAACCGGACCGGCTCGGCGAGGCGGTGCGGGCCCGGCGCGAGGGCAATCGCGATCGGCCGGCGCGGATCGGATCGGCGCCAGGTGCGGCGCAGGGACAGGGCTTCCGGCAGGGTGGTGACGACGGCGTTGCCGACCGCGCGCTTCTGGGTGGCCCCCGAGGTAGTCCCCGAAGCGGAAGCGTCGCCGCTCGGATCAACGGTGATGACGACGGGCTCGGCGGCGCGAACCGCAACCTGCATCACCGTTAGGAAGAGGAAGGCCGCAAGGCCGACCCGAAGACGAAACCAAGTGATGTTCCGTCTGTGGTCCCGGCGGATCCGGGTCAGGCCGCCTGGACTCCGATTGCCTGGCCCCAAGCGACGCCCCTCGATCCACCGCCCCCCCAACCCCGGGATGACGGCCGGGGGGGGCGACGATGACCTTAGGCGGTCGGGTAGGAGAACACACCCACCGACTTGTGGAACTGCACGGTCTCGCGCGCCCGGTGGCGGCGGGCCTTGTCGAGCAGGCGGCTGTCGAGGCGATCGCCGCCGATATCGGCGAACTGCTGGTCGGTCAGATCCGCGATCTGGCGCGCCGAGGCGTTCTCCTTCCAGGAGGAACGGATGTGGTTGATGATCGAGTGTACCATGGGAGTCAGGGTCCGAAACTGTTCGTGCCACGAGGAACATCGCCCCGTCGCCATGGCCTTGATGTAGGCTTCGCCGCAGCGCAGCACGAGGGCTGATGCGGCCGGTCTGCTATGCAGGATGGACATGAAACGGGCAGGGATTGCTTAAGCTCTGCGCAGAACACCGCTAAATCCCTCTTGACGCTCGACTTTCAACGCGCGCAGCCCGGTCCTCGTGGAGCCCCCTGCCCAAAGCCCCGGCAGACCCGTCGCGGCGCGTGTGCGGTGCAGCACGGATATCCCGGAACCGGACAGTTTCGCCCGTCAGGTCGATGCCCCGCGGCGGCTCTCCCTACTCGGCCGCGGCCTCGTAGGGCTGTGCCGCGAGCCCGTCGGCCAGGAAACCGCCGGACTGGCGCGCCCACAGGCGGGCATAGAGCCCGCCGCCGGCGATCAGCTCGGCATGGGTGCCCTCCTCGATGACCCGTCCGGCATCGAGGACGATGAGGCGGTCGAGGGCCGCGATGGTGGAGAGCCGGTGCGCGATGGCCAGCACCGTCTTGCCCTCCATCAGGGTGTCGAGGCTCTCCTGGATCGCCGCCTCCACCTGGGAATCGAGGGCCGAGGTCGCCTCGTCGAGGATGAGGATCGGCGCGTCCTTCAGGATGACCCGCGCGATGGCGATGCGCTGGCGCTGGCCGCCGGACAGTTTCACGCCGCGCTCGCCCACCTGGGCGTCGTAGCCGGTGCGGCCCTTGTGATCGATCAGGTCCCGGATGAACGTGTCGGCCTGGGCGAGGCGCGCGGCGCGCTCCACCTCGGCCTGGGTCGCGTCGGGGCGGCCATACGCGATGTTGTCGCGGATCGAGCGGTGCAGCAGCGAGGTGTCCTGGGTGACCATGGCGATGGCGCTGCGCAGCGACCCCTGCGTCACCCCGGCGATGTCCTGGCCGTCCACGCGGATGCGGCCGCCCTCGAGGTCGTGCAGGCGCAGCAGCAGGGACGTGATCGTGGTCTTGCCGGCCCCGCTGACGCCGACGAGGCCGACCTTCTCGCCCGGTCGGATGTGCAGGTTCAGGCCCTCGATGATCGCGGCGTCGTCGCGGCCGTAGTGGAAGCTGACGTTCTCGAAGCGGATGTCGCCGCCCGTGACCGCCAGGGTCCCGGCCTCGGGCCGGTCGGTGATGGCGTGCGGACGCGCGATCGTCTGCATGCTCTCCTGGATGACGCCGACATTCTCGAAGATGCCCCGCACGGTCTGCATCACCCAGCCCGACATCGCCATCAGGCGCAGGACCAGGGCGAGCCCGGCCGAGGCCTCGCCCGTGGTCATGCCCCCGCGCTGCCACAGCAGCACGCAGACGCTGGCGGTGGAAAGGATCAGCAGGCTGTTGAGGAGGCCGAGCAGGGTCGTGGTGCTGCTCACCAGCCGGAACTGGTGCAGGTAGGCCTTGGTGTGCACATCGACGGCATCGCGCACAGCCGCCCGCTCCTCGCGGTCGCGGGCGAAGAGCTTGACGGTCAGGATGTTGGTGTAGCTGTCGACGATGCGCCCGATCAGGGCCGAGCGGGTGTCGGCCGTCACCAGCGAGCGGGACCGCGCCCGGGGCACGAACCAGCGCGTCAGGGCGGCGTAGGCTGCGATCCAGACCACCACGGGCAGGGCGAGCCAGAGGGAGATCGAGCCGAACAGGCCCACCGCCGTCACGGCGTAGATCGCGACGTAGAGCAGGGTGTCGATGAACACGACGGCGAGCTCGCGCACCGCCGGCCCGACCTGCACCACCCGGTTGGCGAGGCGCCCGGCGAAGTCTGCCTGGAAGTACGAGAGGGAGTGCCCGAGGGTGTAGAGGTGCGTGCGCCAGCGGATCTGGTTCGTGGCCTGCGGCACGATGAGCTGGTTCGACAGGATCTCGTGCAGCCAGATCGTGATGGGGCGCACCACCAGCAGGAGGCCGGCCGCCAGCATCAGGCCCGTGCCGTGCTCCTGCCACAGGGTGGCGCGGTCGGCCTTGTTCAGGAGGTCGATGAACCAGCCCATCAGCAGGTAGAGCGAGGCCTCCACCGACCCCGCCAGCACCGCCACCACGAACAGGACCGCCAGGGCGCCGCGGATCGGCCGGAGGTAGAAGCTCGCGAAGCCGAGCACGGATTTCGGCGGCATGCGACCGTCGTCGAACGGCGCGAAGGTGTCGATCCGGCGCTCGAGCCAATCGAGAAACATGAGACCATCCGGTTGCTGCAGCGCTCCCTTAGCTATGCCGCCTTGACCGTCTGCCAACCGGGGAGCGATGCCGCACGGACCCGCCCGCTCCGCATGAGACGCCGCCGATGCTCCGCCTCGCCCTCTACCAGCCCGACATTCCGCAGAACACCGGCACCCTCCTGCGCCTGGCCGCCTGCCTCGGCGCCGCCGTCGAGATCATCGAGCCGGCGGGCTTCGACGTCTCCGACCGGCACCTGCGCCGCTCGGGCCTCGATTACCTCGACCGGGTCGCCGTCACCCGCCACCGTTCGTGGGACGCGTTCTCGGCGTGGCGGCGGGCGGAGAACATCCGCCTCGTCCTCGCCACCACCCGGGGCGCCCTGCCCTACACCGACTTCGCCTACCGCGACGGCGACTGCCTGCTGATTGGCCGGGAATCGGCCGGCGTGCCCGAGGCCGTCCACGCCGCGGCGGATGCCCGGGTGGTGGTGCCGATCCGCCCCGACCTGCGCTCGCTCAACGTCGCGGTCTGCGCCGCCATGATCCTGGGCGAGGCCCTGCGCCAGACCGGCGGCTTCCCGCGCGCAGATTGAACGCCGTGCAAATTCGCACTTGAACAGTGTTCAAAAGCTGCGACAACCGGGGGGTGGACAGCAACTACCGACCCGGAGCCCGACGATGCTCAGACTGTTTCGTACCCTCGCCCGCGGCGCCGCCGCCCGCGCCGAAGAAGACCTGTTCGACCGCAACGCGCTCCTGATCCTCGACCAGCAGGTCCGCGAAACCCGCGCCGCCCTGGAGCGGAGCCGGCAGGCGCTGGCTGCCTCGGTGGCGGGCGACCGGGCCGAGGAGCGCCGCCTAGCAGACGTCGAGGCCCGCGCCGCCGACCTCGAGACCCGCGCCGTGGCGGCGCTCCAGGCCGGCCGCGACGACCTCGCGGCGGAGGCCGCCGAGGCGATCGCCGAGTTGGAAGCCGAGCGCGACGCGATCCGCACCGCCCGCAGCCGCTTCGCCGCCGAGCTGGCCCGCATCCGGGCAACGGTCGCGGACGCCACCCGGCGCCAGGCGGAGCTCGAGCGGGGTCGGCGCCTCGCGGCCGCGGCCGAGGCGGCCCGTCGCCTGCGGGTGAGCCCGGTCCCGCAGGACCGCGCCACGCTGCAGGACCGCGCCACCCTGAAGGAGGCCGAGGCCACCCTGGCGCGCCTGCGCAGCCTCCAGGCCGAGGCCGACGACACCGAGGCGGCCCTGCGCGAGGCCGAGCCGGGCGCCGACATCGCCGAGCGGATGGAGCGCGCCGGCTTCGGCCCGAGCGCCCGCCCGGCCCCGTCCGCGATCCTCGAGCGCCTGCGCGCCCGGGCCGAAGCGCCCCGCGAGCCGACCGCCTGACCCGTTCCAAACCCCGACCGCACCGCACGCCAAGGAGCACGACCATGACCAACGAGACCACGCAGCATTCCGGCGCCTGGGTCGCCTTCACCTACGCGTCGTTCCTGGGTTCCGCCGCGATGGTGGGCCTCGGCATCCTGTTCATGCCCATCGACATCTGGATCAAGGGCTACCTCGCCATGGGCACGATCATGCTCGTGCAGTCCTGCATCACCGCCACCAAGACCATCCGCGACGTCCACGAGGGCCGGCGCATGGTCAACCGGATCGAGGACGCCAAGACCGAGCGACTGCTGATGTCCGTCAAGGATTGAGCGCCGCGCTCCGGCGAATTGACGGCCGGGCGGCGGGATGGGACATCCCCCGGCATGACCATGCCCGAATCCTCCGTCCCCCCGCTGCCCGAGGCCGAGCGCGACGCCGTGAAGGCCGCGGCGACGGCGTGGTTCACCACCCTGCGCGACCGGATCGTCGCCGCCTTCGAGACCCTGGAGGCCGAGGCCACGGGCCCCTTCCACCCCGACGCCCCGGCCGAGCCCGGCACCTTCGTGAAGACCCCCTGGCAGCGCACCGACCACAGCGGCGCGCCCGGCGGCGGCGGCACCATGGCGATGATCAAGGGCCGGGTGTTCGAGAAGGCCGGCGTCCACGTCTCGGCCGTGCACGGCGAGTTCGCGCCGGAGTTCCGCGCCCAGATGCCGGGCGCCGCCGAGGACCCGCGCTTCTTCGCCACCGGGATCTCGCTGATCGCGCATCCCTGGAACCCCAACGTGCCCACCGTCCACATGAACACCCGCTTCGTGGTGACCACGAAGACGTGGTTCGGCGGCGGCGCCGACCTGACCCCCGTGCTCGACCGGCGCCGGACCCAGGACGACCCGGATTCCCTGACCTTCCACGCGGCCATGCGGGAGGCCTGCGACGCCCACGCCCCGGCCGCCGACTACGCCCGCTACAAGGCCTGGTGCGAGGAGTACTTCCACCTGAAGCACCGCAACGAGCCGCGCGGCATCGGCGGGATCTTCTACGACTATCACTGGACCGGCGACCCGACGGCCGACCTCGCCTTCACCCGCGACGTCGGCGGAGCCTTCCTCAAGGCCTACCCCGCCATCGTGCGCGCCAACCTGGCGACGCCCTGGACCGAAGCGGACCGGCTGGAGCAGCAGGTCCGGCGCGGGCGCTACGTCGAGTTCAACCTGCTCTACGACCGCGGCACGATCTTCGGCCTGAAGACCGGCGGCAACGTCGCCTCGATCCTGTCGTCGCTGCCCCCGACGGTGCGCTGGCCGTGAGCGCCCCGGCCGCCCCTCCGGCGGACATCACCGAGACCAACCGTGCGGTGGCGCGCAGGCTGGCGGGGGCCTTCGGCGGCGCGCCCTCCGTCGCCCGGCACGCCGACGAGACCGGGAGCAGCCACGTCGACATTCTGACCTGCCGCGACGCCCCGCGCCCCGGCCTCATCACCTGCGCGACGGTGACCCTGGCCAACCACCCGCTCTACCGGGACGGCGCGGAGTTTCCCGGGCGCTGCGAAATCCTGGGCGTGAGCAGCGACCCGAACGTGGCGCGCATGCTGGCGGCCTGCGCCTTCCGGGTCATCGACGGCCGCTGGTTCCTGGCCCCCGGCATCGTCTTCCCCGGCCTGCTCACGGGCCTCTCGGCGCGCCTCGCCCACGTCCTGTTCGTGCCGCCGGCGCTGTTCGCGGCCGGACTGGAGGCGCCGGCCGCCGCCGACACGGCGCTGGCCTTCCTCCAGGCGGTGCCGATCTCGGAGGCCGAGTACGCCTTCGCGCAGGAGGCCGGGGGCGATGCCCTGGAGGACCTGTTCGCCGAGCGCGGCGCCGACCTCTTCGACCTCCAGCGGCCCTCGGTACTCTGATGGCCGAGACCGACAGCAAGGCGGAGCTCACGCGAGACCTGCCGACCCGCTTCGCCCCGCAGCAGGACGCGGCCCTGAAGGCGATCTCCGACTGGCGCAAGTCCGGCGGCCAACAGGTGTTCCGCCTGTTCGGCTATGCCGGCACCGGCAAGACCACCCTCGCCCGCCGCATCGCCGACGACGTCGAGGGCACGGTGGTGTTCGGCGCCTTCACGGGCAAGGCCGCCTCGGTGATGCGCCAGAAGGGCTGCCACGACGCCGCGACGATCCACAGCCTGATCTACCGCACCAAGGAGACGGAGGATGGCGGCCCGGCCTTCACCCTGAACCGGACCGGGCCGGTCTCGAAGGCCGAGCTCATCGTCATCGACGAGTGCTCGATGGTGGATTCCGATCTCGGCAACGACCTCCTGTCCTTCGACCGGCCGGTGCTGGTGCTCGGCGACCCGGCGCAGCTGCCGCCGGTGCGCGGGGGCGGCTTCTTCACCGAGGCCGAGCCCGACGTGATGCTCACCGACGTCCACCGCCAGGCCGCCGACGACCCCATCGTCCGCATGGCGATGACGGTGCGCGAGGGCGGGCGCCTCACCATCGGCGACTACGGCGAGAGCCGCATCGTCTCGCGCCGGTCCATCGATCCGGCCGTGGTGCTGCAGGCCGACCAGGTGCTGGTGGGCATGAACAAGACCCGGCGGCTCTACAACAACCGCCTGCGCGAGCTCGCCGGCCACACCGACCCGATGCCGGCGGTGGGCGAGAAGCTCGTCTGCCTGCGCAACGACCGCACCAAGGGGCTCCTCAACGGCTCGACCTGGACCGTGCACGCCCAGCGCTCCTCGCCGCGCTCGGACACGGTGCGCCTCGACGTGGTGCCGGAGGACGACCCGGCCCTGCGCCGCCGCCCGGTGGACATCAAGGTCCTCAAGGCCGTGATGTCCGGCTCCGAGGAGGAGATCCCGGCCTTCCTGAAGCGCGAGACCGACGAGTTCACCTACGGCTACGCCCTGACGGTCCACAAGGCGCAGGGCTCGCAATGGGACGACGTCGTGCTGTTCGACGAGTCCTTCGCCTTCCGCGAGCACCGGGCGCGCTGGCTCTATACCGGCCTGACCCGGGCGGCGAAGCGGATCACCGTGGTGGTGTAGGGCGGCTTGCGCAGCCCCCACTCCTCGGGGACAACGGAGGCGAACGCGGGGAGATTCGCATGGCCTTGACCGGACGTTGCCGCTGCGGCGGCATCCACTCCGTGGCCGAGGGCGAGCCGAGCCACAGCGCCCTGTGCCACTGCACCGATTGCCGGCGGTCCTCGGGCGCGCCGGCGGTGGGCTTCGCGCTGTTCCCGGACGACCGGATCACCATCACCGGCACCCCGTCCGTCTACGAATCCTCGCCGGGCGTCCGCCGCGAATTCTGCGGGACCTGCGGCACCGGCCTGTTCTACCGCAACGCGGCGGTGTTTCCCGGCCAGGTCGACCTCCACACGGCGACCCTGGACGATCCCGACGCCCTGCCCCCGTCGATCCGCATCCAGGTCGCGGACGCCCCCGAATGGTTCGGTCGCTTCGACGCGCTGCCGGCCTTTCCGCGCTATCCGGGATAGGCGGCGACGCTTGGAGCCGGCCCAGCGAGCGACTACGTGAGCGGGGTTCCCAACCGAACCGGAGCCTGTCTTGTCCCATTCCGAAGCGAGCGGTCCGCCGCAGATGCACGCCACGACGATCCTGATGGTCCGCAAGGGCGGCCGGGTAGTGATCGGCGGCGACGGGCAGGTCAGCCTCGGCCAGACCATCGTCAAGGGCAATGCCCGCAAGGTCCGGCGCCTCGCCAAGGGCTCGGTGATCGGCGGCTTCGCGGGGGCCACGGCCGATGCCTTCACGCTGTTCGAGCGGCTGGAGGCCAAGCTCGAGCAGTATCCGGGACAGCTGACCCGGGCCTGCGTCGAGCTGACCAAGGACTGGCGCACCGACCGCTACCTGCGCCGCCTGGAGGCGATGATGCTGGTGGCCGACAAGGAGGTCAGCCTGCTGCTCTCGGGCGCGGGCGATGTCCTGGAGCCGGAAAGCGGCGTGATGGCGATCGGTTCGGGCGGGAACTACGCCCTGTCGGCCGCCCGCGCCCTCGAGGACAGCAGTCACGACGCAGAAGAGATCGTTCGCCGGGCGATGCGGATCGCCGCCGAGATCTGCGTCTATACGAATGACAGCCTGGTGATCGAGACCTTGGAAACGGCCGAGAGCTGATCGCGGGCCGACCCGTTAACCGAAGTTTTCGAGACACTGTTTACGAGCTTGAATCAACGCTCGTGGCAGGGTCCCGAACATGACGATCAAGGCGAAGATACTGTTGTTCGTCCTGGCCTGCGGGGCGATCACCCTGGTGGTCGCCGGCGTCGGGATCGCCACCCTCTCGGCCTTCAACGACGCGATGGTCGAGTCCCGGCAGGCGGCCCGCCGGGCCCTCGACGCGGCCAACGTCAACCGGCTCGTGAGCAACGTCGTCCTCGAATCCCGCGGCGTCTATGCCGCCAAGGACACGGCGGACGCGCAGAAATACGCCGACCGGATGCGCCAGAACCTGTTGGCGATGAACGACCTCCTCGGCGCTCTGGGCCGCCGGGTCCCCGAGGCGGAGCGGGCGCAATTCGATCGGGTGCTGCAGGGGGCGGCCACCTTCACCAGCCTGCGCCAGGAGATCGCCCGGGCGGGAACCGCGCTCGCCCCGAAGGCGGCGGCGGATCTCGGCTTCAACGAGGCCAACCGCGCCAACCGGCAGGCCTTCCAGGATTCCATCGACGCCCTGGTGGCCGGCGGCCAGGCTCAGGTCGCTGCCATCGATGCCGCCACCGACACTCTCTACGACGGCCGCCTGACCCTGCTGATCGTCCTGGCCGCGGGCGGCACCCTCGCGAGCCTCGTGCTCGGCCTCCTGATCGGGCACCGGCAGATCGCGGCACCCCTCGCCCGGGTCACCGCGGCCATCCGGCGCCTGTCGGAGGGCCAGCTCGACCTGCCGCCCGTGAAGCCGGGCCGCGACGAGATCGGCGCGATCTGGTCCAGCATGCAGGTCTTCGCCCGCTCCATGCGGGAGACCGAGACCCTGCGGGCGACGCAGGACGAGGCCGCCGGGCTCGCCTCCACCCGCCGCCGCACCGAGCGGACCGAGCTGGCCGACCGCTTCCAGGGCAGCGTCGGCGCCCTCGTGGGCGACCTCTCCGACGCCGCCGCCGCCATGGAGGAGACCGCCCGCTCGATGTCGGCCCAGGCCGAACGCACCAACCTGCAATCCGCCGCCGTGATGCGCGCCGCCCAGGAGACGGCGCAGAACGTCCAGGCCGTGGCCGCCGCCACGGAGGAGCTCGCCGCCACCGCCAACGAGATCGGCCAGCAGGTCGGCCAGACCTCGGCCGCCGCGGCCAACGCCGTCGAGAGCAGCCGCCAGACCAATGCCCGGGTCGAGGCCCTGGCTGAGGGCGCCGCCCGCATCGGCGACGTCGTCGCCCTGATCTCGAGCATCGCCGGCCAGACCAACCTGCTGGCGCTGAACGCCACCATCGAGGCGGCCCGGGCCGGCGAGGCGGGCCGCGGCTTCGCCGTGGTCGCCACCGAGGTGAAGACCCTCGCGGCCCAGACCGCCAAGGCGACGGACGAGATCACGGCGCAGATCGGCATGATCCAAGCCGCCACCCGCGAGACCGTCGAGGCGATCCGGGAGATCGGCACGACCATCGGCAGCGTGCACAGCATCGCCCTCGGCGTCGCGGCAGCGGTGGAGGAGCAGCAGGTCGCCACGCAGGAGATCGCCCGCAGCGTCAGCGACGCCGCCCGCGGCACCCACGACGTCACCGAAACCATGGCCGAGGTCCAGGGTGCCGCGGTGGAGGTGGGTGCCGGAGCCGCCCAGGTCCTCGCCTCGGCGGCGGAGCTCGCCCGCCGCTCCAGCGCCCTCGACGGCGAGGTCACGCACTTCGTCGGCTCGATCCGCGCCGCCTGAGACACGGGAACGACTGGAAAGGGCGAGGTGGCGCGCTTAAGTCGGGGGCGTGCGTCGTCCACCCCCTTCCCGCCCGACGCGGCATCGCCCTCGCCCTGCGCGGGGTGACCCACCGCGAGGTTCCGTCGTGATCACCGCCGACCACCTCCGCCGCGCCGTGGCCGAGGGCATCATCACCGAGATCCAGGCCGCATCCCTCGATCGCCTGGCGCGGGCGAACGGGGGGCCGGACACCGGCCGCGACGAACCCCGTGACGACGAGCGCCTGCGCTTCGTCTCGGGCTTCGCCGACATCTTCGTCACCCTCGGGCTGTTCCTGTTCCTCGGCGCCTGCGCGCATTTCGGCCTGTCGACCCTCGGCCCGGCGACCGGCTACGCCCTGATCGCCGCCCTCGCCTGGGGCCTCGCCGAGTTCTTCACCCGCCGGCGCCGGATGGCGCTGCCGAGCCTCGTGCTCCTCGTGGTCTTCGCCCTGGCGGTGCAGTCGGCGGCGGCCTTCGCCCTCGCCGGAGGGGGCGGCGCCGGTGCGAGCTGGCCGACCCTCCTCGACCTGACGGCCGATCCCCGCTCGGGCCCGCTGCCGCTGATCGGCGGCGCCCTGGCGACCCTCACTCTCGTCACCCTGCACTACCGGCGCTTCTCCGTCCCGATCACGGTGGCGGCTGGAGCGGCGGCGCTCTGCGCCCTCGTCTTCGGGGTGCTGCTCGCGGCGGCGCCGGACCTGACGCGCGCGGGGCGCAACGGCCTGTTCATCGCAGCCGGCCTCGGCGTCTTCGCCCTCGCGATGCGCTTCGACCTGTCGGATCCGGCCCGCGTCACCCGGCGCACCGACATCGCCTTCTGGCTGCACCTGCTGGCCGCCCCGCTCATCGTCCACCCGATCCTGGGCAGCCTGACCGCCGGCGGCGGCCAGGCGGCGACCCTCGGGGTGCTGGCGATCGTCCTCGGCCTCGCGGGCATCGCCCTGGCGGTGGACCGGCGGGCCCTCCTGGTCTCCGGCCTGGTCTATGCCGGGCTCGCCCTCGGCGCCCTCGTGCGCGGGGCGGGCTTCGCCGGCAACACCGTCCCCTTGAGCCTTCTCACCCTCGGGGCCTTCATCCTGGCGCTCAGCGCCGGATGGCACCCCTTGCGCGCCCTCACCCTGCGCGCCCTCCCCCGCCCCCTGGCAGCCCGGCTGCCGCACCCGATCGGAGCGTGATGACCACCTTCTCTCCCCGCGAGATCGTCTCGGAACTCGACCGCTTCATCGTCGGGCAGGCGGATGCCAAGCGCGCCGTCGCCATCGCCCTGCGCAACCGCTGGCGCCGGCAGCAGCTCACCGGCCCCTTGCGCGAGGAGGTCGCCCCGAAGAACATCCTCATGATCGGGCCGACAGGCTGCGGGAAGACCGAGATCGCCCGCCGCCTGGCGCGCCTCGCCGGGGCCCCGTTCCTCAAGATCGAGGCCACCAAGTTCACCGAGGTCGGCTATGTCGGCCGCGACGTGGAGCAGATCGTGCGCGACCTCGTAGAGGTCGGCATCGGCCTCAAGCGCGAGGAGAAGCGGCGCTCGGTGAAGGCCAAGGCCGAAGCCGCCGCCGAGGCCCGCATCCTCGACGCCCTGGTCGGCCCGACCGCGAGCCAGGCCACCCGCGACAGTTTCCGGAAGAAGCTGCGGGCGAGCGAACTCGACGACAAGGAGGTCGAGATCGAACTCACGGGCGCCGCCCCGGGCGGTCTGCCGATGTTCGAGATCCCCGGCATGCCCGGCGCCTCCATGGGCGCGGTCAACCTCGGCGACATGCTCGGCAAGGCGCTGGGCGGCCAGAAGGGCAAGCCGCGCCGGATGACAGTGAAGGACGCCTACGCGCCGTTGCTGGCCGAGGAATCCGACAAGCTCGTCGACGCCGAATCCCTGACGCAGGAGGCGATCCGCGAGGTCGAGGACAACGGTATCGTCTTCCTCGACGAGATCGACAAGATCTGCGCCCGCGAGGGCCGCTCCTCGGCGGACGTCTCCCGCGAGGGCGTGCAGCGCGACCTCCTGCCCCTGATCGAGGGCACCACGGTGGCGACGAAGCACGGGCCGGTGAAGACCGACCACATCCTGTTCATCGCCAGCGGCGCCTTCCACGTCTCGAAGCCCTCCGACCTGCTGCCGGAGCTGCAGGGCCGCCTGCCGATCCGGGTCGAGCTGCAGCCGCTGACCGTCGAGGATTTCCGCCAGATCCTGACCTCGACGGAGGCGAGCCTGCTGAAGCAGACCGTGGCGCTGATGCAGACCGAGGGCGTCACCCTCGCCTTCAGCGACGACGCGGTGGACGCCCTCGCCCGGGTCGCCGTCGACGTGAACAACTCGGTGGAGAACATCGGCGCCCGCCGGCTCCAGACCGTGCTGGAGCGCGTCATCGACGAGATCTCCTTCACGGCCACCGACCGGTCGGGCGAGACCGTGCCGATCGACGCCGCCTACGTGCGCGCCCGGGTCGAGAGCCTCGCGGCCAACGCGGATCTGAGCCGGTTTATTCTCTGACCGGGGCCGTTCTTCCGCCTGGGGGAGTCCGTCGACCCGCGTGACGTCGCGGCTCAGGCCGCGACGGCGCTGAGGAAGCGGCCGATCTCGGCCTCGAGGCCGGCCGCCACGTCCTCGACGGAGGCGGCGCTGCCCTGGACGCTCTCCGCCATGGCGGCCGTCCGGCGGGTGGCGTCGGTGACCGTGCCGAGGTCGCGGGCGATGGCGACCGAGGTCGTGGCCGTGTTCCCGGCATTGCGCGAGATCTCGCCGGTGGCCTCGCCCTGCATCGCGACCGCGGCGGCGAGATCCTCCGTCATCGCGCTGATCGTGCCCATCCGGTCGGTCATGCGGCCGATCGCATCCACCGCCTGCCCCGTCGAGGTCTGGACCGAAGCGACCTGGCTGGCGATCTCGTCGGTGGCCTTGGCGGTCTGGCTCGCCAGCGCCTTGACCTCGGAGGCGACGACGGCGAAGCCGCGCCCCGCCTCGCCGGCCCGGGCCGCCTCGATGGTGGCGTTCAGCGCCAGCAGGTTGGTCTGGTCGGCGATGGCGCGGATCAGCCCCACCACGTCGCCGATGCGCTGGGCCGTCCCGGCGAGCTCGCCCATGCGGTGATTGGTGCTGGAGGCCTCGTCGAAGGCGGCGTCGACCGCGCCCTTGGCGGCATCGAGGCGGCCGCTGATCTCGACGATCGAGGCGGTGAGCTCCTCCGCGGCGCTGGCCACGGTCTGGACGTGCGACGAGGTCTCGCGCGAGCCGGCGGAGGCGCCCTCCACCGCACGGGAGGCCTCGGCCGAAGCGCTCGACATCGCGGCCGAGCGGCTGCGCAGGTCGCCGGTCTGGGCACCGACGGCGTTCAGGGCCTCGGAGACCTGGCTGCGGAAGCGCGCGATCTCGGCATCCAGGAGCGCCCGGCGGTCCTGGGCGACCTGGCTCATGGCAGCCCGGTCGGATTCCAGCGCGCGGGCCCGCAGGCTGGTGTCGCGCAGGGCCTCCAGGGCGCGGGCGACGGCACCGACCTCGTCCGCGGCATCCCGGTAGGGAATGACGCCCTCGTAGTCGCCTGCGACCAGGCCGGAGGTCCGCTCCGCGATGACCCGGATCGGCCGGAACAGGCGGACGGCCACGAGGCCGACGAGGAGGCAGGCTAGGGCGGCGACGGACAGGATGGTCCAGCGCATCGCCGCCATCGTCTGGGCATAGACCGTCTCGTAGGCCTCCAGGGGAACGCCGACATACAGGAGGCCGTTGATGCGCCCGGCCGCGTCCAGGGTCGGCTGATAGACCGTGAGGTAGGAGCGGCCGAACAGGTTCGCGGGCCCGCTATAGGCCTTGCCGGCGCGGATCAGGGCCAGGGCCGGATGGTCGGCGGCCAGGGCGGTGCCCACCGCCCGCTCGCCGCGCTCGTTCTTCATCGTGGTCACGCGACGCACGAAGCGATCGCCGGCGGGATCGTAGGCGAACACCGTCGCGCTGCCGCCCACATATGCCACAGTGCGGTCCACGATCGCCTGGTCGGACAGGCCGCCGAGGTCGGGCATGCGGGCCGTCCGGACCCGATCGCCGTCGAAGGCGATCTCGGCCCCGGCAATCCGGTCGCCCGCGACGAGGCTCAGCGCGCGCAGGTGGCGCTCACCGTCGGCGCGCTGCTTGGCCTCGAGCTGTGACCCGATCTCGTAGCCGGTCACCAGTAACAACGCAGCGGACACCAGCAAAATTGCGCCAGCAGCCAGCAGAATGACCTTCGCGGTGAGCGTCTTGAGGTGAATCATCATGCAACCTATCGGCGATCGTATTTAAAGTACGACCAGGACTTGGCTGAGAGACGCTATCAACCTCTTAACGCGCGAATCACTCGGCGCGATTTGAAACCGGATGACCGAACCTCGATGGCGAACATCTGCGTTCGACTTTGATCCTTTATCGAGACTTCTGTCCTGATCTGCGCGGCGCCGTGGCCAGCGATCCGGAAAGCCTCACGCTTCCCAGACCTGGCCCGGCCGCATCGCCACGAACCGCTCGGGCGCGAGACCGTGCGCGGCGCGCGCCTCCGCCAGGGCGTCCACCGGCTGCTCGATGCCTTCGTCCGTGAGCTGGAAGGTCCCCCAATGGTGGCCGAGCATCTGGTCGGCCCCGAGCAGCAGCCCGGCTTCCACGGCCTCGGCCGGGTTCATGTGCTGGTCCTTCATGAACCAGCGCGGCTCGTAGGCGCCGATCGGCAGGGTGGCGAGCCGCGGCGGCCCGAAGCGGGCGCGGGCGTCCCGGAAGGTCGCGCCGTCGCGGAGCCCGGTATCGCCCGAATGGTAGTGCACCCCCACCGGCGTGGTCAGGACGAAGGAGCACCACAGGGCCATGCGCCGGTCGTTCAGACCCCGGGCCGACCAGTGGTGGGCGGGCGTGACGTGGACGGTGAGGCCACCGCCGAGATCCACGGACTCGCCCCAGTCGCGGGTCTCCACGTGCATGGTGTCGTCGTAGGCGCGCAGCACGGCCTCGTTGCCGAGGGGCGCCAGGATCAGCGGCTGGTGCGCCTGCCAGATCCGCGCGACCGCCGCTCCGTCGAGGTGGTCGTAGTGGTTGTGGGTGATCAGCACCGCGTCGATCGGGGGCAGGTCGGCGAAGGCGATCCCCGGGGGGTTCACCCGCTTGGGGCCGGCGAACTTCACCGGGCTCGCCCGGCGGGCATAGACGGGATCGACCAGGATGTTGCGGCCGGCGACCTGGAACAGGTAGCTCGCATGCCCGATCAGCGTGACGCGCAGGCCCGAGACCCGCTCGGGCGGCACGTCGGGCGCGTAGGGACTCGGGTGGAAGGCCGGCCAGGCCTGGCGCAGAGGACTGTCGACCCCGCGCCGGGAGCGCCAGCGGGCGATGTCGCCGAGGGTCTTGTCCGCCGGCTGGTCCGGGCTGTGGAAGCGGACGCCGTCGAAATGGTCGCTACGCGGCCCGCGATAGTAGGGATTGCGCCCGCGCTTGTGGGCGGCATAGCCGACCCCGCCGAGCGTCATCACCGTGGCGGCGCTCAACGCCTTGATCAAACTATGCCGTTTCATGGATCCGAGATGGCGGCTGCGGCGCGCCGATCAAGCGCCGCGGCCCCGCATCGCGTCCGCAAGACGCATCACTGGCCGATGCGCGGACCCGGGCCGGTCAGGAGCGCCAGCGCAGCTCCTGCGTGGCCAGGGGGTTGGCGAAGGGCCGTCCCTCCCGGGCCGCCTGCAGCGCCTCGCGCTTGAGGCGGAAATACCATTGGGACGGCAGGTCGCCCTGGCCGAACAGCACCATGGTGGGCTTGCGGTCGAGGCCGGCCTGGGCGTGCTGGAGCACCTGCTGGTCCTGGGTCAGGAACTGCCGCATCAGCGGCCGCGCCACCGGCTTGAGGAGATTCAGCGCCGGCATGTTCCAGTACAGGGCGTTCGTCAGCATGGTCCGGTTCTGGGTCAGGGGCGTGGCGAAGGTGTAGTTCGCTACCCGCTTCGTCCCGGCCTCGATCCGCTCCAAGCGGACGCCCGGCAGGCGGAATTCGATCTCCACCGCGGGCACGCCGCCGAGCAGCCGGTACACCGGCGAGCTCGTCGTCGTGGCGTGGCTCGTCATGGTGAAGCCGTGCGGGGTCGGCGTGAAGGTCTTCACCTTCTCGCGCAGCTCCTTCGAGGGCCGGAACCACCAGGAATCGTGCACGAAGGCGACGTGTCCGGGATCCACGAGGCTGAGCGTCGTCAGGTCGAAGGAGGCCTCGACCACGAGTTCCACCACCAGGGACCCGGCCGCCGTGAAGCCGAGCTCCGGCAGCGCCGCCGGGGGCGATCCGGTTTCCGGCCCGAGATACGGATTGACCCAGGCGAAGCCGGCGCTCTCGCGGATGGGAAAGCGCTGCACCGCGATCCGCGTGAAATCGGCCGTGTCCGAGGCCGACAGGGTCGGCACGTCGCGGCATCGGCCGTCGGTGCCGAAGCGCCAGCCGTGGAACGGGCAGGTCAACGCGTCGCCGTCGAAGCGGCCCTTCGACAGGGCCATGCCCCGGTGGGGACAGCGGTCGCGCAGGGCGAAGGGAGCGCCGGAAGCCTCGCGACTCAGGACGATCTGCTCGCCGTTGAGCTCGACGGCGCGCAGGGCCCCCGCCTTCAGGGACTCGGACCGGCCGACGCAGTACCAGGCGTCGGGCAGCGGCTGGCGCATGGCGTCCGGGTCGAGCGCCGCCTCGTCGGGCGCCGGCATCCGCAGGGCTGTGGACATGGAGGGAAGCGGGTCCGTGGCCGGTGGGCGCGGACGCGAGGTCGGTGCCGCGCCGCGCGAGGGGAAGGCCGGAACCTTTAGACCTCCGGCGGGGCCGAGGCCAGCCGCCCCCCCGCGGCACCGTGGACCCGCCCCGAGGGGAGCGGCGGATGGGCGCGGGCGCGGGCCTTTTCAAACCGGAAGGGGCTGACTAACTTCGGCTCACCCGCAACGAACGAAAGGAGGTGATCCAGTGTCTCATTGTCATCAGCCGCTCACCCCGGCCTCCCGGACCTGGACCTTCGCCTCCGGCGCAGCCTTCTAGCGCTCGACGCGAATACGACAGTTCCGGCCGGACACGAGTGGTTCGGCAATGGAAGGGCCGCCCCTCACGGGGCGGCCCTTCGATGTTTCAGGGTGGTGTCGGGAGTGCGGGCCTCAGAGGCCGCTGCGCTTCTGGAAGATGGGCTGCGCCAGAGCCTCGGCCCGGGCGGCCCAGAGATCGCGCTCGCCGCGCATCTCGGAGAGCTGCGCCGCATCGGCCGCGCCCTTGGCCCGGAGGTCGCGGAGCTCGCTCTCCAGCTCGCCCTGCGTCGCGCTGAGCCGGTCGCGCTCGCGGCGCGCCTCCTCGAATTCCTGCATCTCGGCCTCGACATGGGCGCGCAGGTTGCGCAGCTCACGGGCGATGACGCCCTGGAGCGCGTCGTAGCGGTCGTTCTCGACCTTCAGCTTGGCCTTCAGCATGATGTTCTCGGCCATCAGGTCCGAGAGGTCGCCCTCCACGGCATCCGCCGGAGCGGCGGCCGGCGTCACGACCCGCGGGGTCCAGGCCTTGTTCTGCTCGGCAACCCGGGGCTCCTCCGCCAGCGAGGCCGGAACGACCGCCGGCTGCGCCTCGGCGCCCGCCGGTTGGGTCGCGGCCTTCATGGCTGCCAGCCAATCGCGCAGCGGACCGGGCTGAGGCCGGGTCGCCGTTTCGTACGGGGCGGGGTGACGGGCTGCTTCCGACATCGGCTGATCCTCGACTCTTGAAGCGCATCCGATCAAAACATGCTTAACGAACCGTAAAGAGCCGCGACGTCAGGGTGTCGTCGGGGTCACTTACACCCGCGCGCAGGCCTCACGGTCGCGAGAGCCGCGCCCGCCCAGTCCTCCCCCAGCAACGCAATCCTCCGCAAGGGTCGAAGTGCCTATGACGCGCGAACATCCCGAAGCCCTCGAGTCCCCGCATCTCGCCGGCCTCCCGGGCATTCGGCACGCCTTCTTCACCCGGCGCGGCGGCGTCTCGGAGGGACTCTACGTCGCGCTCAATGGCGGCCTCGGCTCGCGCGATGCGCCCGACCACGTGGGCGAGAACCGCCGCCGCATGAGCCGCCACCTCGATGTCGCGGAGGATGCCCTCGTCAGCCTGTATCAGGTCCACTCGCCCGACGTGGTGGTGGTCGAGGGTCCGATCGCCCTCGCCGATCGCCCCAGGGCCGACGGGATGGTGACCCGGGTGCCCGGCCTTGCCCTGGGCATCGCCACGGCCGATTGCGGCCCGATCCTGTTCGCCGACCCGGAGAACCGCGTCGTGGGCGCCGCGCATGCGGGCTGGAAGGGCGCCCTCGGCGGCGTGATCGAGCGCACCATCGCGGCGATGGAAGGGCTCGGCGCCGCGCGAAGTCGCATCGTCGCCGTGCTCGGGCCGACGATCGCGCAGGCCTCCTACGAGGTCGGACCCGACTTCATCGCCCGGTTCCGGGCGGACGCCCCCGCCTTCGAACGCTTCCTCGGTCCCGGCGCGCGTGCGGACCATGCCCAGTTCGACCTCCCGGGGTTCATCCTGGCGCGCCTCGCACAGGCCGGAATCGCCCAGGCGGACGATCTCGGGTGCTGCACCTATGCGGATCCCGACCGGTTCTACAGCTTCCGCCGGACGACCCATCTCGGCGAGGCGGATTATGGCCGACTGATCTCCGCGATCACCCTCTCGGCGTAGGCCGTCCAGACCCTGCGACACTTTGTCAAAGGCCGATGACGGAAAAAGCGTGGCCGTGCGCGAACCTTGGCCATTGGTGCGCGTTCGGTGTTCACGGAGTGGGTGAGAATAAGACGAGTATCGCCACAAAGGGGCCGCGTTCGCTGCGGCTGGCGTGATCGTAACGCAACAGCTTCTCGCACGCTGCTGGCTTAAAGACGGGGAACTGCAGCGGACGCCACCCGTAAAAGTGGCGCCGGTGCGTAACGGTTAGAGGACCAGATCATGAAATCCTTCCTTCGCAGCGCCACCGCGCTCGCCGGCATCGCGATCGCCGGCTCCGCCTTCGCCGCCGACCTTCCGCGTCGTCAGGCTCCCCCGCCGGTGTTCGTGCCGGTGCCGGTGTTCACCTGGACCGGCTTCTACGCCGGTTTCAACGCCGGTTACGGCTTCGACGCCTCCAGCAACAGCCAGCCGACCGTCA
>NZ_PDHT01000016.1:0-134089 GCF_002917135.1 Methylobacterium sp. V23
GCTCAGCCGCTCAAGATCGATACGACCCATCCCACGAGGGAATCAGCGAAACCCAACCCGCGCAAGGGGGTGGGTAATTACCTCGTCAAACGCAACGGGTCGGCATCCAGCGGAGAGTTCATGCGATCCATGCCTCGCACCATTACGAGATCGAATCACAAATCCTACATCCAAATTTTGTGACACAGTAGTACTAGGAGTGCGGCGGTCATGACGAGATCATCTGGAAGCGCCTGATCACACGGCTCACAATCTGGCGCTCTCGTCAGCAGAAAGGGTTTTGGTTGTTACCGCGACGGCGTCGTCGCCAGTCGCCGGGCGGTGATGATACCGAGGACGGCGATGACGACGGCGCAGAGGCTGAGGGCGGTGAGCTGGCCGAGGCCCTGGAGGGTGCTGCCTAGGATCGCGACGCCGAGAGCCTGTCCGCAGAAGAACGAGAAGGCGTGGAGCGCCACTGCCGAGGCGCGGGCGGTCTGTGCCACCTCGGTCACCTGCACCTGGAAGGTGTTGTGGAGCATGTAGAAGCCGAACCCCATAGCCACCAGGGCGGCGCAGTCGAGCTGCCAGGTGCCGGCGAGGCCGATGGTGACCAGGGCGCCGGCGCAGAGCAGGCCGCCGCCGATCAGCATCCGCGACATGCCGAGGAAGCGCAGCAGCAGGCCGACCGAGAACGAGTAGAGCAGTCCTCCGGCGGCGAAGCCGGCCAGCGCCAAGCCGGCCTCCCGGGCCCCACCCTCGCCGCGCGCCTCGATCAGCGGGGCGAGGTGCGGAAAGATCCCGAACACCGCAATTGCCTCGACGAACACGGCCCCGAACAGGATGCGAGCGCGCGGATTGCCCACGATGGTGCGGTAGCGCGCCACGGCCGTGTGGAATTCCGGTCGCCGGGCCGGAGCCGCCGCGCTGCGGTCGAACCCAAGGAGCGCCGCGCTGCAGCCGAGGGCCGCCACCGCCGCGGTGATGGCGAAGACGCCGGCCCAGCCGATCGCCCCCTCGATCAGGCCCGCGAAGGTCGAACCCGAAAGCTGCCCCAGGATCACCGCCACGAGGAAGCGTCCGATGGCGACCTGCCGGCGCTCGATCGGGATGCTGTCGCCCATCAGCGCGAGTGCTAGGGGCACGACGCCGCCGGCGCTGCCCCCGGCGACCATCCGCAGGACGAACAGGATGTCGAGGCTGGTGGTCAGCGCGCAGGAGGCCAGCGCCAGGGTCAAGATGCCGAGGCAGATTGCGATGATCCGCTCCTTGCCCAGGGCATCGCCGACGGGGCCGAGGATCGGCTGGATCAGCGCGTAGGGCAGGGCGAAGGCGGTGGAGAGCAGTGCCACCGTGTGGGGATCGCTGCGCAGGTCGCGCGCCAGCACGCCGACCAGCGGCTCAATGGAGCGGCCCGCGAAGGTGCTGGCGAAACCGGCGAAGGCCAGGATCACGATCAGGCGCGTGGTCGAGAACTCGGCCTTCAGGTCCGTGATCCTTGCTGGGGGCAGGCGAGGGGAGGTGATGCGCGTGGCGAGGCCCGGGAGCGGGCTTCGCCATACGCGGCCGGGATCGGCCCGTCGATCCCGATCCTCTGCGGTTCAGGCCTGGACGCCGGCCCGGGCGACGTCGCCGGCATTCGGCAACTCGGCGATGCGCCAGCACAGGTCCATGACCCGGCGCACCTGGGCTTCCGGCAGGATCCCGTCCGCGAGATCGGTGAACTTGGTCTCCAGGGCCGCGTCCGACATCGGCCGCTCGACGCTGCCGAGGGCATGCTCGATGCGCCGGGGCAGGCTGCGGCCGTCCTTCAGGACCACCGTGAGCTCCACCTGCTCGGGCCGGATCGCCGGGTCGACCACCGGCTTCACCCGGGCACGCAGGGCCGCGATCGCGGGGTCGTTCACCGCCCGGTCGCTGAACTGCTTCTCGCCGCCGGCCCCCTCCACCAGCGCCACCGCGACGGCATGGTAGATGCTGAACTTGCCTTCGAGGCCGGTGCGCGGCGCGGTCTTGCCGGTGAGTTCGAGCACCAGGGGATGAACCTTCATGTCGACCCGCTCGATCGCGTCGGCGGTGAGATGGTTCTCGTTGCGCAGCTGAACCGCCCCGTCGATGGCCGGATGCATGACGATGCCGCAGGCGAAGGGCTTGTAGGTGTTCAGCGCCGCCTCGTAGCGGGTGCCGAGACCCTCCGTGATCTCGCGGTAATCCTGCTTCGTCGAGATGGTGTTCGCCCAGCCGCGCTTGGCCTCGATCATCCCGTCCGAGCTCGTGTAGTTCTTCGCGGCGAGGATCGCGGCGAACAGGCCGTTCGATGCGGCCCGGCCCGGATTGAAGCTCTTGTTCATGGAGCCGAAGGATTCGCGCAGGCCCACGGGCTGCGAAGCGGCGAGCCCAAGCGCCCAGACCATCTGCTGCTCGGACAGGCCCATCAGCTTGCCCGTCGCGGTCGCCGCCCCGAACACCCCGGCGGTGCCGGTGATGTGCCAGCCGACATCGTAGTGGTTCGGGTAGACCGCGTTGCCGATCCGGCATTCCGTCTCGACGCCGAGCACCAAGGCGTTGAGGAAATCCGCCCCCGAGACCGGGTTCATCTCGGCGTAGGCGAGGATCGCCGAGGCGACGGGGCCGGCCGGGTGGATCACGGTCTTCAGGTGGGTGTCGTCGTAGTCGAAGATGTGGCTGGCGACGCCGTTCAGGAAGGCGGCATTCATGATGTCGAAGCGCTCGGGGCGCCCGAACAGCCCGGCCTGCGGCGGGCCGGAGAACGGCTTCAGGGCCGAGACCGCGACGTCCAGGGTCTCGTGATGCGATCCGCCGATGGCGACGCCGACCCAGTTCAGTAGGGTGCGGGTGCTCTCGCGGCGGACGGCCTCGGGCAGGTCCGCATAGCGCGCGCCGACCACGTAGCGGGCGAGGATCCGGGTGACCTCCGGCGGCACCGGCTTCGGATCGGCCTTGGCTTCGCTCTTCGTCTCCGGCGCGGCTTGGGCGGGACGGACGGCGCTGCCGGTTCCCACGAGCGCGAGGCTCGCGGAGCCGAGCAGGGCGCGGCGGTCGATCGTCGGCACGGGCATGGCTCTCTTCCTCTGGCGACTTGCGGCCGGCGCCCACGTGGGCGCCGCCGTGCCGGGGGCGCCGGGACCGAAGCCGCCGGCGCGACCGGACCCGAGGAATAACCCGACCGTCGCAGCAGGGCTCCCGCTTTGTGCGCACAGCCCAAGCGTTTTGCGCACGCGTTACGCGTGAGAAACAAAATAACCGATGAGACGCACAGTATCCGAGTCGCGGAGCATGCGCGGAGCTCGCTGCTGGCGTGTCATCCCCGTGTCGTGCAATCGCAGGGACGCGGCCGAGTCTGTCTCGAGATCGGGCCGTTACACATCTCGCCCACCCGAGCGGCGGCACGGTTGCTTTCGGTCCGTTTCAGGGCTTGGGGGCCGTCTCCGTCGCGGCGAAGTCGATGTCGACGCCGACCTCCAGCGCGACCCATTGGCCCGAGGCCCAGGGGCCCTGTCCGACGCCGAACTGCGTGCGCACGAGATCGAGGTGGCCCACTGCGCGCGCCGTCGCGCCCGTGCGTGTCAGGCGGAAGGGCAGCACCGCATCGCGGCGGATGCCGCGGATCGTCAGGCTGCCGACCGCCTCGTAGGCGTCGCCGCCCTTGGCGACGAACCGCGTCGCTTCGAACCGGGCCCGCGGCGTGGCCTTGACGTCGAACCACTCCGCCTGGGGCAGGGAGGTGTCGCGCTGGGCATCGCCGGTCTCGGCGCTCGCGAGGTCGATGTCGACCACGGCGTGTCCGGTCTCCGGGGCGGCGGGATCGAAGGTGATCTGCGCGCTGAAGCGCTTGAACCGGCCCTGGAACGGCGCACCGACCTGGATGCCGGAGAACCCGATCCGGCTCTTGGCCACATCGACGGTCCAGGCCGCGGCTTGGGCGCAGGCCGGGACGGCCAGGGGCGCCGCCGCGAGGGCGGCCGCGAAGGCGAGACGAGTGGCGATCATGCTTCGGATCCGGACTTGAGCGGGGTGCGGGGCAGCATTCGCCGCAGGGTGTTGTTGCGTAGGACGAAGTGGTGGCGCAGGGCCGCGCCGACATGCAGCAGCAGGAGACCGATCAGGATCCAGGCCCCCCAGGCATGGACCTGCTTCAGCACCGCCTCCACGGCGGCCTTGTTCGCCAGCTCTGGCAGCACCGGCAGGTGCGGCCAGGGTACGACACCATAGAGCACGGTCGGCACGTTGAAGGGCGAGGCCGAGACCACGGCCCAGCCGACGAGCGGCAGGCCAACGAGCAGCCCGTAGAGCAGGGCGTGGGCCACGTGCGCCCCGGCCCGTTCCCGGGCCGGCAGCGTCGCGGGCAGGGGCGGCGGCCGGTGGGCCAGACGCCAGCCGAGGCGCAGCAGCGTCAGGGCCAGCACCGTGTGGCCCAACGACTTGTGCCATTGGTAGAGCTGGAACCGGCGCATCGGCGCCAGGTCCCCGTGCGTCATGGCGAGACCGATCGCGATCAGCCCCAGAACCGCCAGCGCACTGAGCCAGTGCAGGGCGATGGCGACGCGGGTGTAGCGCGGTCGGGGCGCGGCGCGGACGGTCTCGATCATGACGCGCTCCCTTCGGCGGGGTGGACGGCGCGGCCTATTCCTTGCGCTCGAAGGCGCCCGCGATGGTGAGGTGCAGGTCGTCGCCGATCAGCGGCACGTAGGTCTTCACGCCAAAATCCGAGCGCTTGAGCGTGCCGGTGGCCTCGAAGCCCACGGTGACCTTCTTGTTCAGCGGGTTCACGCCGGCGCCCACGAGGGTGACGGTCAGGGTCACCGGCTTGGTCACGCCGTGCAGGGTCAGGTCGCCGGTGACCTTCGCCTTGTCCTTGCCCTCGGGCGTCACCTTCGTGGAGGCGAAGGTCATCTCGGGGAACTTGCCCGCGTGGAGCCACTGGTCGCCCTTGAGCTCGCCGGTCAGCTTCTCGCTGGTCGTCATCACCGAGGCCACCGGGATTTTGATGGACAGCTTCGCGGCGGCAGGGGTCTTCGGCTGCAGCTCCAGGGTGCCCGAGACGTCCGAGAAGCCGCCCGAGTAGTTCGAGAAGCCCATATGCGAGACGGTGAAGCCGACCTGGGTGTGGCCGGGATCGACCGCGTAGGTGCCGGCCTGGATCTGGGCCGGGTCGCGGGTTGGCGGGGTCTGGGCGAGGGCCGGCGCGGCGAACGCGAGGGCGAGGGACACGGTCTGGGCGACGAGGGACGGGGAGAGACGGATCACGGGGTTCGCTCCGAGGATGAGGGCGCCGAGGATGAGGGCGTCGATGAGGGTGGCGTCTGGGCGCCGGTTCGGTGGAGCGCCAATAGGCCGCTTCCTGCGGGTGCGATAGCGCGCTAATCCGGGGCACATGGTTGCGCATCTGGAAACCTTCGCCGGAAACCTCGACGACGTCCGGGCTTTCTGCGCCGTGGTCGATCTCGGCAGCATGACCCAGGCCGGCGCTTTCCTCCGCGAGACCAAGGGCAGCGTCAGCCGGAGCGTCGCCCGCCTTGAGACGGTGCTGAAGGTCACGCTGCTCGCCCGCACGCCGCGGGCGGTCTCGCCCACCGCCGAGGGGCTCGCCTTCCACGCCCGGGCCCTGGAGAGCCTCGCCCTCCTGGACGAGGCCCTGCAGACGGCTCGCGGCGCCCGCACCCTGCCGCGGGGGCACCTGCGGGTGACGGCCTCGATCGACTTCGGGGTCGAGGTGCTGCCGGACCTCGTGGCGAGCTTCCGGGCCCGGCACCCGCAGATCACCCTGGAGCTCCTCATCACCGACAGCCGCCTCGATCTCGCGGCCAACCGGGTCGACCTCGCCCTGCGCCTCGGCGGCGGCGACCATCCCGACAGCGGCTACACCGCCCCGATCCTGGCCGACCTGACGATCGGCCTCTACGCGGCCCCGGCCTACCTGGCCCAGCGCACGGGGCCGGCCGACATCGCCGAGCTGGCGACGCACGACGTGGTGCTGGCCCGGGAGCGCCTCGGCGCCACCCAGATCCTCGTCTCGGACGTGGAGGGCCGCGAGGCCGGCATCACCCTGCGGCCGGCCGTGCGGGCCACGGATTTCGCCACCGTGCTGCGCCTGACCCTGGCCGGGGCCGGGATCGGCCACATCCCGAGCCTCGTCGCAGCCAAGTCCCTGGCCCGGGGCGACCTCGTACGCGTCCTGCCCGACTGGGCGAGCCGGGGCGGGACCCTGCGCGCCGTCACCCTGGCGGGCCGCGAACTCCCCGCGCGGGTGCGCCTGTTCCGCGAGCACGTCCGCACCGAGATGGCCCGGCGGGCCGCGATCTGTCCCCTATCCGGGCTCGATCGTCCCACGCCTGTGTTCGCATCGGTGGCGACCTATGACGAGAGTTCAGGCAGAGTGTGATCCCGGGGGCGGCACGCCCCGCGTAGCGGAGTTCCGGCGACGAGCGGTCCGGCAGGGTGTCGGCATGGTGCGAGACGAAGATGAGGGTCAGGACTGGCGCTCGGTCAGCACCCGCGCCCTGAACCCGCAGGAGCTGGCCGAGGCGCGCCAGCGCACGCAGGAGCCCGGCCGCGGCCGGGGTGCGACCGACCCTGTCGACATCCCCAAGGCTGGCTGGCGGGACATTCTGTGGCGGGTGTTCTGGGCGATGCCGCAGGACCGGGTGCTGACCACGGCGGGCGGCGTCGCCTTCTTCGCCCTGCTGGCGGTATTCCCGGGCCTCGTCGCGGTCGTGTCGATCTACGGGCTGTTCTCGGATCCGCACGTCATCAGCCAGCATGTCAGCCTGCTGGCGGACATCCTGCCGCCGGGCGCCCTGGAACTGGTCTCCGACCAGCTGGTACGGATCGCGCAACGCAGCACCGGCTCCCTGAGCACCACGTCCGGCATCAGCCTGCTGATCGCTCTGTGGAGCGCCAATTCCGGCGTGAGCGCGCTCTTCGACGCCCTCAACGTGATCTACAAGGAGCGCGAGAAGCGCAGCCTGATCCGCTTCTACGCCACCACTTTCCTGTTCACGATCACCAGCGTGGTGTTCTTCCTCGTCTCCACCAGCGCGGTGGTGCTGCTCCCGGCGATCCTCGACCGCCTCGGCTTCATCACCGCCACCGACACCATCCTGCAGATCGTGCGCTGGCCGGCCCTGCTCGGCGTGGTCACCCTCAGCCTGTCGCTGATCTACCGCTACGGCCCGAGCCGGAACCGGGCGAAGTGGCGCTGGGTGACCTGGGGCAGCAGCCTCGCGGCGCTGTTCTGGGTCGGCGCCTCGGGGGTGTTCTCCTGGTATGTGGCGAGCTTCGACAGCTACAACCGCATCTACGGGTCGCTGGGGGCCGGCATCGGCTTCATGACCTGGATGTGGCTGTCGATCGTCATCGTCCTCGTGGGTGCCGAGATCAATTCGGAGATGGAGCGCCAGACCGGCTGCGACAGCACCGAGGGCCGGCCGAAGCCCCTGGGCGTCCGCCAGGCCTTCGCCGCCGACAGCGTCGGGCCGAGCCAGGACTGAGCGCCGGCCCGGAACCGGGCGGCGCCGTCGCCCCCGTGAGCCCGGGAACAGCGCCGACGCCCGACGGGTTTCCCGACGGCAGAGCGTCGGGAGTGGCAGATGGCCGGACCGCAACACGCACGACCACCCGGGCCAGGGCGGGCATGGGTCGCCGCGGGACGGTCCGGAGGAGGCGCAGCCGTGCCCGCGGCGCGCTCGTGGTGAGCGCCGCGCCGACCTTCGCGCAACGCGACCTCGACCGGCTCATCACCCTCGGGCGGCAGAAGGGCGAGCTCACCCCGGCCGACCTGCAGGCCGCCCTGCCGATCCACAGCATGAGCGCCGAGGCGATCGCGCAGGTGGTCCTGGATCTCGAGGCCGCCGGCATCCCGGTGGAGCTGGAAGACCTGCTCACGGGGCGAGCCCATCCCGACGGGATCGCGCCGCTGCCCCTCGCGCCCGCGCCCGGATTGCCTTCCGGCGACGCCGCACCGGCCGCGCCGCGCCCGGACGCGCTGGCGTCCCGGGTGGCCGCGCCGGTCGCGGCCGGAGAGAACCCGGTCGGGACGGCACCGTCGGCCGAGGGGCGCCGGGTCCGGAACGCCGTGCTGGTGGCGGGCCTGATCGTGCTGGTGCTGGTGGGGGCGATCCTGATTGCCCTCGGGCGATGAACCGCGACGCGGGGGAGACCGACATGGACATTCAGACGACCATCGCGGAGGCGATCATCGCCGAACTCAAGCGCCAGGCGGAGGTGAGCGAGCACGGCCTGACGGTCGAGGCCGGCGAGCCGGGCTTCGTGACCATCGACGGCCGGGTCAACCTCGACGAACTCATCATGGTGATCGAGGGCGCCCTGGCGGGCGGTCCCTGACAGTCGCCCACACGACAGGCCGGCGCCCATGGCCCAGCCGAAACCCGCCCCCGGGCGAGAAGGAATCGTCCCGAGATGAAAGCCGAGATCCTCAGCCTGCGGACCCTCCACGAGGGCTGGACCCGCTTCTCGCTGGCCCGGGTTCGCCTCGCCGACGGCAGCGAAGCCGAGCGCGAGATCGAGGATCACGGCAACTCCGTGGGCGTGCTGCCCTATGATCCCGTCCGGCGGGTCGCCACCCTGGTGCGGGAGCTGCGCGTCCCGGCTCTCTACGTCGCCGGCGAGCAGAGCCAGCTCGAGGCGCCGGCCGGCCTGATCGACGATGGCACCCCGGAGGACAATGCCCGGCGGGAGGTGCTGGAGGAGGCGGGCCTGCGCCTCGGCGACCTCGACTTCGTCGGCGCCACCTATTCCTGCGGCGGCATCTCGACGGAGCGCATCCACCTGTTCCTGGCCGCCTACGCCGCCACCGACCGGGTGGACGGCGGCGGGGGCGCGGACGGCGAGCACGAGAACATCCGGGTCGTCGAGATGCCGCTGGCCGAGCTCGCCCGGATGGCCGATCGCTGCGAGCTGACCGACCTCAAGACCCTGACCCTGGTCCTCGCCCTGCGCGCCCGCCGGCCCGAGCTGTTCGCGGGCTGATCTAGACCGCCTCGCCGATGACCCCGGCCTCGTCCTGCGCCTGCAGCACGTCGGGGCGGGGCATCGAGATGATATTGTAGCCGGAATCGACGAAGTGGATCTCGCCGGTGACGCCCCCGGATAGGTCCGAGAGCAGGTACATCGCCGAGCCGCCGACCTCCTCCTGGGTCACCGTCCGGCGCAAGGGGGCGTGCGCCTTCTGGTGATTGAACATCAGGCGGGCATCGGCGATGCCGGCCCCGGCCAGGGTCCGCATCGGGCCCGCCGAGAGGGCGTTGACCCGGATGCCGTCCGGGCCGAGGTCACCGGCGAGGTAGCGCACGGAGGCCTCGAGGGCCGCCTTGGCGACGCCCATGACGTTGTAGTTCGGCATGATCCGGGTCGAGCCGCCATAGGTCAGCGTCAGGAGCGACCCGCCGCGGGGCATTCGCTTGGCCGCGCGCTGCGCGATCTCGGTGAAGGAGAAGCACGAGATCGTCATGGTCCGCGAGAAATTCTCGCGGGTGGTGACGTCCACGTAGCGGCCCTTGAGCTGGCCCTTGTCGGAGAAGCCGATGGCGTGGACGACGAAGTCGAGGCCTTCGGGGAAACGTGCGTCCAGGGCGGTGAACAGCGCGTCCACGCTGGCGATATCCTCGACATCGCAGGGCAGGACGATATCCGAGCCGGCGGAGGCCGCCAGCGGCGTCACCCGGCGTCCCAGCGCGTCGCCCTGGTAGGTGAAGGCCAGCTCGGCCCCGTGGCGGTGCAGGACCTTGGCGATACCCCAGGCGATCGAGTGATCGTTGGCGACCCCCATGATGAGGCCGCGCTTTCCCGCCATCAAACCCGTCATGCACGTCCCCCGGTCGTGGATCCTCGGGTCCCTCGGACCCGTCATCGTTGGCTGGAGGCTTAGCGCGGGGGTCGTGGCCCTGTCCAATCCGGCCGGAGCCCGAAGGCGCTTGGCACGGTCAAGGCGCTTGGCACGGTCAAGGCGCTTGGCACGGTCAAGGCGCTTGGCACGATGCGAGTGCTTGGCGAGCTGAGAGCGCCGAGCCCAAACGCAAAGGCCCCGTCCGGGGGCCTGAGCCGGGACGGGGCCTTTGCGTGCAGCCGAGGCGACGCGGACGCTAGAAGTAGCCGTCGGTGTCGCAATTGGCGCGGTCGATCATGACCTGCTTGATGTAGACGGCCGTGGACCCGGCAAGGGCGAGGCCGCCGACGGTTCCCAGGGTGAACCACAACATGGCTGTGCCTTCCAGCAATCCATAGAAACAATGAACGGCGGAAGGTCTCTCCAGTTCCTTAACGGGGCGGGCCAGGGGTTAAGCCTGACCCGGTTCCGTCGCCCTCAGGCGTCCACGTGCTTGAGAACGAGCGTGGCGTTGGTGCCGCCGAACCCGAAGGAGTTGGAAAGGACGTGCCCGAGCTTGGCCCCGTCCCGACGCTGACGCAGGATCGGCATGTCGGCGAAGGCCGGGTCGATCTCGTCGATATGGGCGCTCTCGCAGATGAAGTCGTTGTTCATCATCAGCAGGGAGTAAATCGCCTCCTGCACGCCCGTCGCCCCGAGGGAGTGACCGGTGAGGGACTTGGTGGCGGCGATGGGCGGACAGGCGTCGCCGCGCCCGAAGACCTCGCGAATCGCCTCGATCTCCTTGTCGTCGCCCACCGGTGTCGAGGTGGCGTGCGGATTGATGTAGTCGATCCTGGCGCCCTTCAGGCCCTCGATCGCCTGGCGCATGCAGCGGACCGCACCCTCGCCGGAGGGGGCGACCATGTCGTGCCCGTCCGAGGTGGCGCCGTAGCCGGCGATCTCGCCGTAGATCGTCGCGCCGCGGGCCTTGGCGTGCGCGTATTCCTCGAGCACCAGGACGCCGGCGCCGCCCGCGATGACGAAGCCGTCGCGGTTGGCGTCGTAGGCGCGGGACGCCCGGGCCGGCGTGTCGTTGTACTTCGAGGACATGGCGCCCATCGCATCGAACAGCACCGAGAGGGTCCAGTCGAGGTCCTCGCAGCCGCCCGCGAAGATGATGTCCTGGCGCCCGCCCTGGATGACCTCGGCGGCATTGCCGATGCAGTGGTTGGACGTGGCGCAGGCCGAAGAGATCGAGTAGTTCACGCCCTTGATCTTGAACCACGTCGCCAAGGTCGCCGAGGCGGTGGAGGACATGGCCTTGGGCACGGCGAAGGGACCGACCCGCTTGGGGCCCTTGTCGATCGCGATGGCGGCGGATTCGACGATGACCTTCGTGGACGGTCCGCCCGAGCCCATGATGATGCCGGTCCGGTCGTTGGAGACGTCGCCCGCCTCCAGCCCGGCATTCCGGATCGCCTGGTCCATGGCGACGTGGTTCCAGGCGGTGCCGCCGCCGTGGAAGCGCATGGCGCGCCGGTCGACGACGCCCTCCGGATCGAGGGTGGGACGGCCCTCGACCTGGCTGCGGAAGCCGTGCTCCGCGTAGGAGGCCGAACGCCCGATGCCGGACTTGGCCTCCCGCAGGGACGCGAGGACTTCCTCGGTGTTGTTGCCGATGGATGAGACGATGCCCATCCCGGTGATCACGACACGCCGCATGGACACGATGCTCTCCGCCGCCGGGGCTTGCTCTTCACGGTGCTTGTTCTCGAGACGGCACCTTCGCGTGGGTCTCACGTAGGACGCGGACGTCCCGATCTCAACTGCGCCGGACGTCCCGGCTGCCTCGGCCTCAGCCGCCGGCGGCCTCGCCCTGAGCCTGGAAGAGCGCGACGCGCAGGTCCTTGGCCTCGTAGATCCGGGTGCCGTCCGCCTCCAGCCAGCCGTCGGCGATGCCGAGCACCAGCTTGCCGAGGCGCACCCGCTTGATGTCGATGCCGTAGACGACCTTGGTCACCGTCGGCAGGACCTGGTCGGTGAACTTGACCTCGCCGACGCCGAGCGCCCGGCCGCGGCCGGGGGCGCCGAGCCAGCCGAGATGGAAGCCGACGAGCTGCCAGAGGGCGTCGAGGCCGAGGCAGCCGGGCATCACCGGGTCGTTCTTGAAGTGGCAGCCGAAGAACCAGAGGTCCGGCCGGATGTCGAACTCGGCGAGCACGTGGCCCTTGCCGTGGGCGCCGCCCTCGGAGCCGATCGAGACGATGCGGTCGAACATCAGCATCGGCGGCAGCGGCAGCTGCGCGTTTCCGGCGCCGAACAGCTCGCCACGGCCGCAGGCGAGCAGTTCCTCGTAGGAATAGTGCGAGGCCCGCTGGGGCGCGGCGGTCGCCGGCGCGGTGCCCGACGGAGCGTTCGGATCGGAAGCAGAAGACATGATGAGCGGATCGGTCCTCAGGAATGGGTCCGGGGCGCGGGGCCCCTCGGCGTCGCGCCGCCGTCGCCGGCGTGGAATCGGCACGGGCCGATCCGGCCGACGCTGCGGCGTGAAATCGGCGCTTCGTTAACACAGGGCTTGTGCGCCTCAAAGCTGCCCACCCGTTCCCAGCGTCCCAATCCGCCGCCGCCACCCCGGTGCGCGACCTGCCGGGCGGGTCCGCCATGCGGGCGGGGGACCAGCCCCGCGTGCAGCTCGGGTTGCGATGCGACGGCGGGTTCCGTATACGTATCCGCTGAGTTTCTCGTTTTCCGCGTGGGATGTTTGTACGCCCGATGTCGAACCTTCTGCCCCTGCAGGCCGTGCTGAACGCACGGGCCTCCGTTCCCGGCGGCGACACGGCCGCCGGCCGTCGCGGTTGCCCGCTGTCGGATCTGCGCGACCGCCTGCGCCGGGCGGGCCTGCGCCCGACCCGCCAGCGCCTGTCCCTGGGCTGGCTGCTGTTCGGCCGCGGCGATCGCCACCTCACGGCGGAAATGCTCTACGACGAGGCGATGCGCGCCAAGGTGCCGGTGTCCCTGGCCACCGTGTACAACACCTTGCACCAGTTCACCGAGGCCGGCCTCCTGCGCCAGCTCGCCCTCGACGGTTCGAAGGCCTACTTCGACACCAACCCGAGCGAGCACCACCACTTCTTCCTCGAGGACGAGGGCCAGGTGCTGGACATGCCCGATTGCGGGATCACCGTGGATTCCCTGCCCGATGCCCCCGAGGGCATGGAGATCGCCGGCGTCGAGGTGATCGTCCGCCTGCGCCGCCGCGGCCCGGTGGCCCGCAAGGCCTGACCGCCCGCCGCGTCCGCACGCACCGTCATCGAGGCCCGGGCAACCGGGCCTTTTTCGTTGGCGCGGTGCCCTGACGCGCCGCGCAACGATGGCCCGCCTCGCGGGGTTGTCGCCCGCACGCCGTTCTTCCATCCCAGCGAAACCGGACCCGTATGGCCCCCACCCGCATCGTCTGCGTCCGCCACGGCGAATCGACCTTCAACGCCGCACACCGCCTGACCGGCCAGGACCCCGGCCACGTCGACGCCCGGCTGACCGAGCGGGGCCAGGGACAGGTCCGTGCGGCCCGGGCGGCCCTGCACGACATCCCCTTCGACCTCGTCGTGACCTCGCCCCTGACCCGGGCGATCCAGACCACCAAGGGCATCTTTGGCGACCATCCGAGCCGCCCGCGCATCCTCGTCGAGGTCCTGCACCGGGAGTGCCAGGAGAGCAGCTGCGATGTCGGCCGCGCCGCCTCGGTGCTGGCCGCCGAGTTCCCGGACGTCGCCGTCGACCACCTGCCGGAGATCTGGTGGCATGCCGAGGGCGAGCCCGACGCCCGCGGTGTGCATATCGAGCCGCGCCCCCTCTTCGATGCCCGCGTCCTCGGTTTCCGCGACTGGCTCGCGGCCCGGCCCGAGCGCAGCATCGCGGTGGTCGGCCACGGCACCTTCTTCTATCACCTGACGGGCGTCTGGCTCGACAACTGCCAGACCGTGACCTTCGACCCGATGGCGGCGCCCGTTCCGGTCTGAGCCGGGCTCTGGAGTTTGTCGGGGATCAGTGGGAACCGGGTATCCCGAAACGACAAACCTCAAGACAGGACTTGAGGGTCTGTCGGGCTCAAGATGAGCCTGACAGACCCTAGACCGACCCCGACCGCGCGGCGTCCAGGCGCCGCTGCACCAGCGCCCTCTCGAGGGGCGCCGCCCGGCGCCCAATCTCCAGCGCCTCGTCGAGGATCGTCACCGCGTTCGCCCAGGTTTCCGTCACGAAGGGCGCGGCGCCCTCCGCGACCTCGGCCGCACAGCGCGCATCCGCGAAGGCCTTCCCGGCGGCGATGGCGGCCCGGGCGACCGCCGCGGCACGGGCGCCCTGCGCCCAGGCTCCCCGCTGCGAGGCTTCCTGCGCTTGCGCACCGCCCTGCGAGGCGGCGGCCCGAGCGACGGCCTGGGCCCGCTCCGCATCCCCGGCCCCGTCGCAGGCGGCGGCGAGGGTGGGCAGGCCCGCCAGATCGAGGAGCGGCGGTAGAATTCGCCGGACGCTCGCCAGGGCGAGGAAGGCGACACGCTCGGCTTCCACGGCCGGGGTGTCGGCCGAGCCGGAGAGGCGCAGCACGAAGGCCATCAGGCGCGGCCGCCCGGGATCGGGCATGCCGTCGTTCAGGCCGAGGGCGTAGGCGGCGAGCGGCGGCGAGAAGCAGGGCGGGCAATCGGCCGAGGCGCGGATCGCCCGGTAGGGCAGGCCGGCGGCCACGATCGCCGCCTCGTTGATACAGGTGCCCCCATCCGGGCCGGGGAAGTCGTGCGAGCCGGCCAGCAGCCGCCAGTTCAGGATATGCTCGAAGCCTGCCGCCATGCCCGCGCTCTCTCCGTCTTCGGAGCGCGAGAGTGCCACGGCCTCGCGGGGTTGGCGAGGGAAGGTCTGCGCGGGAAGGTCTGCTGAGGGGTTCAGCCGCCGAGGTCGGCCGCGAGCCCGGCCAGCATGGCGAGGCCGAGCACCAGCACGAAGGCACCGGCGAGGAGTTCGAGCCCGCCGACCGCGAGCGCCCCGGCCTGTCCGCGTCCGCCCGCGAGGCGCAGGGCGAAGGCCTTGGCGAAGACCGCGAGGCTGGCCAGCGTGCCGGTGGTCAGCGCGGTGCCAAGGGCCATGGCCAGGGTCGCGGCGATGCCGGCGGCCAGCAGGCCCTGCGAGGCGGAGAAGACCAGGATCAGCACCGCCCCGGCGCAGGGGCGCGTGCCCGCGGCCAGCACGACGCCGGCGCGCTCGCGCCACGACTCGAGCCGGGCCAGGGCCGCGGCATCGTTCAGGTGGACGTGGCCGCAGCCGGGGGCGCAAGCTGGATCGGTGTGCCCTGTCAAGCGCCCTGCCAAGCGGTCGGCCTTGCGCCAGGTCACGCTGAGGCCGAGGAGCGCCACGAGGGCGAAGCTCACCGTCTCGATCACCGTGCCGGCGCGGGTCATGCCCGCGGCGGTGGCGCCGAGCACCAGGGTCCCGACGCCCACGAGGGCGATGGCGACCAGGGCCTGGAGCAGCGCGGCGGCGAAGCTGAGGCTGAAGCCGCGGGTGAGGGCCCGCTCGCCGGCGACGATGTAGCCGGCGATTACCGCCTTGCCGTGGCCCGGCCCGGCGGCGTGGAAGACGCCGTAGGCGAAGCCGAGGAGCATCATCGGGCCCCAGGCGCCCCCCGCCTTCAGGGATTGCACCGCGGTCTGGAGGCTGCGGGAGAAGCTCGCCTGCAGGGCGAGGATCCGGCCCCCGAGGCCGGTGGCGGACGGGGCGGCCTCGCGGAAACCGATTCCGAAGGGCGAGCGCGGCGGCGGCGCGGTCACGCTCGGGCTCACCAGCCAGGCGAGGCCGGCGACGATCAGGGTCGCGAGGGCGGCGGCCACCAGGACGAGGAGGACCTGCCGGGCGAGGCGGGACCGCCCGTCCGGGCGGGCGGCGTCAAGGGCGCTGCCTACGGACACGCGACGATGATCCGGTTGGCGAACTGGAGGCCGTAGTTCGAGGCCGAGGTCAGCGCCTCGAAGAACGCCTCCGACATGCCAGGCTTGGTCTCGCCGGTCTTGGCATCGCCCGTCTTGGCGTCGGGCGTCTCGGTCTTGGGGCGGGTGAGGGTGGCGGCGCAGCCGGCCGGGGCTCCGGCGAGGCGGGCGGCATCCGCACCCTCCGCGAGGCTGAAGGCGACGAAGAAGGTCGGGTCGTAGACCTCCAGGGCCGTCACGCCGCGGCCCTGCGCCACCGGCGACTTCAAGGGCAGGAGGAAGCTCAGGGTCAGCTTGTCGCCCTCCATCGCCATGCGGGGCTCGACGGGATCGGTGAAGGCCTGCTCCTTGCCGCCGACCTTCATCTTCGTGAAGTAGGCGAATTCGGCGAGGTTGGCGGTGTTCTCGGCGGCGAGACCCGCGAGCTCGTCCGGCGTCAGCTTGCCGTCGTTGTTCTTGTCCAGCCCCTGGGTCACGAAGGCCGAGTACGAGGCATCGAAGGTCCAGGCGTGGCGGACACCCGTCACGCGGCCGCCCTCGCCATAGGCGATCTCGGCCATGGTGGTCACCCAGACGTGGGGATGCGCCTGTGCGGGGAGCGCGGACAGGGCGGCCACGAGGGCGGCTCCGGCCAGGGCGGCGATGCGGGGAAGCGAGGCGATCGGCATGGCACGGGACGCTCGCAAGTCAGGGTAAAGACTTCGTAAAGCTGCGCCGGCTGCGGGATCCGTCGCCAGGGGCCTGTCTCGTGCCGCACTGGGGCGAAAGCGAGGCGTCGGCGCGGGCGCCGCGCACCCCGATCCTTAGAGGCCGCGTCGCGGAGGCGGGCGGGATCGACGTCGACGGCCAGCGCGGCTTCTCGCCGGCTTGGCTCAGTCCCGCCGGGTCAGGGCAGCGATCTCCGCCCGCTCTTCGGCGCTGAGGCTTGCGGCAGCCGCGTCGGGGCGGCGGCGGGACAGGCGCCAGAGGCCGAACAGGCCCAGACCGATCACCGCGACCGGGGTCAGCCACAGGAGCAGGGTGTGCAGGGCGAAGACGGGGCGCAGGAGCACGTACTCGCCGTAGCGCCCGACCACGTAGGCCTGCACCTGCCGGTCGTCGTCGCCGGCGGTCAGGCGCTCGCGCACGATGAGGCGCAGGTCCCGGGCGAGGGGCGCGTCGGAATCGTCGATGGACTGGTTCTGGCAGACGAGACAGCGCAGGCCGGACGAGATGTCCCGCGCCCGCGCTTCCAGGACCGGGTCCTTCAGCACCTCGTCCGGCTGCACCGCCAGGGCGCTGCCGGCGTCGGCCAGCGTCAGGCCGAGCGCCAGGGCGAGGCGCGGGAGGCGCGCGACCCGGCTCATTCGGCGGGGGCCATGCGGGGCGGGACGGGCTTGGCCCGTGCCCGCGCCGGGGCGCCGACGCGCATGCGCCGGTCGGTGAGGGAGATCGCGCCGCCGAGGGCCATCACCACGGCGCCGAGCCAGATCAGCAGCACGAGGGGCTTGTAGTAGAGCCGCAGCCCGATGGCGCCTTCCGGGAGGACTTCGCCGAGGCTGGCATAGACCTGGCTCGCGCCGATGGTAAGCAGGCCGGATTCCGTCACCGTCATCTTCCGGCTCGGATAGAACCGCTTGCCGGTCTCCACCGTGCCGACGAAATCGCCGCCGGCGTTGCGGATGGTCAGGAAGGCGGTGGTCTCGGCGTAGTTCTCCCCGGTGCGCGGGCCGACCCGGTCGAGGGTCGCCACGTAGGGGCCGGAGGCGAGGGACTCGCTGGGCTTGAGGGTCTTCAGCCCCTCCGTCGCCCAGCCCTGGGCGGCGATGCCCAGGACCACGACGCCGACGCCCGCATGGGCCATCGCCGTGCCCCAGGCGGAACGCGGCAGGCCGGCGGCGCGGCGCCAGATCGCGGCACCCCGGGCGCGGTTGTTCCCATAGCCGCGGGCGCGGGACACGATCTCCATGGCGGAGCCGATGACGAGGTAGGCGCCAAGGCCGATGCCCACGGGGGCCATCATCGGGCCGCCCCAGGTCAGGGCCGTCACGGCGAGGCCGACCACCAGCGCGGCGGCCAGTGCGGCGAACAGGCGCTGGGTCGCCGCGTGCACGTCGCCGCGCTTCCAGGCCAGGGTCTGGCCGAAGGGCACGATGAGCAGCAGCGGAATCGCCAGGGGCACGAAGGTGTAGTTGAAGAAGGGCGGCCCGACCGAGATCTTCTCGGCGGTCAGCATCTCCAGCAGCAGCGGGTAGAGGGTGCCGACGAAGACGGTGGCGCAGCCGGCGGCCAGGAACAGGTTGTTCATCACCAGCGCGCCCTCGCGGGAGATCGGCGCGAAGATGCCGCCCTGGCGCAGCATCGGCGCCCGCCAGGCGAACAGGGTGAGCGAGCCGCCGATGAACAGGATCAGGATCGCCAGGATGAAGACGCCGCGGGTCGGGTCGGTGGCGAAGGTATGGACCGAGGTCAGCACGCCCGAGCGCACGATGAAGGTGCCGAGCAGCGAGAGCGAGAAGGTGAGGATGGCCAGCAGCACCGTCCAGACCTTGAGGGCGTCGCGCTTCTCCATCACCACGGTGGAGTGCAGGAGGGCGGTGCCGGCGAGCCAAGGCATCAGCGAGGCGTTCTCAACCGGATCCCAGAACCACCAGCCGCCCCAGCCGAGCTCGTAATAGGCCCAGTACGAGCCCATCGCGATGCCGAGCGTCAGGAAGCTCCAGGCGATCAGGGTCCAGGGCCGCACGGCCCGGGCCCAGACCGCGTCGATGCGGCCGTCGATCAGCGCTGCGATGGCGAAGGCGAAGGTGATCGAGAAGCCGACATAGCCGACGTAGAGGAGCGGCGGGTGCACCGCGAGGCCGAAATCCTGGAGCAGCGGGTTGAGGTCGTTGCCCTCCACCGGGGCCGGGCTCACCCGGGTGAACGGGTTCGAGGTCGTGATGATGAACAGCACGAACACGAAGGTGATCAGGCCCTGCACCGCCAGGGTGTTCGCCCGCAGGGTCGGCGGCACGGACTCGCGCGACACCGCCACCAGGGCCCCGAACAGGGCGAGGATGAGGACCCAGAGCAGCATCGAGCCCTCGTGGTTCCCCCACACGCCGGAGATCTTGTAGAGGAAGGGCTTCGCCGTGTGGGAGTTCTCGATCACGTTGAGGACCGAGAAGTCCGACGTGACGTGGGCGTAGGTCAGCGCCCCGAACGCGAACAGGATGCAGGCGAAGGCGCCGAGGGCGGCTGGCGTCGCCACGGCCCGCAGGGCCTGGTCGCCCGAACGGGCAGCCCAGACCGGCATGACCGCCTGGACCAGGGAGAGGGCGAGCGCCAGGGCGAGCGCGAAATGGCCGACCTCGATCAGCAAGGCGGGGTGTCCTTCCAAGGGAGGATGTGCCGCGGGACGCGGGGCCGAAGGGAAACCGGCCGGGGCGCGCGCGGCATCATCGCTCGCTGCGCTGGCCGAGGGTCTTGTCGCCGGCGGCCGTCTTGGTCTCCGAGATCGTCTTGGTCTCGGAGGCCGTCTTGGTCTCAGAGCCCGTCTTGGTCTCGGGGGCGGCCGCGGCGGGCTTGTCGACCATGCCCTTGCCCTCCTGCCACCGGCCCTGCGCCTTGAGGGCGTCGGCGACCTCGCGCGGCATGTAGGATTCATCGTGCTTGGCCAGAACCGTGTCGGCCCGGAAGATTCCGCCCGGCAGCAGGGTGCCCTCGGCGACCACGCCCTGGCCCTCGCGGAACAGGTCTGGCAGCAGGCCGCGGTACTGGACCGCGATGGTGGCGTTGGTGTCGGTCACCGCGAAGTCGACGGTCTGGTCCGGGCCACGCTGGAGCGAACCGTCCTTCACCAGGCCGCCGAGGCGGAAGCGCGTGCCCGGGGCCACGGTCTGCGCGGCCACCTCGGTGGGCGAACGGAAGAACACGATCGACCCGCTCATGGCCGACAGGATCAGGCCGAGCGCCAGCGCCAGCACGGCGCCGCAGGCGGCGATCAGGATCAGGCGGCGGCTCTTGCGGGTCACGTGGGCAGGGTCCCGGTTGATGGCTCGGACGATGGGGCGGGGCGCGTCCCGCGCCGGACCTCCGGGCGGGGTTTCTTGCAGCCTCCGGTGTCGGCCGGGGCGCCACCCGGGTCAAGGGCCGGGGCCGGGACCGATTGTCAGGGGCTAGGGTCTTGCCGCCGCATTGCCCGGCTTCGCGCTGGGCTGGAGGCTGAGCTCGCGCGACAATTCGCCGAGGCGCTCCATCGCCCCCGCGTCGGGGCTCAAGGCCATGCGGGCCCGATCGAGGGCCTGCAGGGCGCGCTCGCGTTCGCCGAGCACGCTGTAGGAGCGGATGAGCCGCAGCCAGTCGTCGACGCTGCCGCCCTTGGCGGCCAGGCGGCGATCGAGACCCGCGACCATGCCGCGGATGGCGGCGTCGCGCTCGGCCGCCGGCATCGCCTTCACGGCCGCGACGGCGGCCTCCGTGCCGGCTCGGGCGGCCTCGTCGGAGGCGGTCCCAGTCTTCGTGGAAGAGGCGGACGGCGCGGGCGTGGCCGCGGCCGGATCCGTGGGAGTTCCTGCCAGACCGGCTTCGGCGGCGATCGCGTCGAGGCGGGTCTTCGCCTCGGGATCGTCGCCGAGCGCCTTGCGCGCCCGCTCCAGGGCGTCCTTCGCCTTGTCGCGTTCCTGAAGCACCCCGTAGGAGCGCACCAGGCGGAGCCAGTCCTCCAGGCTTCCACCCCGGTCGGCCAGGCGCTTGTCGAGGCTGTCGACCATGGCCCGGATGGCGCCGTCGCGGCTCGCCGGGGGCAGGGCCTGGAGGGCGGCCGCGGCGCCGGGCTCGGGCGCCTTCGTCTGGCCGGGCGCGGCCTCGCCCTTCAGGCGCGCCAGGTTCTCGCGCACCAGGGGCAGCCAGGGCGCGTCGGCCGGCGCCGCGTCGGCCATGGCCTGGAGACGCTGGACCGCCTGGGGAATGTCGCCGTCGAGCTCGGCCGCCCGCGCCAGGTAGAATTTCGGCTTGGCGACCTGCCCGTCGATCTCGACCGCGCGCTGGAAGATGGCCTTGGCCTGGGGCGTGACGGCACCGTTGGCCGCCGCCACCAGGGCCTCGCCCCAGTCGGACAGGCGCTGCGCGCTCTCGCCGAGGATGCGGGTGGCGGCCTCGTAGGCATGGGCGGCGTCGTCGAAGCGGCCCATGCGCATGTAGACGGGGGCGAGCACGAACCAGCCACGACCGTCGGTGGGGTCGGCCGCGAGCCGCGCCTCGATCTGGCCGATGGCCTTGAGCAGGTCCTGGTCGCCGTTCTGGGCCGCCGCCCGCTCGGCCTGGCCCTGGGAGGGCATGTGGGGCGATCCGTAGAGGCCGTAGGCGATGAGCGCGACCAGGGGGATCGTCGAGAGCGCGAAGGCTGAGGCCGCCCGGCGCTGGCGCAAGGCCGGCTCGGCGATGTCCTGGGCGGCCGGGACGCCGGCGCGGTTGGCACGCAGAAGCCGCCGGGCCGCCTCGGTGCGCGCGGCCTCCGCCTCCGGGGCCGCGATCAGGCCGCGGGCCTCGTCCCGCTCGATCTCGCGCAGCTGGTCCTCGTAGAAGCCCGTCTCAGTGGCGAGGCCACCGCCCTCCGGCGGAGCGGCGGGATTGGCCCGGCGCGACATCGGCCAGAGCAGGGCGAACACCGCCGCGCCGGTCATGAACGCCAGTATGAACCAAAGTGCCGTCATCACGCCCCGAACGCTGCCCCGCTTGCATGTAGACGCGGGCTCCCGCCGGCACGATGCGAGCCTCGGGCGACACGGTGTCACGCGCAGCACTTCGGGGGGAGGGCGCAACCCTAGAGCATGACGGCGGGCGGGGAAACCGGGCGCCGCGATCCCGGCCGGCGATCGGCCGCCCGCACGCCGGCGCGCGACCGTCGGCGGGCCCGCGGCTCAGTGCGGGGCTACGCCGGCCGGTGCATCGCCCGGCACCTCGATCACCGCCCGCAGGCCGCCCAGCGTCGCCTCCTCCAGGCGGAAGCGGCCGCGATAGAGCGCCGCGAGGTCGGCCACGATGGAGAGGCCGAGCCCGGAGCCGGGCTTGGTCTCGTCGAGGCGGCGGCCGCGGCCGAGCACGTCCGCCCGGTCCTCCGGGGCGAGGCCCGGTCCGTCGTCCTCGATCGCCACGAGAAGGTGGGGATAATCGTTCTTGCCCACCGCCTCGGCGCGGATCGCCACGCGGCCGTGGGCCCATTTCGAGGCGTTGTCGACGAGGTTGCCGATCATCTCCTCGAAGTCCTGGCGCTCGCCCCGGAACCGCAGGCCGGCGGGCACGTGGACCTCGTAGGCGATGTCCTTGTCGCGGTAGATCTTGCCGAAGGTGCGCACGAGGCCGGCGAGCGCCGGCTCGACCTCCGTCGAGGTGCCGAGGGTGCCGGCGAGCGCCGCGGCCCGGGCGCGGTCGAGGTGGTAGTTCACCTGGTCGCGCATCACCGCGGCCTGCTCGCGGATCTTGGCGGCGAGCTCCCCGGGCGCATCGGCGGCGCCGACCTCGTTGACGATGATCGAGAGCGGCGTCTTCAGGGCATGCGCGAGGTTTCCGACCTGGGTCCGCGCCCGCTCCAGGATCTCCCGGTTGGTCTCGATCAGCAGGTTCACCTCGCCCGCCAGGGGGGCGATGTCGCGCGGATACTCGCCGGTGATGCGGTCCGATTCACCCCGCCGGATGGCGCCGAGCGCCGTGCGCAGCTTGGCGAGCGGCGCGAGGCCGAAGCGGATCTGCAGCAGGGTCGTCAGGGCGAGCGACAGGCCGAGGAGCCCGAAGGTGACCATCAGCGAGAAGCGGAAGCGGTCGACGTCGTTCTCGATCTCGTCGGCGGGGCCGGCGACCCGCACGGTGTAGCGGCCCTCCTCGCCGAGATCGACGTCGCGCTCGATGATGCGCAGGCGGCGCTCGTCCTGGGCCCGGCCGTAGCCCTGGCGGATCTGGCCGATGCCCGCCTTGGTGTCGGGGGTGCCGGCCGCCTTCAGGGGCACGCCCACCAGGGAGCGCGAGGTGCGCAGGTCGCGCGGCTTCGCGTCGGGCCGGCCGATCTGCCAGTACCAGCCCGACAGGGGCAGGTCGAAGCGCGGATCGCTCAGGGTGAAGGAGCGGCTCTCCGGGTCGTTGGGCGAGACGAGGTCGGTGGCGAGGTTGTTGGCGTAGACCAGCAGGCGGCTGTCGAAGGCCCGCTCGGTGTTCTCGCGGTACAGGGTCGTGAGGATCCAGGCGGCGATCAGCAGGATCGCCGAGCTCGCCAGCAAGGCCGAGGTGGCGAGGCGCACCGCGATCGAGCGGCGGCGCATCGGGAGCCAGGAGGGGGAGGGGATCATGCGGCGTCCGTCGTCGATGTCTGATCTTTGCGCAATGCCCCCGGCCGCGCGACGGATTGATAGAGACAGGGTGGCGACGTTCCGTACACATCGGGGGCCGTCTCGCGTGTGCGGATGCCGACGCGCCTGGCGAATGCGTTACGCCAGACGTCTCGAAAGGCGCTTTGCGAGGGGCTTTTCAAGAGGCTTCGCAAGAGACTTTGCAAGAGACTTCGCAAGCCGGCTCGGATGGCCGTCCGTGATCCCAGGATCGCAGAATGCGCGGAGAGGGGCGAAGACTCGACCATGACACTCCACATCCGCGACCCCGAAGCCGATCGGCTCGTGCGCATGCGCGCCGAGCGAAAGGGCATTGCTCTCACCGACGCCCTCAAGCTCGCCGTCGGCAACCCATTGCGACGCGATGCCGAGACGTTCAGCCTGCGTGAGCGGATTCGGCTGATACAGGAGCGTATCGCTTCCTATCCACCGAGCGGGCTCGAAGCCGACAAGGCTGTCTACGACGAAATCAGCGGTGATGCCTGATGTTTGTCGACGCGTCGGCCCTGGTGGCGATCCCCCCAAGCGGCAGGCAGGCGATCGCGGCCTCCGCCCGGTATGGCAAGGGAACGGGGCACCCGGCCCAACCCAACATGGGCGATTGCTTCGCCGACGCGATGGCCGAGATCCATACCGCCCTCTTGCACTTCAACGGCGACGGCTTCGCGCGGACCGACCTTGCCGGAGCCTGCTGAGATCACACCCGCGGCGCGGGCTGGTTGGGATCGACGAGGTAGCCGAGGCCCCGCACGGTCTGGATCAGATCGACGGCGAGCTTCTTGCGCAGGCGGCCGACGAAGACCTCGATGGTGTTGGAATCGCGGTCGAAATCCTGGTCGTAGAGGTGTTCCGTCAGCTCGGCCCGCGAGACCACCCGGCCGGTATGATGCATCAGGTAGGAGAGCAGCCGGTACTCGTGGCTGGTCAGCTTGACCGGGTTGCCATCCACGAAGACGCGGCCGGAGCGGGTGTCGAGCACCACCGGCCCGCAGGCGATCTGGCTGGTGGCGTGCCCGGCTGCGCGCCGCAGCAGGGCGCGCACGCGGGCCATCAACTCCTCCATGTGGAAGGGCTTGGTGACGTAGTCGTCGGCCCCCGCATCGAAGCCATCGACCTTGTCCGACCAGCGGTCCCGGGCGGTGAGGATGATGACCGGGGTCTTGATGCCGGCCCGGCGCCACTTCTGCAGCACGCTGACGCCGTCGGTCTTGGGCAGGCCCATGTCGAGGATGATCGCGTCGTAGGGCTCGTTCTCGCCGAGATAGCCGCCCTCCTCGCCGTCGAAGGCCTTGTCGGCGACGTAGCCGGCCTCTTCGAGGGCGTTCACCACCTGCCGGTTGATGTCCCGGTCATCCTCCACGACGAGCAACCGCACGGTCCCGAACTCCTACGATGATGGCCTGGACCCGCGGGTCGGCGCGGCCCGCACGTTAGACGTCTCCGCGCCGGCGCGAAACGGCTTCCGGTCGAAAGCCCTTCACGGACCGCTGACCTGCCCGGTGGTGGCGTCGACGACGACGTGGACGAACTGGCCGTCCCGGCGCAGGGCGGTGAGCAGGTAAACGAGGGTCTCGTCGTTCCGGCACAGGCGCGCCCGCTGGATCTCGGCCCGGGGGATCACTTGGCGGGCGGCGCGGATGGCCGCCACCGGGGCGATCACCCGCTTGTCCGCCACCGCCTCGCGCAGGTCCGCCGGGCTGAGGCAGGTCTCGCTGCGCGGGATGGCGGCCAGCGGCGCGACGATCGCCCCGGTCCCCGCCGTCGTCTCCTCCGCGAACGTGTCGATGGAGCCCGTCGCGAAGCCCGCGACGGTTAGTCCGATCAACACCAGGGCGAGGAGGATGCGCATGGGACGATGTCTAGGGAGGATGCACTGAATGTGCCCTGAATGCGGAGCCAAGCCCAACCTCGGCCATTCGGTTCCCGCCGGTCTCCCGGGGGCGGGCGGGTCAGGCCGGCCCGGGGCCCTGGGCGGCGAGCCGCGCGAGGGTCGCCCGCAGCGTCGCTCCGACCAGGGCCTGGCCGTCGATATGCGCCAGGGCCGCCCGTCGCAGGGCCAGGGACGAGCGGTCGAACCCCGCCCGGGCGGCGTGCAGGCGCAGGGCCGCCACCCGGCGGCGGTCGCGGCGGCGATTCAGCAGGAAGGCAAGGCGGTCCATGGCGTGTCCTCAGGGGCGTGGCCGGGTCTCGGTGAGCCGGCGCAGGATGTCGTCCAGCTTCTCCCGCGCGCGCTCGTCGTTGCGCTCGACGCTGCGGGCGAGTTCGGCGATGACGCGCGCGAGGTCGTCCAGCACCCGGGTCCGGCTCTCCAGGGCGGCCGCCACGGCCGCATGGCTCTGCGAGGCCCGCTCGAGGGCGGTCGCGGTGGCGCCGGTGTCCCGAGGCGCGCCTCCTGGGCACGCATCGATTCCCGGTGGAGATGGAAGCAGGCGAGGCCGAGGAGGACGGCGACGATCCATCCCGCGCCTTCCTGTGAGACGAGCAGGTGCGCGGCTTCCAGGGCAATCTTCTGCAAGGCCCCCTCCCTCGTGAGACTCCCCCCGCCCGCGAAGGTACCGGTCGGTCAGGCCGGCCGGGGCATCCGCGCCGCCCGGAGCGCGGGCACCAGTGTGTTGGCGACCGTCGCCTCTTCCGCCAGGGGGAGGCTGCGAAACACCTTCTCGCCGAGGCCGTCCACGCCGCCCGCGGCCTGGATCAGCCAGCCCGGCGCCGCGTCGAGGCCGCGCTGCACGGCCCCCGCGATCACCAGCGATCCCACCGGGACCGTCAGCGTGCGGCCCTGCGCCGCCCCCGCCACCGCGTTGACCGCGTAGGCGCCGGCATTGCGCACCAGATGCTCCACCAGACTGGCGGTGATCAGCACCCGCAGGGGACCGGCGATCCGCGCCAGGGCCGCCATCAGGGCGGTGACCGCGAGGGGGACCACCACGCTGCCGATGCCCTGGATGGCCGCCGCGAGGGCATCGCCCCAGGGGACGGTGACGGCGGCGGTCGGCGATGCGGCCGACGCGGCGGAGGGCGCCGCGAGGGCGAGGGCGAGGGCGAGGGCGAGACTCGCGGCGGCGAAGGGGCAAGCGCGCACGGTCACGGGGACGTATCGGAACATCGCGGACTCCATCGGTGGGGACATCGAAGCGAGGGCGGGGAGACCGGCCCTCAGGGGCCGCCGCGCAGGCGGTTGCGGAGGTTGGCCCACAGGCGAGCCAGGGTGACGGGCCGCCCGGGCGCCGGATCGGGGGCCGGGTCGGGGCCGCGGCTCGGTAGCGGCGGGACGCGCGGCACGGTTCGGCGCGGCGCGGGCAGGGGTGGGTGCAGGGACGGGGCAAGGGATGCAGGAAGGGACGGCGCCAGGGGACTCGGCGCGGGAACCTGTGCCGCGTCGCTCCGGCGCGCCCGCGGCAGGGCGCGGTCGTAGGGCGTCACGAACTGGTCGTGCTCGGCGCTGCGCCGCGGGATCAGCGCGGCCGGGCGGTTCCACAGCAGGATCGCCGCGGCGGCGCCGTCGCGGTCGCCGGCCCTCAGGCGCCGGACGACGGTGGAGCGCGCGAAGGCCGACGGGCCGATGTTGAAGCAGAGCGAGACCAGGGCGTCGAAGGCGTGGTCGGGCAAGGCTTCGGGCAAGGGGTCAGGCAAGGCGTCTCGGACGTCGTCGTCCACCGCCCGGACGTAGCGGGCGACGTCGCGGCGGAAGAGGGCGTCGCAGGCCGCCTCGCTCAGGCGCAGGCCGGGCGTCACCAGGGGCGGCCCGGCCGCCGCGGTGTGGCCGATGCCGATGGTCCAGATCCCGACGCTGTCGCGATAGGCCGTGAGGCGGCGCCCCTCCCGCGCGATGAGCACGGCTTCGCCGATGGCACTGAGGTTCATGCCCTGTCTCCGGTTGATTGATTGATGACTAGACTTGCGCGATAACTGGCGCGCTACTTGGACAGGCGGCCGGATCGGGAGGCGGACATGCTGCGAAAGCTTATCTCGGCTGCTTTGCGACGCGAGGCCGAGACCGGCGACATCGCCCGGGAACAGCCGACCCAGCCGCCCGATCTGGCCTTTCCGCCTGATCCGGCCTTCCCGCCCGATCTGGCTTTCCCACCCATGCGGCCCGTCACGCCGCCCGCCGCCCAGAACGACAACCCGCTGGCCGCCCTGTGCGCGGCGGTCGAGGCCGACCTGCGGGCGGCGGGATACCTGCGCTGACCGCGACCACGCGGATCAGGGACCGGCGGCCGCCTCCAGGGCGGTGAGCCGGGCCTCGAGGCCGCGGGCGAGGAACAGCAGCAGCTGGTCGGTGCGGAAGCCGTAGCGCTCGCCGGCCTCGCGTCCGGGGCACGCCGCCCGCGCCGGGACGGCCGGCGCGATCGTGGTGCCGTCCGCGTCGCGCACGGCCTCCGTGCCCGCGACGGCATCCTGCGGGGCGACCGCCGGCCAGGCATCGCGGCAGACGAAGCCGTAGGCGAAGGGATCGAGACCCTCGGCCTCCAGGATCGCGACGGCGCGCTGGACGGTGAGGCCGACGTGGCGCCGGGCCCCGTCCCCCTTCCGCGCCACGGCGTCATGGAACCGGAAGGTGCCGATCTCCCGGGCCAGGCTGCGGGCGGCGGCGATCTCGGCCTGCGAGAGGGCAGCGACCGGCGTCTTCTCGCGGGCGTCGGAGGTGCTGATCGCCCCGGTTCCGGCGTAGAGCACCGAGGCGCGCAGCGCCGGCGTGCCGAGGCTCCAGCTGTTGTCGGCGGTGTGGGCGATGATGCCCGCGACCCCGAGCCGCGTCGTCGCGGGAGTGCTGGTGCCGAGGCCGAGATTGCCGTCCGGTCCGAAGCGCGCCGCCTCGCGCAAAGCGCCGGCGCGGGTGCCGTCCGCCGGCTTGACGAAGACCGCGAGGCCCCCGGGAAGCCGCCCGACGTTCCGCCCGTTCCGGCGAGGCCGGCAACGGTCCAGGACAGGCCCCCGCTCGACGCCTGCATGGTCAGGCCGCCGGCCAATCGGCTGCCGTCGGGAGCGGCTGCCGTGGCGAGGTCCTGGGTCAGGCGGAGGGCCGGCGCCCCGAGGAGGGGGGCGGGGAGCGGCCCGGCGAGGTCGACCCGGCCCGTCGCCCGGTCGACCCGCAGCGCCTCCCGGAATCCGCCGGTGTCGGGCGCGACCTTGATCGTCAGATCGTCGTTGCCCGACAGCCCGATCTCGGCCCGTCCCGTGAAGGCGCTCTGGAACAGCAGGGAGAGCACGTTGCCGGGCGCCTCCTTGTTGAGGGTGTAGCGCAGGTCGCCGGTTCCCCCCTCGGCCGTCGTCAGGGCGGTCCAGAGGGCGGTGTTCAGCTTGGCCGCGAAGGGGTTGGCGGCGTCGGCCGTGGTGCCGATGCCGAGGCGGGTCAGGGTCTGGAGCTGCCGGAGGGTGCTACGGAACCCGACCCATCCGGCCGCCGTGAAGACGTAGAGTTCGTCCGCGTCGAGGATCCAGGCGAGCCAGCCCGGTTTCGGCGCGAGGCCCCGCCAGCGCCCGTCCTGGAACTGGGCGATCTGGCCGGACAGGCCGGTCCAGGCCCCGGTCGGACCGGCGCTCAGAACGAGGTAGCGGTCGCCCTCGGCGGGGCTGGCCGGCGGGGCGCCGAGGTCCTTGTCGCGGCAGGCGAGCTGCACGAGGGCGTCGAGCTGGATCAGGGCCTCGTTGTGGGTGACGTGCTTCTGGGCCTGGCCGGCCGCGATCAGCGGCAGCGCCAAGGTCGGGGTGGTCTCGGGCATCGTCCGGCTCCGGGCTTCTCGGGACTGGGGGGAATCGCGGGATCAGGCGGGCTCCACCGGCACCTGCGCCCGGGCCTCGGGGCCGGGCCCGGCCGCCGCGCCGACCTGCGCCACCGCCACGTCGAGGTGGCTCTGGGGTGCGCCGAAATCCGCCGCCTCGTCCGCCGTTGCGTAGAGGAGGTCCGCGCGGTCCGCGGTCAGGGTCCGGAGGGGCCGGCCCCCGGCGGCGTAGACCGTGACCCGGTAGGCCTCGGGCTCCTCCAGCGGGACCTCGACGGCGTCCCAGGAATCGCCGTCGCGCCGGGCCCGACGGATCCAGGCGAGGCGCACGCCCCCCGGCGCCCGCCGCGCCCGGAGGTGGACGGGGCGCAAGGGGCGGAGGGCGGTGAGGCCCGCCGTGGCGCGCAGCGCGACGGTGGCCGGATCGGCCGGATCGCGCGCCGCCGGGCCGATGCGGTAGCGGAACGGCCGGCCGGCCTCGTCGAGGCGCTCGACCAGGGGCACCACCGCCCCGTCGAGGCGCACGATCAGGCTGCCGACCGGGGCCGCGCGCCCCGCCTGCGCCTCGCTGCCGGCAAGCCCGCGCAGGAGCCCGGTGAGCCGGTAGGTGTCCGGTCCCACCAGCGTGGCGCCGGCGGTCGCGATCAGCTCGATCGCCCCGTCCCCGGCGCTGCGCACCGCGAACAGGTTGCCGCCCGCCAGGGCCGCCGCCTCGCCGATGGCCTCGAGGTCCCCGGCATGGCGCAGGCGGACCGTGAGGGCCGTGCCCCGGTCGAAGCGCCAGAGCGGGCCGGGCGGCAGCAGCGCCAGGGTCTCGCCGAGGCAGGCGGGGTGGTCGACGAAGGCCTGCGGCACCAGCGGGGCGTCCTCGCCCTCCGCCCGCCAGATCGCCATCGGCCCGGGCCAGGGGTCGGCCGTCACCGCCAGCGCCTGCAGGGCGGTCGGGGTGCCGCGGTCGGCCGGCAGGTCGAGGGCGACGGCGAAGGGCGGCCCGGCCAGGGCCGGCACCGCCCGGCGCGGGCGCGATCCGGCCGGTTCGCCCGCGCGCGGCGCCCGGCCCTGGAGGGGGACGCCCCGCGTCTCGATCGTGCGTCCGCGCGGACTGTCGGCGATGCGCAGGATCCGGTGCGGCAGGCGCTCCCCCGGCAGGGCCAGGAGGTCGCCCGGCGCCAGGTCGATCCGGCGCGGGCTCAGGGTGAAGCGCGCGGTGTCGCGGGCCGCGAGGGCGGCGTCGAGGGCGGCCTCCGCCAGGGCTTCGGCACAGGCGCGCCGGGTCACCACGGCGGCCTCCATCCGGGTCTCGCGCCGGCGCCGGCCGGTCGGCCGGGTCGCGGCGGCGCTCGCCCGGCGGTACTCGGCGGTCTCGCCGTCGGTGAAGCCGATCGCCAGGGAGCGCGGCAGCTCCGCCTCCTCGGCCCGGACCCGGGCCAGGGGGGCCTCCGCGTCGCGCAGGACCACAAGGTCGTCCGTCGCGAGGGGCAGGGGCACGGCCCGGCGCGGACCGCGCACGATCAGCGTGCCGGCCGCGGCGGAGACGTCGAGGCCGTAGAGCTGCGCCAGGGGCTCCAGGGCCGCCCGGGCCGACATCGGCCGGTCGATGACGTAGCCGTCGAGGGTCGCGTCGGCGGTGATGGCGGCCGGCACGGTGATCCCGAGATCGGCCAGGATCGCGGCGACGAGCCGGTCGAGCTCCAGCCCCTCGATCCGACCGCCGATCCAGTGTCCCACCGGCCAGTTGCCGGCATCGGCCCAGACGGTGTCGAAGTCGGGAAAGGCCGGGTAGGGCCGGGCGTCCCAGCACCAGACGAAGATCCCGTCCGCCGGCACCATCGGCCCGCCATAGACCGGCGAGACCGGGTTGTGGGCGGCCTCGAAGCCGGGCAGGCCGGCGTCGAACCGCCCCAGGATCGCCGCGAGGCCGCGGACCTGGATCAGGTCGTCGCGGCTGCCGCGCGAGGCGGGCGGGTGGGCGTTCTCGGCGGATTTCGGGTCGGGGAAGACGTTGGGGCCGTTGGTGCCCTTGTCCACAGCCGGCACCCCGATCTCGGTGAGCCAGATCGGCTTTCCCCGCGGCACCCAGGCCGTCGCGCCGGTCTCGAGACCGCCGTCCCGCTCGACGTGCGGGTTCGCCCACCAGCCCACGAGGTCCTTGGCCCGGAAGATCCAGGGCTTGGCGAAGCGCCCGTCGGTGATCGGGGTGCGGACCTGCGCCGCCCGGTCGGCCTCGCCGGCATAGGACCAGTCGAAGGCCTCGCCGGCCCCGAGCTGGCCCTTGAGGTAGGCCGGGTCGTAGATCGAATCGGCGAGCGCCAGGTCGGCATGGGCGTCCCCGTCGCGCCAGTCGGTCAGGGGCGGGTAGTAGTCGATCCCCACCGCGTCGATGGCCGGGTCCGCGAACAGCGCGTCGAGGGGGAAGCGGACCGTGGCACCGCCGTCGCGCACGTCGGCGCCGTATTCCGTCCAGTCGGCGGCGTAGACGAGCTTGACGTCCGGGCCGAGGCGCTGGCGCAGGGCCGTCGCCAGGCTGCGGAAGCCCTCCACGGCGGGGTAGCGGCCCGCCTCCGCCCGCACCCGGGTGAGGCCGACGAACTCGCTGCCGAGGATGAAGCCGGCGAGCGGATTCCCCGCCGCGGCCCAGGCGGCCGCCAGGGTCGCGTAATGCAGCACGAACGGACGATACTGCGCGAGGAAGGCCGCGACCTGCGCGCCGGCCGCGGCGCTGCCGTCCGGGCTCGCCGACTGCCCGGGGGCGGGGTCGCAGGTGATGCGCCCACGCCAGGGATAGGCCGGCTGGCCGGCGGCGGCCGGGTCGCGCGGGTCCGGCCGGGCGTTGCCCGCCGGCACGTCCATCATCACGAAGGGGTAGAGCACCACCGCGAGGCCGCGCCGGCGCAGGTCGGCCACCAGGCGGGTCAGGCCCGCATCCGAGGGCGTCCCGCCATAGGCCGGGCCGCCCCCGGGGCCGGTCGAGACGGGCGCCACCTGGTCGCGGCGCAGGCCCGCCACCGACCAGACGTCGCCGCTCGTCACCTTGGCGGCGTTGTCCACCCGGGGCGCGAGGGTGCAGCGCCCGGCGCGCAGGTCGTCCCCGAACCAGCTCGTCACCACGGAGACGCGGGCCAGCCGCGGGCAGAGCGCCTGGAGCGCGTCGAGGGAGGCGGTCACGTCGGTGCCCGCCTGCAGCTGGAACCGGTTGGCCGGGCGGGTCGTGCCGTAGCCCGCCTCCTCGGTGACGCGCAGCGGGTCGAGGCCGAACTCGGTGGAGCCGGGGATGAGGCAGACCGCCCGGATCATCCCGGCGAGGCCCGCCACGGGGCGCAGCACCTCGAAGGCGAATTGCGGGATCCGGTTGCCGAACGCGGCGAGCGCCAGGCGCTCGAACACCACGTAGGCGAGGCCACGATAGGCGGGCGCGTTCGCCGCTCCCTCCTTGGCGACGATGAGCGGGTCCGGCGCCTGGTCCGCGTCGCCGACATGCAGGCGGAGGGTGACCGTGGTCAGGTCGAGCTCGCGCCCGTCCGCCCAGACCCGCCGGATGCCCGCCACCGGGCCCTCGCACAGGCCGATGGCGAGATCGACGAAGTAGGCGTAGCTCGTCCGCTTGACCTTGCCGCCGCCGATGCCCTTGCCGCCGGCCGCGCTGGCAGCGGCGGTGCTCGCCACCTCCAGGGGCCGGGTCGCCCAGATCAGGGTGCCGCCGATGCGGGCCCGGCCGTAGACCCGCGGGATGGGATCGCCCTCGCCGGAGCTGAGCCCCGCCACGTCGGAGAGGCGCGGCCCCTCGACCGCGCGCCCGCCCGCCAGCCCTCCGAACAGGGCGGCGTCGATGCCGGAGCCCGCCGCCGCCCCGAGGGCGCTGCCGATGATCCCGCCGATCGGGCCCCCCAGCGCCGTACCGGCCGCCGCCCCGGCGGTTTGCAGGATCAGCGTGGCCATGGCGGGCTCCGATAGGGGGGCGAGGGCTGAGACGTCGGGGCGATGTCACCCTTGCGACGATATAGCTTTATGCTATGTTTCGGAGGTGAAACGGATCGCTTACAGCAAGGCGGCTCTGAAGACGCTGAGCCGGATGCCGGCCAACGTCTCGGCGATGATCTGCGCCAAGATCGCCCTGCTGGCGGCCGATCCGGCCACCCAGGCCAACAACGTGAAGGCCCTCAAGGGCGAGCCGGGAGTCTTTCGCCTGCGCGTCGGCGACTGGCGGGTCCTCTATACGGACCAGGGCGAGATCCTCGCCGTGATCCGGGTCGCCCCTCGGGGCAGCGCCTACGAATGAGCTTGCCGAATGGGACACTGTCGGAACGGATTTCCACCCCTGATGGATTCTCACCCATGAACGCCCAGACCATCGTCACCCCGGCCGGCGAGCGCCTGGTCGTTCTGTCGGAGGCCGATTTCCGTGCCCTGAGCGAGGCGGCCGAGGACAATGCCGACCGCCTCGCGGTCGGGGAGTTCCGCCGCCGGCTCGCTGCCGGCGAGGAGGAGTTGCTGCCCTCCGCGATGGTGGACCGCATCCTCGGCGGGGAGAACCGCATCCGCGTCTGGCGCGAGCACCGCGGCCTCACGGCCCGCGCCCTGGCGGAGGCCGCCGGGATCGCCCAGCCCTTCCTGTCGCAGATCGAGACCGGCAAGCGCGAGGGCACCGTGGACACGCTGCGCCGGATTGCCGAGGTCCTGTCCGCCACGATCGACGACCTCGTCGGCTAGGCCCCACCCCCCACGCCCGGGAAGCGGAAGGCGTGGGCGAGGTGGCGGCGCCACCAGGGCGTCAGGGCCACTTCCGTGACGGCGGCGCCGTCATGGGCGTGGATCATCGTGCCCGCGCCGGTGGCGAGGGCGCAGTGCCGGGCCGGCAGGGAGGCGCGGAAGCGGAACAGCAGCACGTCGCCGGCCCGCGGCGGACCCGCGGCGGGCACGAGGTGGCGCCCGGCCGCCTCCGCCAGGGGATCGCGGCCGGGCGGCGCGGATTCCGCCCAGGACGCGGCGTAGGGCGGGGCCGCCTCGGGCTCCGGGCCGAGGGCCTCGCGCCAGACCCCGCGCAGCAGCCCGAGGCAGTCGCAGCCGACGCCCTTCAGGGAGGCCTGGTGACGATAGGGCGTGCCGATCCAGGTCCGCGCCAGGGTGACGATCGTCTCGGGGGTCATGGTCTCGGAGGTCATCGAATCGGATGTCATCGGTTCAAACGTCATGGCGGCCTCACCGGAACAGGCTGCCGCCGTCGAGGCCCGGGCCGGAGCCGGGGGCGGAGCGCAGCACGAAGTCGTTGCCCGGCAGGTGCGGAAAACCCTGGAAATTCGGCACGTTGGCGAACTTCTCGCGGCAGGTGGCGAGGCGCTTGTCGCAGCCGGCCGTGAGACGGAAGCGGTCGCCCGGCGCCACCGGGCGCGGCGGGGCCTGCCAGAGCTCCAGGCGGATCGTCCCCGTCGCGCCGGCCTGGTCGCGGATCTCGGCCTCCTGTCCGGCCTGGCCGTCGCCGATCCAGGCGAGGCGCCCCCCGGCGAACCACCCGTGCGCGAAAGACCCCGCCAGGGCGACGGCGAGGTGGCCGGGCTCCGGCACGGCCAGCACCGTGCCGGTGGTGGCGAACCGGGCGTCGGTGCGGTCCACGCGGCAGCGGGCATCGCCGAGGTCGGCCCCGCAGGTGGCGCGGTAGGTCCGGCCGCGCTCGGCGTCGAGCTGGTCCATCAGTCCGCGCAGCTCGGCCACGAAGGCGGTGCCGGCCCGGCGCACCTCGCCCACCGTGCCGATCGCCAGGAGCAGGCGCGTCTCGGGCCGGTGCCAGTCGACCAGCCAGGTCTCCACGGCGGCGGCGTCGTAGAGCCCGCCGGCGATGTCGGCGTCGGTGAGCCCGACCGCCGAGAGCGCGCCGGCGACCTCGCCGCCACCGATGGCGAAGCCGAGCTCGGTGCTGGCCTCGGCCGCCTCCAGCCCGGAGCGGGCGGCGTAGGTCAGGCCGCCGAAGCGGAGGTCGCGGTCGTGGTCGGTGAAGCCGAGGCGGGCGCCGTCGCGCCGGGTCAGGGCCCAGCAATGGCAGAGCGTGGTCGCCCCGCCGGCGAGATGCGCGGCGAGGTCGGGGGGCAGGTCGCGCATGGTCTAGGCTCCTCGGCAGGCGGTCCGGCCGGCGGGATTCTCAGGCGCGGGCCGGGTTGACCCGCGGGTCGGCCCGGAGCCGCGCCACCGCGAGATCGATGAAGGCCCGCACCTTGGCGGGTGCCCGCCGCCCCTCGGGGCTCACGACGTGGACCGGCATCGCCGCCGCTTCCGGATCGTCGAGGACGAGGCGCAGGCGCCCCTCCGCCACGGCCGGGGCGACCTGATAGGACAGGAGCCGCGCGAGGCCCTGGCCGGCCAGGGCTGCCGCCAGCACGGAATCGATGGTGTTGCAGGTCAGCCGCGGCCGCGGCGCAGCGCTCCCAAAACCCAGACTCCCAAAACCCAGGCTCGCCGAGCCGATCAGGGCATGGTCGGCGAGGTCCCGCGCCGTCCCGGGAGTCCCGTGCCGGTCGAGGTAGTCCGGCGCGGCGCAGATCACCCGGCGCACGGTGCCGACCCGGATCGCCGCGAGGCCGGAATCCGCGAGGGGGCCGATCCGGACGCCCACATCGGCCCCCTCCTCGATCATGTTGACGACGCGGTCGAGGAACAGCGCCTGGGCCGAGGCGGCGGCGTGGTGCGCCAGGTATTCGGTCAGCACCGGCAGCACGTAGAGGCGTCCGAACTGCACCGGCGCCGTCACCGTCAGGGTGCCGGAGGGCGTCGCGTAGGAGCCGGCCGCGGCGGCCTCCGCCTCCGCGATCTCCGCCAGGAGGCGCCGGCAATCCTCCAGGTAGCGCGCGCCCGCCTCGGTGAGCTTCACCGAGCGGGTCGTCCGGGTCAGGAGTCGCGCCCCGATCCGCGCTTCGAGGGCCGCCACCGCCCGGGTCACGGCCGGCGGGCTCATGGGGAGCTGGCGTGCCGCTTCGGCGAAGCCCCCAGCCTCCGCCACGCGGACGAAGACCCGCATCGCCTGCCACCGATCCATGCCGCCCTCCGCCACTCCCGATTATTCCATTCTGTGGAACGGTGGCTTGCAGGGAAAGCGTATTCTGCCCAGGCAGGTGATGGTCTTGAATGCGGATGACGCCGGCGCCCGGCTCGGGTGCCGCCCTTGTCCCCGAGGAGACCTGCCATGAAGCTGTTCCACGTCGCCCTGTCCGGCCACGCCCACCGGGCCCGCCTGTTCCTGTCCCTGGTCGGCCAGCCCTGCGCCATCGCCGAGGTCGACCTCGCCCGGGGCGAGCACCGGGCGCCGGACTTCCTCGCGCTGAATCCGTTCGGCCAGGTGCCGGTGCTCGTCGACGGCGAGACGGTCGTCCCGGATTCCAACGCCATCCTGGTCTACCTGGCCAAGCGCCTCGGCCGCACCGACTGGCTGCCGGAGGACGCGGCCGGCGCGGCGCGGGTGCAGCGCTGGCTCTCGGTGGCGGCCGGCCCCATCGCCTTCGGCCCGGCGGCCGCCCGCCTGATCACGGTGTTCGGCGCCGCCTTCGACGCGGCCGAGGTCATCGCCCGGGCCCACTTCATCCTCGGTCGTCTCGAGGCCGAGCTCGCCGGGCGGTCCTGGCTCGCCGCCGACCACCCCACCGTCGCGGACGTGGCGCTCTACAGCTACGTCGCCGCCGCCCCCGAGGGGAACGTCGACCTCGCCCCCTACGGCGCCGTCCGCGCCTGGCTCGCCCGCATCGAGGCCCTGCCGGGCTTCGTGCCGTTCCCGCAGACGCCGGCAGGGCTGCGCGCCGCCTGACCCTCACCCTTTCCGCAGGAGAACAAACATGTCTCCCACCGACGTCCCCTCCCGCTCGCCCACGGAAATCCGTCCCGCCCCGCCCTGGCACGCGGGCGAGACCGCCCTCCAGGCCCGGGTCGGCGTCGCCGAGCGGATGGCCGAGCTCGGCCCCCGCGTGATCCGCGACCACCTGATCGAGCAGCACCAGGCCTTCTATCGCCAGCTGCCCTACGTGGTGCTGGGGACGGTCGACCCGGACGGCGAGGCCTGGGCGACGGTGCGGACCGGGGCGCCGGGCTTCCTCGACGCGCCCGACCCCGCGCACCTGCGGGTCCGGGGGGCGCCCCAGCCCGACGATCCCGCCGAGGCGGGGCTCTCGGACGGTGCCGCCCTCGGCCTCCTCGGGATCGATCTCGGCACGCGGCGGCGCAACCGCCTGAACGGCACGGTGATGCGCGACAGGCCGGACGGCTTCGCGATCCGCGTGGCGCAGAGCTTCGGCAACTGCCCGCAATACATCCGGGTCCGGACGGATCCCGAACCGGTCCCGCCGGCGCCGGCCGCCCCGCAGCGGTCGCACCACCTGGACGCGCAGGCCCGGGCCCTGGTGGCGGGGGCGGAGACGCTGTTCGTGGCGAGCTACGCCGTCGGCGCGGACGGCCGCCGTCAGGTCGACGTCTCGCATCGCGGCGGCCCCGCCGGCTTCGTCCGGGTCGGGGCCGACGGGGTCCTGACGGTGCCGGACTATTCCGGCAACCGGTTCTTCAACACCCTGGGCAACATGCTCGCCAACCCGCGGGCCGGGCTCCTGTTCGTCGACTTCGCGACCGGCGACCTGCTGCAGATGACCGGCCGGCCCGAGGTGGTCCTCGACGCCCCCGATCTCGCGGAGCTTCCCGGCGCCGAGCGCCTCTGGCGCTTCACGCCCCGCACCGTGATCCGGCGCCCGGGCGCCTGGCCGCTGCGGTTCGCCCCGGCTACGGCACGATCTCGATGAGCGGCACCCGCGGGATCTCCCCCGCGGCGAAGGCGGACAGGTCGACGGTGAGGTCGTCGGTGTCGAAGCGGACCGGCACGTCGAAGGCGAAGCCCGCCGTCACCCGGGCGCCCACTGCCGGCACGGCGTCGGCCGCGAAGGTGAGCCGGCCGGTGGCGGCCTCGCAGGCGACCTGGGCCGCCGGCACCGCGACGCCGTCCACCGCCACCCGCACGCTCTCGGCCACCGGCTTGGCGATGGTCCGGCGATAGGGCGCGGGCCCGGTGCCGTAGGTCTTGGCGAGCTGGAACACGCGGGTGGTCCCGTCCCCGAGGCCGAGGAGCTGGTCGGTGGCCGCGATCCCGCGCGAGGGCGGGCCGGACGTGGCATCGACGCGGTCGCGGTAGCGGAAGCCGTAGAGCCGGCCCCGCCGCTCCTCGAAGAAGCTCAGCACCGCGTGCAGGGCGTCGAGGGTGCGGATGCCGAAGCCGGCATCGTAGCGCCGGCGGGAATCGGCCCAGCGGCTGTTGCGGTGCTCCCGGCCCGAGGCCAGGGTCACGATCTCGGTGAGGCGGCTGGGGCCGCCGCTGCCGCGCAGGGCGACATCGAGGGGGAAGCGGACCTTCGTGGAAGTCGCTCGGCGGGTCGTCGGCCATGGTGCGTTCCTCCGTTCGCCTCAGAGGCCGCGCCGGCCCCGGGCCACCGCCCGGGCGAGGCCGGCGGCCACCTGCGCCTCCGAGCGGCGGAAGCTCTCGAGGTCCGGGGTGGCGATGTGGATGGTCACCGGGGCGGAGGCCTGGCCGCCCGTCGCGACGCCGAGGCGTCCGTCGCTGCCGCGCTTCAGCGGCAGGATCGCCTCCGGCCCGGCCTCGCCCATCAGGCCGAGGCCGTCGCGCATGGGAAAGTAGGTCGGGGCGGCCACCACGCCGCCGGCCGCGAAGGGGCGCACCCGGCCCTGCTGCAGGACTCCGCCGGCGGAGAAGGCCGCGTCCGCGCCGGCTCCGCCCGCCCCGAGCATCCCGTTCACCAGCCGGGTGATCCCGGCCCTGACCGGGCTGAGGGCCGCCTTGGCCGCCATGCCGGAGAGCTTCGTCGCCAGGGTGCCGAGCACGCTGTCGAGCTGGCGCCCGGCCCCGACATTGAGGCTCAGCGCCTTCGACAGGCTCCGGCCGAAGCGCTGGGCGAGCCCGTCGAGGGTCTCCAGCTGCCGGGCGCGGGCGGCGGTGCTGCGGTCGGGGTCGGTCTCGGCCATGGCGGGGTCCCTCGCATCAGGTCGGGTCGGGGAAGCGGGCGATCAGGTCCCGCAGGGCGGCCCCGTCGAGGGCGGTGCGGGGCCCGGTCAGGCCGGCGGCGGCCATCAGTTCGCGCGGCGTGGCGCGCCAGAAATCGCGCGGTCGCCAGCGCAGGCGGGCAAGGCCCAGCGCCAGCACCTCGTCCCACGGGAAGGCGGAGGGCGGCTCCGGCGCGGTCCCGCCCGTGGGGCTCAAGGGGTTTCGGGGGCCTCGCCGAAGGCCGCCGCCAGCACGGCGCCGATCGCCGTCCCGATCGCGTCGAGGTCGCCCGCCAGCGGCAGGGCCGCGACGGCCTCCGCGTCGAGGGCGTGGCCGCCGCCCCGCAGGGCCGCGCCGAGGAGCGCGATCAGGTCGCGGCTCCTGAGCCGCCCGTCGCCGAAGCGGGCGGCAAGGTCGGTGAGGTCGGCGGCCCCGAGGGCGTCCTCGAGCTCGGCCAGGGCCCCCAGGGTGAGGCAGAGGGTGTAGCGCTCGGCGCCCAGGGCCAGGGCCACCTCGCCGCGCCGGCGGTTCGCCATCAGGCGGCTGTGAAGGCGAGGGGGCCGGCCGAGTCGAGGGCCATGTCGAAGGTCACCTCGCCGGCGTGATCCCCCCGGTATTCCAGGCTGGTGATCTGGAAGGCGCCCTCCAGGGTGCCGAAGCCCGGCACCACGATCTGGTAGGTCTCCAGGGTGCCGTCGAAGAACACCTGCCGCAGGCGGGCATCGGAGGCTTCGTCGCGGAACACTCCGGAGCCCGAGAGGGCGGCCCGGCGCACCCCGGCCCCGGCCAGGAGCTCGCGCCAGCGCCCGGCGGAATCGGCGTTCGTCACGTCCACCGTCTCGGCGTTGAAGGCGATCTGCCGGGCCCGCAGGCCCGCCACCGCCAGAAATCCGCTGGCCGTCGAGATGCGGATGAGCAGGTCCTTGCCGCGTTGCGCTGCCATGGGGGGCTCCGAGATCGGGATTCGGGGGCGGGATTCGGGGTTCGGGACTCAGGCGGACAGGCGCTCGGTGATCGCCCGCAGGGTCAGGGTGGCGCGGGCCTCGCCGCTGGCGGGATCGCGCCGCACCGCGATGGCCTCCAGATCGAGGCGCACGAGGGCGTGGCCCGAGAGGGCGAGCGGCGCGTCGAACAGGAGGTCGGCGATGCGCTCGGCGGCATCCACCGCGCTGCGGAGCGAGCCCGGCCGGGCGAAGACCGTCAGGGCGAGGGCGTGCCGGTGGCGCCGGGCGCCGTCGACGGAATCGTCGCGGATCTCGGCGTCCCCGAACAGGGCGTAGACCGGCGCGACGCCCCGGGGCGGCTCGTCGGCGAGGCGCAGGGAGCCGCCCATCAGGCGCGCCAGGGGCGCGTCGGTGGCGAGGTAGGCCAGGATGGCGGCGCGCAGGGCCAGGAGCGGACTGGTGGGGGAGGGGGCGAGGCTCATGCGTCGGCCTCGACCATCCGTTCCTCGGCCATCAGTTCCGCGACCTCGCAGACGAGGTCGCGCCGGCGCCCGTCCGGATCGCCCGCGCTGCGCACGGCGAAGCGGCGCGGTCCGCTGGCGAGGCGCATCGCCGGCGTGACCGTGGGGCCGAAGCGGAAGCGGACCCGGTGGGTGGCGACCGCCTCGGCGCGGCCGAAGCGGAGCCGGTCGACCGGGCGCAGGAGCTCGATCGCGCCCCAGAGCAGCGGACCGGCCTCGAACCGGCGCACCACGCCGCCGAAGCCGTCCGGCGTCTCCACGGGACGTTCGAGCACGAAGCGGCGGCGGCGCGCGCCGATGGGCACGCGGGTGAGGGGCTGGGGCATGGCGGAGATCTCCGGGGCGAGGCGCTAAAGGCGCATCCGCCGCAGCGGCGCGACCAGGGCGGCGAGGGCCGGCGGGAGACCCGCGTCGCCGGGCCCGTCGCCGCGATGCTCGAAGGCGTGGGCCACGAGGAGCCGGATCGCCTGGGCCAGGGCCGGCGGCAGCGGCGGCCCGGCGCCGCCGTAGCCCGCCTCGACCTCGACCAGGGCGGCGCGCCGGTCGAGGGCCGGCACCGCCGGGTCGATGACGAGGCCCGGCGCCTCGATCCCGTCCGGGCCGAGCCGGACGAGCCCGGCGGCGAGGTCGGTGACGCTGCCACCGGGGTCGACGAGGCCCGCCCGCGCCACCGCCACCAGGGGGCTGAGCGGCAGGGGCAGCCAGCCGTCGCCGGGCCAGGCCGTGAGCATCAGCCGATAGCGCCCCGGCGTCAGGATGCGCCGGGTGGCCACCTCCACCTGTGCCCGGGCGGCCGCGATCAGCCGCTCCACCAGGGGATCCTCGGCGCCGCCGTCATCCGGGTCGAGGCGCAGGACGCCGCGCATCTCCGCCAGCGTCACCGGCTCGACGAAGGCGCTGTCGACGCGTAGTGGGGTCATCGTCGTCTCCGTGTGGGGGCCGTCCAGAAAAGGGATCGCGATGGCGCGCAACGCTGGCCGGACCCGCCGCGCGACGCGGCCGGGGGGCCTCGCCTCGCTGAGATCCCTGATCCTGCCGGGGTCCCTGCTGGGGGCCCTGCTGGTTCTGGGTCCGCAGGTCTCCGGGCCGGCCGGCGCCGTGGTGGGCGGCCGCCCCGCCCCCGAGGCGGCGGGCTCGGCCGTGATGGTGCTGTCCGCGAATGGCGGCGTCTGCACCGGCATCGTCGTGGCCCCGGACGCGGTGCTCACCGCCGCTCACTGCGTGGCGGCCCGCGCCGAGCACCGGGTGCACTACAAGGACGCGACCGGCGCGCCGGTGCTGGCCGAGATCGCCGCCCGCGCGCTCCATCCGGGCTACGATGCCGGCGCGGTGGCGGGCCGCCGGCGCTCGGTCGACCTTGCCCTGGTGCGCCTGGCCAGCCCCCTGCCGGCCCGCTTCGTGCCGGCCGCTCTCAGCGCCGCGATGCCGCGGGCCGGCGAGCGCCTGACCCTGTCCGGCTACGGCGTCGCCGCCGCCGGAGACGCCCGCAGCACGGGCACCTATCGCAGCGTCGAGCTCGGCGTGATCGAGCCCCACGGACCGAGCCGCATCCTGGTCTGGCTCGGGGCCGGTCCCGGCGGCGCCAGCGCCTGCCAGGGCGATTCCGGCGGGCCGATCGGCGTCGGGCCCGCCGTCCTCGCCGTCTCCGCCTGGGCCGCCGGCAAGGCCTGCGGCGGCGTCTCCCAGGGCGTCCTCCTCGGCCCGCAGCGCGACTGGATCGACCGGACCCTGTCGGGCTGGGGCAGCGCCGCGCTCTGGTCCGGCGCCTGAGCGGATCCCGCGGGACGAAACGTCCGCGGAACCAGAGCTTGGCCGAGCCATTGCGTTCCGATAGGCTCCACGCCGTTCTCGTCCAGAACATCGCCGGACGCGGGAGAGACACGATGTTGCCGACCGCGTTGCGCAAGGCTGCCTTCAACACGATGACGGCCCCGAACAAGCAGGCTGCCCCCGGCAAGGCTGGGCGCCCCCAGACCCGTCCCGCCCGCCTCCGGCTCGGAGCTGCAGTGCTGGCCGCGGCCCTCGGCGCGCTGGCGCCCCTGCCGGCCTTCGCGGTGATCAACGGCGAGGTGTCGCGCGATCCCAACGGCCTGCGTGCCTCGGTGGTGCGGATCGAGAGCACCCAGGGCGAGATCTGCTCGGGCACGCTCATCGCCCGCGACCTCGTGCTCACCGCCGCCCACTGCGTCATGCACCAGGCCGGCTACAGCGTGGTGGCGGTCGACCGGGCCTTTCGCCAGCGCCGCATCAACGCGATCGCCTTCGCCATGCATCCCGACTTCGTGCCCGGCACCACGCCGGAGGACCAGCCGGGCATCGATCTGGCGCTGATCAAGCTCGCCGAGCCCCTGAGCGACGATTTCCAGCCCCTCGATCCCCGCGGCGGCGCCATCAACACTGGCGACGCCGTCGACATCGCGGGCTTCGGCGTGGTCGCGGAGAACCGGCGCAACACCGCCCGGACCCTGCGCCAGGCCCACCTCGTCTCCATCGGCTCGCTGCAGGTCGCCAACCGGGTCACGGTGGTCACCGACCGCCGCCGTATGGCCGAGACGGCGGGCGCCGGCGCCTGCCTCGGCGATTCCGGCGGGCCGATCCTGCGCGGCGGCCCCGGCGGCTACCAGATCGTCGGCGTGGTCAGCTGGTCCAGCGGCGCCATGCGCCAGGACCGGAAGGCCCGCACCGCCTGCGGCGGCTTCACCGCCGTGACGCCCACCGGCGAGCATGCCGGCTGGATCAACGCCCGCGCGGCCGAGTTCGCTCGCATGCCCTCCGGCGCTGCCATCGGCGCGACCCGGTCGGACTGGATGGCCAAGCCGGGCCGGCGCTAGGGCGCTCGAGCCGCCGCCAGGCCAAGCCGGGGCGGCGCGAGGCGAAGCCCGGGGCCGGCCTACGGCACCGGGCGGGTGCCGGAAGGGGTCATGCCCGTGCTCCGGATCGCGTCCGTGGTCCGATCCGAGGCGAGGAACGCCGTCAGCCGTCGCCCGGCCGCGACGTGGCGCGCGCGTTTCAAGAGGGCGGCGCTGAAGGTCTGGACGAGCTGGACCGCATCGGAGAGCGGCCCCACCACCGTGATGCCCGGGATGGCGCCTGGTCGGTTAGGGCGAAGCTGCCTTCCAGCCGATGGTCGGGGCCTTGCGCTCGTGCCGGCGTCCGTTCCCGGCCGCGGGCCCGCTGACGGTGGCCCTGGGATCGAGATCTGTGCCGATCCGGGCCGGTTCGCTGGGACGCTTCAGGGTTTGAAGGCGAAGGTCGGCCCGGTGACTTCGACTTCCACCGCGAAACTTCCAAAACGATTCGGCAATTCCTGCGCCGCCGTCTCGGACTCGGCAAAGACCCTGAAGGTCCAGTCGTCTCCGCGCGCATTCACGCCCAGCCCGACGGAACAGTCGTCCCGCCCGGCGATGTACTGGGCCGTGAAGGCTTCCTTGGCGGCGACGGCCGCCGATTTCGAAGCCAGCAGTCGGTTACGCGAGTCGCCCATGTCACGCTCCTGCAGCGGGGACGTAGATCTCGAGGGCCAGGGCATCCAGAACGGTGCGGATCGGATTTCCGTAGGTGATGCCGCCGCCGCGCGGTCCGCCCCCGTCCGTTCCGGCAAACAACAACGCGATCGGACTGCCGTCCTCGGCGCAAATCAGAGACCCACTGTCGCCGCCTTTCGAGAATGCACCCTTCATACCACTGATTGCAATCTGCTTGTTGAACATCGCAAACTTGGGACGTGCGCCACTCACCATCTGGACGCGGATATTGTCCACCTCGATCGCCTCGACCACACCCTCTGTGTAGCGTGTCGTCCGCCCCACCTTGCGGACCGGCATGCGCTCCATGACGAGCTCGTCGATCGCCCCGATGCTCCAGGAGGTGGCCCCTGGGATCGTGTGGCCGACCCGGCTGGCTTCGGAAACTTGGTTCTGATCGAGGACTGCAAAGGCGCAATCCACGAGATTGGACATCGTTGGATCGAAATCAATCGGGACGAACGTCTTCAGCTTGGCGACCTCATGGGCCGGATTCCCGATCCGGCCGCCATCGCGCCGCCCGGGCTGGAGAATGACGTCCGTGATGCGGCCCGTATTCGTTGCGGCCAGAACATGATTGTTCGACAGAATGCCCACGACCCCGTCCTGATCAATCCCGAAGCACCCGATCGTTCCGGCGGTGACACGTGCGTGCCCGACGGATTCCCCCATCAGAAGGGGCCGACAGGGTTTGACGACGGGGCCAAGCTGGCGTCTGGCGCGACCGGTCACGATGATCTCGACCTCACCCTTCGCAATCCGTTGCGCGGCTTCGACAACAGGGTGATGCCTCAGCTTCTGGTGCTGGAGAAACAATCCCACCTTCAGGTCCGAGGCGCGGGCATGGTCCGGTCCGTAGCGCAGGATGCCGACTGCGACCTTCTCCTTCGGGTGAAACGTGCGATCGCGCCGGGCGCGCAGAATCTCGGCGTGGGCTTCGGTCCCGGGAAGCGGGGCAAAGGTTGGTCCGGATTGATCGCCCGCGAAGGCGCTGGCCGTTGGTGCGTAGCGAAAGGCTTCCAGGAAGACCTCGGCCTTCGCGTTCTCGGCCCCGTCGATGTTCATGCCCACACGCCCTAGAATTTAACTTGAGGTTGTTCTGAGGCAAAATCGGGAGCGTGTCACGCCGCGGATCCGTCTGGAATCGCCCAGGAGGTGGCATGCCCGTGGGTTGTACCCTGAAATCAACACCCGTGTTCTGTCACGCGACGCCCCCGGACCCGGGGGTCCGGGGGCGTCCGGCTCAGGCGGCGAACGCCAGGAGCTTGATGGCGTCGAAGTCCTGGATGCCGCCGCCGACGCGCTTGGTGGTGTAGAACAGCACGTAGGGCTTGGCCGAGTACGGGTCGCGCAGCACCCGCAAGCCGGCGCGGTCCACCACCAGGTAGCCGCGGCGGAAATCGCCGAAGGCGAGCGAGAGGCTGTTGGCGCCCGCGTTCGGCATCGCCTCCGCCTCCGCCACGGGGAAGCCCATCAGGGTCGCCGCGCGGTCGGCGGCCAGGGGCGGCTGCCACAGGTAGTTGCCGTCCGAATCCTTGAACTTGCGGATCGTGCTCTGCAGGCGCCGGTTCATCACGAAGGTGGCGTTCTGCCGGTAGCCCGCCCGCAGGGCGTAGACGAGGTCGAACAGCACGTCGGACGGGTTCGCGGCCGCGAAGCCGCCGGAGACGCCCGTCGCGACGGTTCCGATCTTGCCCGGCACCCAGGCGGTGTTCGCCACGAGGTCGTAGGTCAGGAAGCCGCGCGGGCGGCTGACCCCGTTGCCGGTGACGAAGGCGGTGCTCTCCTGCTCGGCGAAGGCCGTCTCGACCTCGTCCGCGAGCCAGGAATCGAGGTCGACGATGGCGTCGTCGAGGAGGGTCTGCGTCGCCGCCGGCATGGCGTAGAGCTCCATGGCCGGGAAGGTCAGCTCGGACAGGAGCGGCGTGTCGGTCTGCGGCCGCGGCGCCGTCTCGGCGACCCAGCCCGAGACCGCGTCGCGCACCGAGACCGCGCGCTTGTACTGCCCGCCGGAAATGACCCGGACCGTGGCCAGCGACCGGATCGGCGACAGGTTGGCGAGGCGGGTCAGCACCATGCGCTCGACCTCGGCCGGCACGAGGTAGCCGCCATCCGGGCCGGAGCCGGCCGAGAGGGCCTTCTCCTCGAGCCGCTTCAGGCCGCCGCTCTCGCCGGCCCGGACGTAGAGGTCGAAGGCCGCCTTGTGCTCGACGCTGGCCGCGTCCCGGGGCGCCGGCGCACCCTGTCCCAGGGGTGGGCGGCGGCCGTCGAGGGCGAGGCGGTCGAGCCGGGTGCGCGCCGTATCGAGGGCGGCGTCGATGCGGGCGAGCTTCTCCTCGGTGAGCACGTCGCCGGGGGCGCGGCCCTCGATGGCGGCCAGCCGCGCGTCGTTGGTCTCCTTGAACGCCTCGAAGGCGTGGGCGAGCTCGGCCATGGCGGTGGCCACCCCCGGATCGTTCGGGGCCGGCTCGTGCGGGACGCGGCCCGCGGCCTTGTCCTCCAGGAGCGGCAGGGCGCCCTTCACCTCGGGGGCGTGCGGGGCGGCGGCGTGGGTCTCGAACGGGACGGGAACGGTCATGCGAACCTCGCGGGGCGGGCGGGCAGGATGGCGGCGGGCCGGGGCCCGGGCCGGGTGAAGGGGGAAGCCGCGCGTCGGGGCGGCGCCATGCGGTGGGCCAGGGCCCGGATGTCCTGCGCCAGGGCTGCGCCGGCTTGGACCGGGGCTGCCCCGGCTTGGATCACGGCTGCGCCGGCTTGGACCGGGGCCGCGATCCGCGCGCCCGCCTGGAGCGGAAAGGTGACCAGGGAGATCTCCCACAGGTCGATCGCCTCGAGCCGGCGCAGGCCGCCCCGCTGGGGCTGCGCCCGCACCGTGCGGAACCCGATGGAGAGCCCGTCGAGGCCGCCCGCGCCGAGCAGGGCGTCGAGCTCGCGGGCGCGCTGGACCGCGAGGTTGAGCTGGCCCGCCACGCGCAGGCCGCGGGCATCCTCGTGCAGGGCGAGCCAGTGTCCCACCGGCTCGGCCGGATCGTGCTGCCAGAGCATCCGCACCCCCGCGACGCCCCGCGCCGCGAGGCTGGCCGCGAAGGCGCCCGGCGCCACCACGTCGCGCCCGAGATCGAGCACGCCGAACAGGCTGGCATAGCCGGTAAAATGGCCGTCCATGGGAGACTCCGCGGCGGGGATTGAGAGGGGGACGGTCCCCCGATCGGATCCTTGTCCGGGCTGTCCCGGTCGGGACCCTGTAAGGGGCGGGGCCGGGGGAGAGCCGCGGTGCGACGGACCCGGGCGGTTCGCGTCGACCGCTTGGCTCCCCGGTGTCCACATCGTGTGTGCACAGTGGAGGCGGGTCGTGGCCCACGACGACGAGGTGTCACCGGAGCCGACGCGAAAGGTCGGCGTGCGCGAGTTTCGCGGCAACGTCGCCGGTTTCATGCGCCAGGTGCGCCATGGCGCGTCCTTCGCGGTGACTGCCCGCCACGCGGTGATCGCGATCGTTCCGCCGCCCCCGCCGTCAGGTCGGCGCCGGCCTGGCACCCTGCGCGGGCAGATCGACAGGGCACCGGATCTCGATGTCCTGCCCCCTGAGCTGCTGGCCGCCATGGAAGGCGAGGATGCGGAGGGCGAGGATGCGGAGGGCGAAGATGCGAAGGGTGAGGAGGCGTGAGGGCGAGAAGGCGTGAGGCTTCTCCTCGACACCCACGCCCTGCTCTGGTGGCTGCTCGCAGACCCGAGACTCGGCCGGGCCGCCCAGGACCTGATCGCGGACCCCACCAACGACGTCCGCGTCTCGGTCGCGTCCCTCTGGGAGATCCAGGGGAAGGTGCGGGTCGGACAGCTCAAGGCCGATCTCGGCAGCATCCTCGACGCGGTGCGGGACCAGGGCTTCGACAGCGTCGGGATCACCCCGGCGCATCTGCCGGCCCTCGGCGACCTTCCCCGGCAGCACGGGGATCCGTGGGATCACCTGCTCATCGCCCAGGCGAAGGCCGAGGGCGCCGTCTTCGTCTCCGAGGACCGGTACGTTCCGGCTTACCCGGTGGCGTTCGTCCGCTGCTCCGGGTCGGCGCAGGTGCGGCTGGCGAGCCGGTCCGAAACGGATCCTCCGGGTTCGGACGGGTCCTGAGACACAGGATCCGCGGCTCGGGTCGGCGGACCGTCCGACCTCAGCGCGGCCCGTAGCCCACCGCCTCGCGCTTCTCCGCCTCGGTGAGGAAGTCGGCGGCCTGGACCCGGCGCCACAGGCTCTCGCGCTCGGGGGCCAGGGCCTCGATGGCGTCGAGGTCGGGCTCCAGGCGGGCGGGGCCGAAGGCCGGCTCCAGCCAGTGGGCCAGGGCCTCGGCGGTGCGGCGCACCAGGGGGATCACGGTCTGGCGGTAGAAGGCGCGGTTGGCCTCGGCGTAGTTGGCGTGGGTGTTGTCGCCGGGCAGGCCGAGCAGCAGGGGCGGCACCCCGAAGGCGAGGGCGATCTCGCGGGCGGCGCCGCTCTTGGCCTGGACGAAATCCATGTCCTTGGGCGAGAGCGACAGGGGCTTCCAGTCGAGCCCGCCCTCCAGCAGCAGGGGCCGCCCGGCATTGCCGGCGCCCTGGTAGTTCGCCTCGAGCTCGCCCTTGAGCCGGGTGAACTGCGCGTCGCTCAGGGTGGCGCCGGCGGCGGTGGCGAAGACCAGGGCGCCGGAGGGCCGGGCGGCGTTGTCGAGCAGCGCCTTGTTCCAGGCCCCCGCCGCGTTGTGGATGTCGAGGGCGGCGGCCGCCGCCTCCATCGGCGCGAGGCCGTAATGGTCGTCGGTGGGATGGAACAGGGTGAGGTGGAGGATCGGCGGCACCCCGTCCCCGCCCTGGTCGAAGCGCAGGGTGCGGCCGCCCACCGCGTAGTCGTAGGCCGCCGGCCAGCCGTCGGGGCCGGGCACCACCCGCATCCGGTCGGGACGCAGGGCGTGGAGCTCGCGGGGCACGCCGTCGAGGCCCGTGGCCTGGAGGTAGGCGTTCCCCGAGACCATCAGGTGCCCGTAGAGCGATTCGAGCAGGGTCGCGCCGCCCTGGCGCGGGTTCGGCCGGGCCAGCAGCGCGGTCAGCGGGTGCGGTTCGGCGACGCCGGCCCCCGCCAGCCCGAGCGGCAGGGCGGCGGCGGCCTCGGCCACCAGCCGCACGGCCCGGTGGACGATGGCGTTGCGCTGGAAGCCCGCCCGGGCCAGCGCCCCGATGTCCCGCGGCGTCCAGGAGGCCCGGCCCTCGCCGTAGAAGGCGACGCCGACGCTCGCAAAGGGTGCCGCGAGGGGCGCGGCCTTGGTGTCGGGGGCAGCCTTGGTGTCCGGTGCAGCCTTGGTGTCGGGGGCGGCCCGGCGCACGAGCCGGGAGAGGAGGTTCGCCATCGGGGCCTCGCGGAAGCATCGGTGTGGAACGGCGGTCAGAGGCGCCGGATGCGCGGCTCGGGGCCGCTGCGCAGGAGCAGGTGCGTCAGGGCCCAGACCAGGGCGTCGAGGCGGTCCGGCGAGGCGCCGGAGGTGAGGCCGTCCGGCCCGAAATCGCAGAGCTCGTCCTCCAGGGCCGGCAGGGCGCCGACGTGGTGGACGCGCCCTTGCGCGTAGAGCATCGAGACCGGCTCGGCCCGCAGGTACTTGCCGCGCGTCGCCCGCACGGGGGTCACCGGCACGGCGGCGTCGACCTGGTGCAGGACGGCGGTGGCCATCTCGCCCCCCTGGTTGACCTCGACCACGAGGCTGTCGGCCGCGAGGCGGTGGTAGAGCGCCAGCGCCGTCGCGGCCCAGGCCTCGGGGGCGGCCCGGGCCAGGGTGGCGTCGGCCAGCACGTAGGCGTGGCCCGCGGCGTCGAGGCCGGCGGCGACGATCCCGCAGGCATCCGCCCCGGCCTTCGAGGAGGCCGGCGGGTCCACCGCCACCACGATGCGGCGCAGGGCGTCCGGCGCCGTCGGGACGCGGGCGGCCTCCAGGCGGTCGCGCTGCCAGAGGGCGTCGGGCCGGTCCGCGATCAGCTCGCCGTCGAGCTCCTGGCGCCCGAGGCGGGTGCCGGCATAGCGCCCCACCACCGCCGCGAGGAAGGCCGGGGCGAGGTTCGCCGCGTTGTCGGCGGTGCGGGCCCGGCTGACCACGGTCAGCGGATCCGCCAGGATCCGCCGCAAGAGCGGGATCGGCCGGGGCGTGGTGGTGACGAGGCCGCGCGGGCGGTGCCCCAGGCGCAGGCCGAACTGGATCATGTCGTAGGCGGCCTCGGCGTAGCGCCACTTGGCGATCTCGTCCGACCAGACCGCGCCGAACTGGGGCCCGCGCAGGGAATCCGGCTCCTCGGCCGAGAAGGCGAGGCCGACCGCGCCGTTGTCCCATTCGAGGCGCCGGCGCGAGGGCGACCAGCGCGGCCGTTGCCCGGGCAGGCCGAGGAGGCCGGAAGGCCCCTCCACCATGACGTCGCGGACATCCGCGAAGGTCTCGCCCACGAGGGCGATGCGCCCGACCGGGCGGGCGGTGAAGGCCGGGTCACCCAGCGCCAGGGCGCGGACCCACTCCGCCCCCGTCCGGGTCTTGCCCGCGCCGCGCCCGCCGATCACCGCCCAGGTGGTCCAGTCCGCCAGGGCCGGGCAGGGCGGAAGCTGGTCGTCGCGCGCCGCCAGGAGCCAGTCCGTCGCCAGGGCCCGGATCTGGGCCGGCGGCAGGCTCGCCAGCAGGACCGGCATCCGCCCGCTCGCCGCCGAGCGCCTCAGCACGGCGCGCGATCTCCGCGCGCAGGGCGGGCAGATCATCGGCGGGCTCATCGCCGGCGAACCGATCGCCGGACGAACCGCCGCTGTCGCCGGATGCCGAGCCATCGCGTTCTCCCCGCCCGTCATCCGTGGTCTCGTCGAGGAGGCGCTTCAGCCCGCCGAGATCCCGCAGGACCCGGGCGCTGTCGAAGGCCGGAACGCCCGCCGCCCCGTTCAGGGCCGCGTCGAAATGCAGGATCTGCCGGGCGATCTGCGCCCGGAGCGCCGCCCGCATCCGGCGGGGATCGGTGTCCAGGCCCAGGGCGCGCCCGACCTCGCCGGGCCGGCGTCCCTCTAGGCCGCACTGGGCGAACAGGGCCTCGGCCCGGTGCCGGGCTACGCCCAGGGCCTGGGCCAGGTCGCCGATGTCGATCCAGTCCTCGCGGTAGAGCCGCGCCACCGCCGCCCGCCGCGCCGGCTTCCAGCGCGCGGGGGTGAAGGCCGTGGAGGCCGTCGCCGCCGCGGGGCGCCAGCCGAAGCGCTTGTTCCAGGTCCGGATCGTGGTGACCCGCACCCCGGTCTCAGCCGCGATGGCGGTGACGGGGCGCGCGGTGTCCCGCATGGCCGCCTCGACGGCCCCGCGGATCGACGCGACGATCGGCACGAGCTTCGCCATCGCCGCCTCCCTTGCCACCCACACTTCCTGAGCGTGCCGTAGGGATACCCCAGGAGCGTCGCGGTGTCAAACATATAATCCTAATTCTGACTTTATTCATAGATCGCCGGGGTGTCCCGCGGGGCCGGGATCGCGGCTGCCGGCGCGGCACCCGCCGGCGGGGCGGTCGCGCGGTCGGCAGAATTCGCGCGCCGACCGGCAGACCTCCGAAGTCCGCGGCTTTGCGGTGGCCTGACACGATGCAGCCTGGAGCGTCCGTTCGAGAAAATAGCAGGTATTTGCGCGCCTCAGTACGGTATCGGACGGGGATCGAGATCGCTGAGATCTTCGGGAGCCCGATCTCGAGCCGAAGACTTCCGACGACTGCCTGCGGTGGCAACGCGATCTTAGTATTTTGTCAGCACGATCTCGCTTCCGATCGGTGGTTTCTTGTCTGGGTCCCACGGTGTCACGCCCGCACACGCTGAACATGGAGCGCCCGACTCACCTCTCGCGCGTGATCACGGGTTTCAGTGTGGCGGTCGTGGTGGTTCTCTGCGCCATGACCGGCGGCGTCGTCCTGAACATGCGCGAGCATGCCTGGAGCCAGGCCACCCTCACGTCGGAGACCCTGCTCCGCAGTGCCGAGCGCACCCTCGACCGCGATATCGAGCTCTACGATCTCTCGCTCCAGGCCGTCGTCGAGCGCCTGCAATCGCCCGAGCTGGAGGGCATCTCCCCGGAGGTCCGGCGGCTCGCGCTCTTCGACCGGGCCTCCTCGGCACCGGGTTTCGGCTCCATCTTCGTCCTGGACGAGCACGGACAAGCCTACGTCGATTCCCATTCGGTCGTTCCGCGCCGCCTGAACGCGTCGGACCGCCGGTACTTCCGGATCCACCGGGACCGTGCGGATCTCGGGCTGCATCTCGGGCGGCCGATGCGGTCCGGCGTGAGCGGCCGGTTCGTGCTGCCGCTGAGCCGCCGCGTCAGCTACGCGGACGGGTCGTTCGCCGGCGTCGTCATCGGAACCATCGAGATCGCCTACTTCACGGAGATCTTCCGCCGCCTCAACACCGAGGCGAAGGCCGCCATCAACCTCTTCCACGACGACGGGGTCCTGCTCGTCCGAACGCCCGCCGACTCGCTCCTGCCCGGCCGCGACATGTCTTCCGTGGCCAGCGTCCAGCGCTTCATCCGGGAGGATTCCGGCCAGCTGATCGCCTCGTCGTCCATGGACGGCGTCGACCGCCTGTACACCTTCAAGCGCGTCGGACGCTGGCCGCTGCGCATCAACGTGGCCCTGAGCATCGCCTCGATCAACGAGGCCTGGCGGCCCAAGGCCCTGTCCCTCGCCCTCGTCCTGGTCGCGATGTGTGCCGCCACGAGCGTCCTGTCGGTCTTCCTCCATCGGGAGCTGCGCCGCCGGATCAGCGCGGAGGACGCCGCGGAGGGGACGCGCCTCGAACTCGTCCGCCTCGCGAGCACCGATGCCCTGACGGGATTGGCGAACCGCCGGCAGTTCGACGAGGCTTTGGCGGCGGGCCGCGCAGAAGCCGGGCCGGACGCCATGGCGCTGCTGCTGTTCGATACCGACCGGTTCAAGCGCTACAACGATCTGTACGGTCACCTGGCGGGCGACCGGGTGCTGAAGGCCATCGCCGCCACCCTGATGCGCGAGGCCCGCGCCACGGGCGGTCTCGCCTGCCGGATCGGCGGCGAGGAATTCGCGCTGATCCTCTCACCTGCGACCGAGGCGGAGGCACTCGCCTGCGCCGAGCGCGTCCGTCAGGCCATCGTCGCGGAAGGGATGCCGCATGCCGGCCAGGATCACGGCGTCGTCACGGTCAGCTGCGGCGTCGTGCACGCCGCGCACGGCCCCGGCCTGACGACGGAGGCGTGGTTCGAGGCCGCGGACGTCGCCCTGTACGAGGCCAAGCGGCAGGGCCGCAACCGGGTGCTGGTCGCGGGCGCGCGGGACGCGGGAAGCCCGGCCTGCGCGCCGACCGCCCCGGTGCCCGCAGGGTCCTCCGAACGCGTCCCGCAGGCCGATGCCGATGCCGAGGGCGAATTGCAGCGGATCCTGAAGCGCTACACGGCGCTGATCGACGCCAGCGCCTCGACGGTCTGGCGGGCCGGCCCGGATGGCCGCATCATCGACAGCGGGGGCTGGGAACGCCAGACGGGCCAGGACCAGGGGGCCGCCGGGGGCGACGGATGGCTCGACGTCGTCCATCCCGAGGACCGCACCCATGCGCTGTCGGCGTGGCGGCGGATCACTGCCACGGCGGAGACCGGCGTCGTCGAGTACCGGGCCCGCCACGCGTCCGGCGGGTACCGCTGGATCTCGGCCCGCGCCGTTCCGCTGAAGGACGAAACCGGCCGGCTCGTCGAGTGGGTCGGCGTCGCGACGGACATCCACGAGGCGCGCCAGGCCACGGAAGCGCTGCGCATCCAGGAGGAGCGCCATCGCCTCGCCGTGCGTGCGACGCGCGACGCCGTCTGGGACTGGGACCTGACGACCGACGAGACCCAGTGGAGCGAGGCCGCTCCGCATCTCTTCGGGGAAGGCGATTCCGGAAGCGACCAGGGCGGCGCATCGTGGGCCGGCCGGATCCACCCGGATGACCGGGCCCGCGTCCTGGCCTCCGTCCAGGAGGCCGTCGGGGGGCCGGACGACCGGTGGGACGAGGCGTACCGCTTCCTGCGCGTCGACGATACCTACGCGGAGGTGATCGACCGGGGCTTCATCGTCCGGGACGAGGCCGGGCGGGCCCTCCGCATGGTGGGGGCGATGCACGACGTCACCGAGCAGCGCGAGGCGAACTCCGCCCTGCGCAGCAGCGAGGAGCGCCTGCGCCTGGCGCTCCAGGCGGGGCGCATGGTCGCCTGGGAGCGGGACATGACGACGGGATTGGCCACCCGCTCGGCCAACGCGATGGCCCTCCTGGGCATCGGCTCGGGGTCGATCGCGCTGCTGATCGACCAGGTCCACCCGGCCGACCGGCCGCAGGTCGAGAACTTCGTCGCCTATGGCGGAACCGCGCACGCGGTCGAGTTCCGGTACTTCCATCCCGCGGGGCCGATGATGTGGCTGATCATGCGGGCCGATCGGGTCACCGACGACCGGATCGTGGGCATCACCTTCGACATCACGGACCGCAAGCGCGCCGAGGAGCATGCCTGGTCGGTCGCCCATCACGACGGCCTCACGGGCCTCGCCAACCGCGCCTTCTTCCTGCAGCAGCTCGAGGCGGCGCTGACGGAGGCCGAGCGGGCGGGGGCGTGCGTCAGCCTGCTGCTGATCGACCTCGACGGGTTCAAGGACGTGAACGAGACCCTGGGCCACGACGTGGGAGATGCCGTGCTCGTCGAGGTCGCCCAGCGCCTCCGGGCCGGTCTCGGCCCGCGGGATGCGGTGGCGCGCCTCGGCGGCGACGAGTTCGCGCTGCTCCTGACCGAGGCGCCGGGGCTCGCGCACGCGGTTCCGTTCGCATCGACGCTGTTGGAGCGGCTTCGCGCGCCGCTGAGCTATCGCGGCCGCGCCCTCACCTGCAAGGCCAGCATCGGGATCACCGCGTTTCCCGACCATCACCGCGATGGCCTCGAACTGCTCAAGGATGCGGATATCGCGCTCGACCGCGCCAAGGCGTCGGGGCGGAACCGCGCCGTCGTGTTCGATCCGTCCATGCGCGCCGAAACCGAACACCGCGTCGGCCTCATCGCCGAAATCCGCGCCGGGATCGACGCCGGCGCCTTCGTGCCCTTCTATCAGCCCAAGGTCTGCCTGCGGACCGGCGCCGTCGTCGGCTTCGAGGCCCTGGCGCGCTGGCAGCATCCGACCCACGGCCTGGTGACGCCCGGCTATTTCGGGCTGGTCTTCGAGGATCCCGAGCTCGCCACGGCCCTGGGGGATTGCCTGATCCGGCAGATCGCCGCCGACATGCGGAGCTGGCACGGGGACGCCCTCGCCTTCGGTCGCGTCGCGGTGAACTTCGCCTCCGCCGAGTTCCGGAAGGCGGATCTCGCCGGCCACGTCCTCGCCGTCCTGGAGCAGTTCCAGGTCCCGGCCGCCGCCTTCGAACTGGAGATCACGGAGACCGTCTTCCTGGGCCAGGGCTCCCATTGCGTGCCGCAGACGCTGCAGCGCCTGCACGACGCAGGCGTGATGGTGACGCTCGACGATTTCGGGACGGGCTTCGCGTCCCTGACGCATCTGAAGCAGTTCCCGGTGGGCCACATCAAGGTGGACCAGAGCTTCGTGCGCAACATGGAGAAGGACCCGGATGACGCCGCCATCGTGGCGGCGGTGATCGGCCTCGGGCACAGCCTGGATCTCCAGGTCACGGCGGAGGGCATCGAGACCCGGGGGCAGGCGGAGCAGCTCGTCCGGATGGGGTGCGATTACGCGCAGGGCTACCTCTACGCGAAGCCGATGATCGGCGCGCGCATACCCTGGTTCCTCCGGAACTGGACCGGCGCCGCCCAGGGGGCCCCCGAGGCGCAACGAGCCTCCGCGTGAGGCCGGCCCGCCGCCCGGGCCCGCCGGACCATCCGGCAGGCGGGGCGCATCGACGGCGGGACGCGCGTCCTCCGCGCCCGGCCCGCCTCCGCGCGCACCACGCCGCCGCGCCGCCGAGCCCGAGCCGTCCGGTCCGCTGGGACGGGACGGCGGAATCGGCGGGCCGACAGGCTCCCCGGCGCTGCGTTTTCCGCTAGGCTGTCGGACATCCGAGGAACAGGAAGGACACGCGGGCGATGAGTACGGACAGCCTGACGGCGCACGGCGTCTTCGACGTGGCGGAGCAGGCCGCGCGCCTGCCCGAGACCTCCGACACCATGGTGGCGGATCACCGCTTCACCGACGATCCGGCGGCGAGCGCCCGGGTGTTCCGGGTCTACCACCCGACGCCGCCGCACAGCCACGCCTCCTGCGACGAGTACCTCTACGTGCTGTCCGGGCGCTGCCTGATGAAGTTCGGCGACGAGGCGCCGGTGGAGGTCGGCCCCGGCAAGCTGGTGTTCTTCAAGCGCGGCGTGGTGCATTCGGTGCCGGAGATCCTCGAGCAGCCGATGGTGTTCCTCTCCGTCGACACGCCCCGGCGCGAGCCCCGCGACATCCGCTTCGTCAGCGACGGCACAGGCACACCTGACACCTTCATGCGGCAATCGTGAGCGGCGCCCGTCCCGCGGGGGCGGCCTACTCGACCTTCTCGTTGGGGTAGACGCCCCAGAGCCGCTCCTGGCGGATGTAGCCGTCCACGTCGCCGCGCCGCTGCGGCAGCGCCACGATGATCCGGCACCAGGTGCCCGTGCAGGTCTTGACGCTGCCGATGACGCCGGCCTGGAGGCGGGCCTCCTCGCCGGAGGCCTCGTCGGCCTTGGCGTAGAGCGGCACCGGGGCCTTGTCGCCGCCCTTGTCACTTGCTTTGCCGGCGGTGACGATGGAGGTGCGCCGGCCCGAGAGCAGCGAGTGCAGCACCCAGCCCTCGGTGCCCTCCGAATCGCGGATGCGGCGCCAGGTCTCGAACTCGGCGACGATCTCGACGGGCAGGCCGGCGCGCTGGAACACCCAGAGGGTGCGGTGGTCCTTCGAGGGCCCCTCGCGCAGGTTGACCCGGTCGGTCTTCAGGCTGGCGTAGCGCGGCAGCGGCAGCTTCGTCACCGGCCCCAGGGCGACGTCGGGGCCGGCCCCCGAGGCCGGGGCAGCCGCGGCGGCGCCGGCCGACAGGAGGGTCGCGAGGGTGAGGAGCAGGGCAGGCGCGCGCATCGTCCGGTGATCCTTCACGCTGTCCGGTTGCGGGCCGAAGGCTGGCGGCCGGCCCCGGCGTGCATTGTGTTCCGCGGCCTCTCTGGTAGAGAGGCCTCAGGGTCGAGAGGACCCTGGGGTCGTGGCCTTCCGGCCGTCGGCCCGGTCGTCTCGAATGTCTTGACCGGTGCGTGGTTAACGCGCGGTAAGCCGGCGGTGTCGCCCTCGCATCGGAGATCGCGCCGGAGACCGGCCGGGTCGGATCGGGGCTGGCCGACACCGTTCGCGGGGAGGGTGCATGTCGTCGTTGAAGCGCAAGCCGCTCGTGGTCGTCACGCGGCGTCTGCCCGAGGTCGTGGAGGCGCGCATGCGCGAGCTCTTCGAGATCCGACTCAACACCGACGATGCCCCGATGGCGCCCGACGCCCTGATGGCGGCCGTGCGCGAGGCCGACGTCCTGGTCCCGACCGTGACCGACGAGATCGATTCGGGCCTTCTCGCCCAGGCCGGCCCGAACCTGCGGCTGATCGCCAACTTCGGCAACGGCGTCGACCACATCGACGTCGCCGCGGCATTGGAGCGCGGCATCACCGTCACCAACACCCCCGGCGTCCTCACCGAGGACACCGCCGACATGACCATGGCGCTGATCCTCGCCGTGGCCCGCCGGGTCACCGAGGGCGCCCGGATCATTCCGGACGACGCCTGGACCACCGGCTGGTCGCCGACCTGGATGCTCGGCCGCCGAATCACCGGCAAGCGCCTCGGCATCGTCGGGATGGGCCGGATCGGCCAGGCCCTGGCCCGCCGGGCCAAGGCCTTCGGCCTGCAGATCCACTATCACAACCGCCGGCGCGTCCCGGCGCAGATCGAGCGCGACCTCGACGCGACCTACTGGGAATCCCTCGACCAGATGCTGGCCCGCGTCGACATCGTGTCGGTGAACTGCCCGCACACGCCGGCCACCTACCACCTGCTCTCGGCCCGCCGCCTCAAGCTCCTCAAGCCCGAGGCCGTGGTGGTGAACACCGCCCGCGGCGAGGTCATCGACGAGACCGCCCTCGCCCGCCTGCTCGAGGCCGGCGACATCTCCGGGGCCGGCCTCGACGTCTTCGAGCAGGAGCCGGCGGTCAGCCCCCGCCTGGTCAAGCTCGCCCGCGCCGGCAAGGTCGTGCTGCTGCCCCACATGGGCTCGGCCACCCACGAGAGCCGCGTCGACATGGGCGAAAAGGTCATCATCAACATCAAGACCTTCATGGACGGGCACCGCCCGCCCGACCGGATCCTGCCGAGCATGCTCTGACGGTGGGGCTGTACCGCGGCATCCATGCCTGCAGCGGATGGCGGCCCCCCATCACAACGTAGGATCGGAACGGGCCCATGCCCGGCACGTTGACCGGCGCTGGCTCGGGCGGGGTCGGTGTTTGGAACGGGTGGATCGAGACATCATGGCCGCGGACACACCGTCGACCGAGGCGGCATCGGTGAGTGTTATGGGGTGCGGCGAGTTCCGGCGTTTCGCCGATTTCGTGCCTCTGATGATGTGGCGTGCCGATCCCCAGGGAGCCGCCGTCCATCACAATGAGTCCTGGCTCGCCTTCACGGGCCGCTCGGTCGAGGAGGAACTCGGCCACGGCTGGCGCCGCGGCCTGCATCCCGACGACCTCGAGCGCCATGCCGCCATCGTGGCCAAGGCCTTCGCCGCCCAGGAACCCTTCACCTCCGAGTTCCGCCTGCGCCGGCACGACGGCGCTTACCGGTGGCTTCTCGATACCGCCAAGCCCTTGCTCGAGAACGGCGATTTCGTCGGCTTCCTCGGGACCTGCTTCGATATCACCGACCGCAAGCATGCCGAGGAGCACTCGGAGCGCGCATTGGTGGAGAAGGAGGCGCTCCTCGCCGAGGTCTACCACCGGGTGCGCAACAACCTCCAGGTGATGGTCAGCCTGATCGGCCTCTACGGCCGCGCCGCGCCGGCCCCTTGCCGAGGCAGCTTCGAGGCGCTCGGTCAGCGGGTCCGTGCCATCGCCCTCGTGCAGCAGCACTTGCACGAAGCACCGCACATCGCCTCCATCGACCTGCGCGACTACCTGCACCGTCTCGCCTCCGGCCTCGGCCAATTGCGCCGGGCCGGGCGCATCGGCGTGACCGTCGGCGGTCACGGCAGCAGCCTGGTCGAGCCGCGCACCGCCAACGCCCTGGGGATGATCGTCGCCGAGGTGGTGTCGGAATGCCTCGACACCACCGCAGAGACGGTCGCTTGCGCTATCGCGATCCAGATCGACGCGGCAGCCGGCGGCCCCGTGCGCCTGAGCATCGTCTCCGGCGCGGGGGAGGGCGCTGCCCCTGGCAAGCTCGAGGTACCAAATCTCGGCCCTCGCCTGATTGCCGCTTATGCGTCCCAGGCCGAGATCGCCGTTCGGGGCGTCGGCACCGCCGCCGAGCCCCTGGAACTGCAACTGCCCGAGGTCCTCGCGCAGCCGTCCTGAGGATCGCATTGGCGATGGGATGAACTATATGCGCGAGGGTGCCGCTGCGCAGGAGCCGTTCCCCCACCCATGCTTCCAGACATTGCGACGATCATCGACAACTTCAGCATCCTCGATGAGGGGCCGGACCGCTACGAGTACCTCATCGAACTCGGGCGAGCCCTACCGCCGTTCCCGGAGGCGTTGCTGACCGAGGAGAACCGAGTCCATGGCTGCGAGAGCCAGGTCTGGGTCGATGCCCGTATCGACCGCGCCGAGGCCCCGCCCCGCCTGCACCTGCGCGGGACCAGCGATTCCGTGATCACCAAGGGGCTGATTGCCCTCGTCATGGCCCTGCACGACGGCAAGGCGCCGGAAGACATCGCCAAGGTCGATGTCTTCCAGACCTTCAAGGAGATCGGGCTCGGGGCCCATCTGACCTCGAAGCGTTCCAACGGCGTCCGGGCCATGGCGGAGCGCATCCACCGGGACGCGATCCGCCTGACGGCCGCCTAGAACCTGTCAGCTCCGCCGCGCGGCGTGCAGCGAAGCGTCCCGCCACAGGCGCGGGCGGGCACGGTCCGGTCCGACCGCGGCGCGCTCCAGTCCATAATGTTCGGCCAAGCGCGCCAGGGCGATGCGCGCCACCACCTTCGCCGAGCGGGCCGGCCAGCGTCGCTCCGCCTCGATCCGCTCGAGGCCCTTGAGGAAGCCGCACAGGTCGATCAGCAGGCCGGACAGGTCGCTGCCGACAGCGTCGAGGGCCGCCCGAACCCGCTGGCGAGCGGCCAGCATCGCGTTGGAGCCTGCGGCCGGATCCCGCGGACCTGATCCATCGACCTTCACACCGCTCCAATCCTGACCCATCCGCGGCATCAGCGCCGCCCCGGTCAGGTCCCGTCGCAGGCGTTCCCCCGCCTCGAAGCAGGCTGCGTCGATGAGGGGGGTGCCGTCGCGATCCCGCCGCCGTGCCATCCAGGCCAGGGGGCTCTCGGATGCATCCCGGACCGGCCGATCCGGCGCGAGGGAGCTGCTCACGAGATCGAGATGCTGGGCGAGATACGGTGTCTGCGAGCCGGCCGCCTCCCTGCGCAGCCGCGCCCGTCCCGCCGGGCTGATCGTCATGCGGGCCGGGCGTCCCGAGCCGTGTTCCGCCAGATCATGGGCCAGCAGTTCGGCACCGGCGCTTCGTCCGAAGCGACCACCCCCGATGGAGATGCCGGTACCGCCCTCCCGGACAATCCAGTCCTCCGTCTCGGTGGGATCGGGCAGCGCGTAGGCCCCTTCCTGCGCCAGGGCGTTGAGAAAACGACGGGCTTCGGTGCCCAGCGTCTCGCTTCCGCGACGGGCGGGCTGAGGGCGCGCGAGCCGGGGGCCGTGCTCCTGGGCCGGCTGCACGGCAGCGATCGACGGGACAGTCCGATCAACGTTCATGGTTTGTTCCAGTACTCAGGACGACAGCGCCACGCGCCGGAACGCCAACAGTACGGGAAATATATCCTAACACAAGTCTTGACGGCGATTTCGCCGAACGCCCATCAGCCGGTCCCGACTCGGAATGATCGGGCCCGGTCACACGCGCTTCAAGGCTCTTCGCAAACGCGGATAAGCTCCGGACGCCGCAGGCGCTCCGGAGCACTCGCAAGCTTACGCCGCTTCGTCGTAGTTTCCGTTGCGGGTTTGTCCGAGGCCGATCGCCTTCGCCAGGTCGGAGCGCGCCTTGGCGTAGTTCGGAGCAACCATCGGGTAGTCGGGCGGCAGGCCCCACTTGGCGCGGTATTGCTCGGGGCTCATGTCGTACTTGGCACGCAGGTGGCGCTTCAGCGACTTGAAGGTCCGTCCGTCTTCGAGGCAAATGATGTGATCGGCCGTCACCGACTTCTTCACGGAGATTGCGGGCTGAAGCGACGCTGCAGGCGCCTTGGCCTCGAGCTGCCCGCTGGCAATCTGGGTCAGCGCCCTATGAATGCGCGTGATCAATTGAGCCAACTCGCCGGGAGGCACCGGGTTGTTGCTCACGTAAGCCGAAACGATGTCGACGGTCAGCTCGACATAATCCGCGGAGTGTTCGATGTCGGTCATAATCGGAAGGGCTCTCCTGACGCGATGCAGTGGATAAGGTACGCAAGCAACTCGACCGCCATCGCGCCGATGCTCGCTCGTTCCGTGGGGCGATCCCGCAGCGTCACCGTGTGTCCTGCATGCGCTATAGAATGCGCAGCAACTTCGCCTGCTACGATTTCTTGATATGCTATTCTCGATGACATCGCAAGACGGGCATGCGCAGTTCGATAACGTCAAGCAACTGTTGCGAACAATATTTCAACCGCGCCGAATTCTCGGGATCTTCATCCCAGCTGGCTGAGCACCAGCCCCATGAAACCCATGGACAGATTGCCGCAGCCGCGGCCGCGTTCGTCGGTTCAGCGCCCCGCGGCCCGCACGCTTGCTTGCTGCCCACGTCCGCGCCACATGGCACGACAACGTGGAGCGACGCGTCTCCGTGTCTCGACCCTGCGTCAGGATTTTTCGCAATGGCTTCCCAGTCAACAAGCATTTCGGTTTCGGCCACCGCTCCGGTCGCGGACGTGCGCCCGCACACCTACGAAGTCCATGGTCGCATGATCCGCGACGACTATGCTTGGCTGAAAGCCGACAATTGGCGGGATGTCCTCAAGGATCCCGCGGCCTTACCTGTTGATATCCGGGAACATCTGGCAAGCGAGAACGCCTATTCGGACGCTGCGCTCGCGAGCACTGCCGCTCTGCGCAAGACACTCGTTGCCGAGATGCGCGCGCGGATTCGGGAGGACGACAGCAGCGTGCCCGAACCCGACGGCCCCTATGCTTATTACACCCGCCATCGCGAGGGTGGACAGCATCCGTTGGTGTGCCGGCGTCCGCGCACCGTCGTGGTGATCCCCGGCCAGGGCGCCGAGACGGCGGCCGACGGGGGGCCGGAAGAGGGGGAGGCCATCCTCATCGATGGTGACCGCGAGGGGGAGGGGCTGGCCTTCTTCGAGATCGCCGCGGCCGTCCATTCCGACGACCACCGGTTGCTCGCCTGGAGTGCCGACACCAAGGGCTCGGAACTGCACAGCATTCGAGTGCGCGACCTTGATTCAGGCTCCGAGCTGTCGGACCGCGTCGAAGCGACCACCGGTGAGGTGGTCTGGACCGCCGATTCCCTAGCCTTCTTCTACGTCGCCGTGGACGACAACCACCGGCCCGCGCGGGTCATGCGCCATCGCCTCGGGACCACGCAGGACGCTGATACCCTCGTCTACGAGGAGGCCGATTCCGGCTTCTTCGTCCATATCGAGGAGACGCAGTCGGGCGACTACCTCACGGTAACGGCCAGCGACCACGAGACGTCCGAGGTTCATCTGCTCGATCGTCGGACGGCGGAGGGCACGCTCACCGTGGTGCAGCCGCGCGAGCCGCTGCTGATCTACTCGGTCGAGAACTGGGCCAACCACCTCTTCATCCTCACGAATGCCGACGGGGCCGAGGACTTCAAGATCGTCACCGCCCGGGTGGAGGCTCCCGGTCGCCAGAACTGGGCCGACGTCATTGCCCACCGCCCGGGCGTCATGATCCGTCACCAGCACGTGATCGCCGACCATCTCGTGCGCCTCGAGATCGAGAATGCCCGCCCGCGCATCGTCGTGCGCGACACCAAGGGCAACGAGCACGTGGTGGCCTTCGCCGAGGAGGCTTACTCCCTCGGCCTGCAGCCGGGGCATGAGTTCGAGACGGCGGTGATCCGCTTCACCTACTCGTCGATGACGACGCCCGCGGAGACCTACGACTACGATTGCGTCACCCGGGCCCGGCAGTTGCGCAAGCGGCAAGCCGTTCCAAGTGGCCACAATCCTGCGGACTACGTCACCCGGCGCCTGTTCGCCACCGCACCGGACGGCGAGACCGTGCCGATTTCGCTGCTGCACCGGCGCGACTGCCCGCTCGACGGCACCGCCCCGCTGCTCCTTTACGGCTACGGCTCGTACGGGACGCTGATGCCGGCGGCCTTCCGCACCAACCTGCTGTCCCTGGTGGACCGCGGCTTCGTCTACGCCATCGCCCACGTGCGGGGGGGGACCGAGAAGGGCTGGCGCTGGTACCTCGATGGCAAGCGCGAGAAGAAGCCCAACACCTTCTCGGATTTCGTTGCCTGTGCCCGCGCTCTGATCGAGGCCAACTACACCGCCCAGGGCCGCATCGTGGCGCATGGCGGCTCGGCCGGCGGCATGCTGATGGGTGCGGTCGCCAACCTCGCTCCCGAGCTGTTTGCCGGCATCGTCGCCGACGTGCCCTTCGTCGACGTGCTGAACACCATGCTGGATGGTGAACTGCCCCTGACGCCCCCCGAATGGCCGGAATGGGGAAACCCGCGCGAGAGCCTCGCGGCCTTCGAGACCATCCTGGCCTACTCGCCCTACGACAACGTGGCGGCCAAGGCTTACCCCGCGATCCTGGCGCTTGGTGGCCTGACCGACCCGCGCGTGACCTACTGGGAGCCGGCGAAGTGGGTCGCGCGCCTGCGGGCGACCATGACGGGGGGGGGGCCGATCCTCCTGCGCATCAACATGGAGGCGGGGCATGGCGGCGCCGCTGGGCGCTTCGATCGCCTGGAGGAGGTCGGCCTGATCCAGGCCTTCGCCCTGCAGGCCGTCGGCAGGGCCTGAGGGCTCTCGCTCAAGGCCGAGGGGCCGCCTCGGGTTGCGGAGCATTCGCCTCCGGGGCCTGGCGGCGTGCCGCCTCGGCCTCGCGCGCCTGCACTTCGCGTGCGGCCTCGTCGGCCGCCTGCTGCGCCCGCAGACGCGCTTGGCGGGCGGCTTCCTCGGAGGCCGCCAGCTTGTCCGCTGCGGCCTTGATGGCGAGGATGCGGGCCTTGTCCATCTCGATGCGGGCGCGGCGCCGCTGGCGCTCGCTCTGGTCGGCCTCGAACAGCTCGATTTTCTCGAGCTCGCGCTGAAGCACCAGGGCGGCGAGCCCGTTCGTTACAGGTCCGGCGTCGATGCTGCGTTCGGGATTTCGAATCGGACCGCTGAAGCCGAGCTGGATCGACGGGTTCGCCCCGCTCCAGCCCTTGGGCGACTGGCTCGCGACGAGAGACCCGCGCGCATCGATGCGTGCGTCCCGCAGGTCGACGCCGAGCGTCCCGATCCAGCGGGCGGATCCGAGGGCCAAGGTCAGCGGGCCGGCGCGCAGGGTGCCGCCGACGAGGCTCGCAGGGCTGGAGACCGATCCCTTCACGGTGAGCGAACCTGCGCCGAGTTCCTCGGCCACGAGGGCCTGAAGGCGGCCCTCTCGCAGGGGGTCGTCCTCGGCCAGGGCCCGTGTCAGCGCCCGATCCAGACCGGCCGGATCGGCCCCCGGGAGGCTGACGTCGGTGAGCGTGAGGGTGCCGCTGCCGCCGAGGTTGTTCATCAACCCGGTCAGGCTCTCACCCGAACTGCCGAAGCGGAGCTGGGCGGTGACACGACCTTCCACCGACCCCGGGCCGATCAGTCCGGGGATCGTCGCGTCGGTGATCTGACCTTCGCCGGAGAGCGCGGCGGCACCACCCTGACGTGTCGAGGTCACGCGTCCCGCGATGCGTCCGCCGGCGAGGGTCGCGTCGAGGTCACGCAGGGTCAGGGTCTCGCCGTCGAGGGTGACACCGAGGGTCGCGCCGGTGGCGGTAAGCCCACGCCCGAGCTCGAGGCTGTCGACCCGGAGGCCGAGGGAGACGGGTGGCCGGCCCGCCGGCACCGGCGCGAACCGCGCGCTCGCGGGGCTCTGCCCCGGCCCGCGCGGGGCTTCGGTCGGCAGGATGGTGGCGCTGGCCAGCATCGGCAGGGACAGGCGGGTCAGGGACGCGCTGCCGCCGATCGCGCCCTCGGCCGTGCGGGTGAGGTCGGCCGAGACGGGCTGGCCGGCGATTCGACCGACGACCCCCAGGCGCAAGTCCGGGCCGGCGCGCGACAGGCGCAGGCCGAGATCGGCCGGGAGCGGCCCGGGGACCGGTACGGCGCTGCCCGCCAGGGTGAGGAGTGGCGCGAGATCGGGCAGGGCGAGCTGAAGCTCACCGCCTCGCGGCAAGGTCTCGGCGGCGTCGAGGCGGAGCGGCTGGACCGTCGCGATCGCGATGTCGGCGACCGTCCCGCTTAGGCGCAGGGCGAGGCCTCCGGGAGACGCGGGGTCATCGGACGGGGCGGGCACGGCGGCGATGCGCAGGCGACCGGGCCGGCGCAGGGCCGGGACGTCGGTGCGCCCGAACCAGGAGGCCGCGTTCGCCGTCGCGATGGTGAGGTCGAGGGTGTCGATGCGGCCGGCCCGGCTCAGAAGGTCGAGGTCGAGGGTGCCGCCCGCCGCGTTGCCCTTCGCCCCGACCCTCAGCGTGTCGGCCGCGCCCGCATCGCGCTCGATGTTGACCGCGAGGTCGAGGGCCCCGTTCCGCAGGAAGGCCGGGACCTGGCGGGCCTCCGTCACCCAGACTCGGTCGAGGAGCGCGAACAGGGGAGCGGCCACCGCCGCCGAGACCTGCCCGGCGATCCGACCCGTGCCGTCCGGACTGATCCGGCCCGAGAGCTTGGCATTGGCGCCGGCCAGGTCGGTGATGTCGAGGCTGTCGACCACGAGGCTCGGGCCGTCCGACTGGATGCTCGCCGCGATGGTGCCGTTGCCCCCATGCGCGCCGGCAGGCCCGTAGCGCACGTCCCGGGCCTGGAGCGTGATCCCGACATCGTGGCCCCGCAGGTCGGCGAGGGTGCTGCCCAGCACCGGCAGGGCGGCGATGTCGAGGCCCTGCGCGGCGAGCTGCGCGTCGAAGCGCCCCCGCTCCGTGCCCTCGGCCGCGATGTAGCGGGCATTGCCGGTGATGCGAGCCTCGCCGAGCCCGAGGCGCAGAGTGCGCAGGGACACCGTGCCGGCGGCGACCGAGAGGTCCGTCGTCCCCTGCACCGGACGGCCGTCCATCACCGCCACGGCAGGGCCTTCGAGCCCGAGGCGCCGCAGGTAGCGGCCGAACCCATCGGAGGCCGGCGTGTCGAGGGACAGGTGCCCGGTGAAGCGCAGGCCGGACTCGGTGTCGATCTCCCCGCTGGCGCCCAGGACCGCTGCGCCCGGCGCGGTGACGTCGAGCCGGCGCAGCACCACGCCACCGGTGCGGTCGAGGGTGCCGCTGGCGGCGAGGCCCGTCCATTCGTCGAGGCCGAGGGCCAGGCTCTCCACCGCGAGATCGAGATCGACCATGATCGGCAGTCCGAGGCCGTTGCGGCTGCCGGTGCTCGGCACGCCGCGGGCGATCAGCGCCTGCCCGGCCGCCGAGGTCAGGAAGGCGTCGAGGTCGAGGCGACGGGCGGAGAGCGCCAGGGCACCACGCCATTGCTTCAGGTCGAGCTGACCCGTGCCGCCCAGGCGCAGGGCTTGGCCGCCGGGATCGATCTCCAGGGCGACGTCGGTGAATCGGGCCGTCAGGCCGCGCCCCTTGAACTTGCCCGCGAGCGAGAAGGGCAGGTAGGCGCCCGCCGCCTGGACCGGCGGCCCGACGACGATCCGGGCGCTGCCTTCGGCCACCGCCGAGGCCAGGCGCCGGCCGCCCGTTCCCGTGCCGGCGGGGGCGAGGCCGATGCGGGCATCGGCCTCGAAGCGGGGCTGCGTGTCGCCGCCGCCCGCGATCTTCACGCTGACGCCGTCGGGTCCGAGCTCGCCGGTCGAGACCCGGAAGGGAACGCCCCGGCTGATGCCTTCGGCCCGCCAGGGCCCGACGAGGGCCGGCGCCGAGACCTGCAGCGCCTCGGCGTAGAACTGCTCCGTCCGGCCGGTCGCGGGCACCTGGGTCGTCAGCACGAATTGCCGAATCGACAGATCCTCGATGGCGAGGTCGCGCCGCAGGGCCGCCGAGAGCCCGCGCGCGGGCAGCAGCATCGCCTCGCCATCGGTCACGGGGAGCTTGACCTCCGCCCGGCCGACCCGCGTCTCGGTGAAGCGGATCTCGCCCTTCAGCAGCGGCGCCAGGGCGATCTCGGCCTTGATCCACTGCAGGTCGAGCTGGGGCTGGCCGAGGGTGGACTTCTGCGCGGCGCCAGCCCCGGATCCCAGCCGCAGGCGATCGAGCTTGAGGCGCGGCGAGGGCAGGAGCCGGACGCCGATACGGCCCTCGGTCTGAGCGGCGACCCCGAGGGAGCGCGCGATCGTCCGGTCGATCGTGCCGCGATAGCCCTCCCAGGCCACGAAGGGCGGGACGGCGAGCGCCGCGACGAGGAGCAGGATGACGGCGCCCGCCAGCGCGGTCAGGATGTCACGCACCGTCTCTGTTCCGCCTCGTCATCCGGACCGGGTCCCGCTTCGCCGGCGGACATAGCACAGGCAGGGCCGGAGCGCGCCAGGGCCCGCGCCGCCTCCGGCGCTGCGGCTCAGCGACGGCCGGGAACGACGATCGGGGCAGGGGGCGCGCTCGGCCGGAACAGGTCGCTGCGCTGGATCTGCAGGCGCGACTGGTTGGTGTCGAATTGCTGGCGCTGCTCGATGCCCCGGAGTTCGCTGCGGTTGGATAGGCGCTCGTTGGTGGCATTCAGGCTGTCGACGCCCCGCGACGAGACCTGGGCGAGGGCCGGGCTGGCTGCGAGAACGGCGAGGCCGGCGAGAAGGGCGGGGGAGCTACGCATGGCGGCGTCCTTGGCGATGACGGAATGAGATCTGATCTGGTAAGACGACGCATCGTTGGAAAGGCGAGTTCCCAAATCTCAGGCTCCTGCGGCGCTGCGTCGGTGTCAGGCCGAAATCCAGGGGCGCGCCCTCGTCGACGCGCCGCCAACACGGGCATCACCCTCGACGCCGTTCGCGTTTTGGTCCAGGGATGCGGCATGACCCAGCACTCCGACGCGGCCGGCCCCACCGCCTCCGACGCCGCCCCGACCTCCATCGCCGCCCGTGCCATGGCCTCCCTGCGGCCGCAGGGCAGTCCCTACCTCGAAGGGCTGAACGCCGAGCAGCGCCGCGCCGTCGAGGCGACGGACGGGCCGGTGCTCGTGCTGGCCGGGGCCGGCACCGGCAAGACCCGGGTGCTGACGACGCGAATCGCCCACCTGATCGCCACCGGCAAGGCGCGGCCCTTCGACATCCTCTCGGTGACCTTCACCAACAAGGCCGCGCGCGAGATGAAGCACCGCATCGGCGGGCTCATCGGGCCGGCCGGCGAGGGCATGCCCTGGCTCGGCACCTTCCACGCCATCGGCACCAAGATCCTGCGCCGGCACGCGGAGCTGGTGGGCCTGCGCTCCGACTTCACGATCCTCGGCATGGACGACCAGCTTCGGCTGATGAAGCAGGTCATCGTCGACCAGAACATCGACGAGAAGCGCTGGCCGGCGCGGGCCCTGTCCTCGGCCATCGACGGCTGGAAGAACCGAGGCCTGCTGCCCGAGCAGGTGCCGCCCGGCGAGGCCCAGGCCTTCGCCTTCGGCAAGGGCGGCACGCTCTATGCCGCCTATCAGGCCCGGCTCCTGACCCTCAATGCCGCCGATTTCGGCGACCTGCTGCTGCTCTGCCTGAAGCTCTGGCGCGAGAACCCGGACGTGCTGGAGAACTACCAGCAACGCTTCCGCTACATCCTCGTGGACGAGTACCAGGACACCAACGTCGCCCAGTACCTCTGGCTGCGCCTGCTGGCGCAGGGCCACCGCAACGTCGCCTGCGTGGGCGACGACGACCAGTCGATCTACGGCTGGCGCGGCGCCGAGGTCGACAACATCCTGCGCTTCGAGCACGACTTTCCCGGCGCCGTCGTGGTCCGCCTCGAGCGCAACTACCGCTCCACCGGCCACATCCTCAGCGCCGCCTCGGGCCTGATCGCCAAGAACGAGGGCCGCCTCGGCAAGACCCTGCGCACCGAGGACGTCGCCGGCGAGAAGGTGACGGTGTCGGGCGCCTGGGATTCGGAGGAGGAGGCCCGCCAGGTGGCGGAGGCCATCGAGAGTCTCCAGGCCAAGCAGCATGCCCTCTCGGAGATCGCCGTGCTGGTGCGCATCTCGGCCCAGATGCGTGAGATCGAGGACCGCTTCGTCCAGCTCGGCCTGCCCTACCGGGTCATCGGCGGACCGCGCTTCTACGAGCGGGCCGAGATCCGCGACGCACTCGCCTATCTGCGCGTCACGGCCAACCCCTCCGACGACCTCGCCTTCGAGCGGATCTTCAACACGCCCAAGCGGGGCCTCGGCGACGCCACCCTGCAGGCGCTGCACGCCTATGCGCGGGCCGAGCGGGTGCCGCTGCTTCAGGCGGCCCGCCTCGTCGTGGAGACCGACGAGCTGAAGCCCCGCGCCCGGTCCGGCGTCCGCGCCCTGGTCGAGAGCTTTTCACGATGGTCCCGGCTGGTGGGGACGCAGCCGCATTCGGAGGTGGCCCAGACCATCCTGGAGGAATCCGGCTACACCGAGATGTGGCAGAAGGAGAAGTCGGCCGATGCGGCCGGGCGCTTGGAGAACCTCAAGGAATTCGTCCGCTCCATGGAGGAGTTCCCGGACCTCGCCGCCTTCCTCGAGCACGTCTCGCTGGTCATGGAGGCCAGCGAGCAGGAGGGCGCCGACCGGGTCTCGCTGATGACCCTCCACGCCGCCAAGGGCCTGGAATTCGACACCGTCTTCCTGCCGGGCTGGGAGGATGGCCTGTTTCCGAACCAGCGGGCGCTCGACGAGAGCGGCCGGGCCGGGCTGGAGGAGGAGCGCCGCCTCGCCCATGTCGGCCTGACCCGGGCCCGCAAGCGCGCCAAGCTGTCCTTCGCCGTCAACCGGCGCATTCACGGCCTGTGGTCCTCCACGGTGCCGAGCCGCTTCATCGACGAATTGCCCGAGGACAGCGTCGACGTGATCGATGCGCCCGCCCACTTCTCGGCCGGGGCCTCGCGCTTCGATCGGAACCCGACGCCCTTCGGCTCGTCCTACGGCACGCCGGGCTGGCAGCGGGCCCAGGCCAACACGGCGCAGTCCGGAAACGCCAACGGCTACGGGGTCGGCAACCGCTCGCCGGCCAGCCGGGGCGGCCCGCGCCAGATCGAGGGCGAACTCATCGCCAAGTCGACGGGCGCACCCTCCGCCTTCAGCGTCGACATGCGGGTGTTCCACACCAAGTTCGGCCCCGGCACCGTGGCGGGTGTGGACGGCAACAAGCTGACCGTTGATTTCGACAAGGCCGGCCGGAAGATGGTCCTCGACAGCTTCATTCAGGCGGCCTGATACGCGGGACGCCATAGCTGCGGAGAGCGACGCACGGATGCGGACTGCGTCTTCCACGACACAGCCCGGGGCAATCGGCAATTGCGGCCGCCTTTCCCCCGCAGTGCAGCATCGGCGCAGACTTTTTACATCATTTTCAAGAATAGTTGTTGTCACGCCCCTGTCGCGCCCGGCGCGGCATGGTGCGTGCAACGCAACGTCCTGCGGTCATCGGGGCCGTATCGGGAATCCACAGCCTTGAGGGACCCGCCCGGAACTTGAGGGCGGTCTCCGGATTGGCTGTGAAGCGGGCGAGGTCGAAAGGATCGCCGAAACGGGATCAGTCACAAGTGATGCGAAGCAAGTTCAGCAAGTCAGGCTCAGATTAAATCCAGGTTGGCAAGTCCGGTTGGAGTGTTGATCGATGAAGAGACGCCGCGCACGACTTGAACTCGTTGAGGACCGTCCGGTCCGGCTGCACAAGACCCGCTTCGACGAAGAACGCAATCTCAGTCCGATCCAGCCCCTCACCGACCGGCAGGCGCAGTACCTCGACGCCCTTGCCCTTCACAAACAGGTTATCGTTCTCGGCCCCGCCGGCACCGGCAAGACCTTCATCGCCGGGACCCGCGCCGCCGATCAACTCCGCCAGCGCCGTATCGCCAAGGTGATCATCACCCGGCCGAACGTGCCCTCCGGCCGCTCCCTCGGCTTCTTCCCCGGAACGCTGGAAGAGAAGATCGCCCCCTGGGTTGCGCCCCTGACCGAGACCATGAAGGAGCGCATGGGCGAGGCCGCCTTCGAGATCGCGGTGAAGACCGGCGACATCGAGGTGGTGCCCTTCGAGGTCATGCGTGGGCGCACCTTCAAGAACTGCCTCGTGATCCTCGACGAGGCGCAGAACACCACTACCGCCGAGATCAAGATGTTCCTCACCCGCATCGGCGACGATTGCCAGGTGATCATCAACGGCGACGTCTCCCAGACGGACTTACGCGAGACGTCGGGCCTTCGCACGGTGATCCACCTGATCAAAAGTCGGATGATGCCGATCCCGGTGGTAGAATTTACCCTCGACGATATCGTCCGCTCCGGAATTTGTGCTGAGTGGGTGCGCGCTTTCGAGGAAACGAATCTCTGACTCAGGTGTTGTCAGCGGCAGGTCGGAACGGGGCCTGCCGCTCACTCCGGTGCGCGACACAAATTTCTCGGCCTCGGGCGCGAGAGAACCAACCGGGTGCCGCGCTCGGCCAAAAGAGAATGGGAGTCTACACGTGAGGAAACTGACCCTTGCTTTCGCCGTGCTCGCCTCGCTCGGCGGTGCCAGCCTCGCCACCTCCGCCTCGGCCGCGCCGGGCACCCCGATGGGCGTGACCGCCCCCGAGACGGTGTCCACCGTTCAGATGCGCATGGAGCGCCGGATGGAGCGTCGCATGATGCACCGTCGCATGGAGCGCCGCATGATGCGCCGTCACATGGAGCGCCGCATGATGCACCGTCGCATGGAGCGCCGGATGATGCACCGCATGTGATCGGTCGCTCGATCTGACCGATCTGGAGAAGGGTCCCTCACGGGGCCCTTTTTCGTTGGGCGCCGGGCTGCCCCGCGTCCCGGCCGGGCGCCGACCCGGGCGCCGTTTGCTAGGAGATTGCCGGTATCGCGCCCGGGGCGCGCGCCCTCGATCGGGAGACCGGCCGTGACCTTCCAGACCTGGTGGCTGTTCTTCAGCGCCGTCTTCCTCCTGTCCGGCACGCCGGGGCCGAACATGCTGCACATCCTGGCGCGCAGCGTCCGCGTCGGCTGGCGCCGCAGCCTCGCCGCCATGGCCGGATGCCTCAGCGCCGTGGTCCTCGTACTGGTGGCCTCCGCCGCGGGACTGAGCGCCGTCCTCCTGGCTTCGCCGGTCCTGTTCGATGGCCTGCGCTATGCCGGAGTCGCCTACCTCGTCGTGCTCGGCGTCCGGGCCTGGCGCGGGCAGGACGGAGCGCTGGAGATCCCCGGCCCCGCGGGGATCCCGGCGCCGGTCGGGCTGGGTCGTCTCTACCGCGACGGGCTGCTGATCGGCCTGAGCAACCCCAAGCTCCTGCTGTTCGCCAGCGCGTTCCTGCCGCAATTCGTCGAGCCGACGCGGCCGCAGGCCCCGCAATTCGCGATCCTGGTCGTCACCTTCGCGGCGGCGGAGCTGTTCTGGTACGGGGTCTACGCCCTCGGCGGCCGCCGGCTCGCCGCATCCCTGACCCGTCCGGCGCTGCGGCGGGCCTTCAACCGGATCACCGGCGGGATCTTCCTCGGCTTCGGCGCCATGCTCCTCGGCACGCGCTGAACCGGGGCAACTCGGCTCAGGACGATTTCGCGCCTCAATTCTTGGGCGTGGTGGAGCCGGTGGTCTTCGGCGAGGCGATGGTCTTCGGCGAGGCGGTGGTCTTCGCCGACGCGGTCATGGCCGCCGAGGCGGTCTTGTGGGCCGGCTTCGCCGCCTTGTCCTCGTCCGGCTTGCCGCCCTTGGCCGGGGCGAGGGCAGCGTGAGCCGCCTTCGCGGGCGCGGACTTGGCCGCAGGCTTGGCCGCGACGGGCTCCGGCTCGGCCGCAGCCACGGCCGGGACGGTGGCGGCGTCGGCGGCCGGGGTCGCGGGGGCGCCGTTGCTGAACAGGTTGCCCATCAGCGTCTTGTAGGCGGCCGGATCGCCCTCGGCGTCGGCCACCATCACGCGGGCGGGCTTGGCCGGCTCGGCCACCACGGGCTCGGGCCTGGCTGACGGCGCGGCGCCCTTCCGGGCGAGGTTCGCGGCGGCGGCCTTGGTGGGGATCGGAGCGGCCGCGGCCATCATCACCGGACGGCCCTTGGCGTCGACCTCGATCTCGCGCTCGCCGGCGGCCAGGCTCTCGGGGCGGCTGACGTCGCCGAGCTTGTGCTGGGCATATTCCTTGGGATCGTATGGCAGCTCGGGCTCGGGGTTGGATTTGCCGAGGCTCGCGAAGGTCAGAGTGCTGGCGGGCGTCTGCGGACCGCGGAACACCGGGTTCTGGCTGCCGTCGTCGTAGACCAGCCGGGTCGCGGGCGCGCCCTTGGCGATCAGGTCGGCGATCTCGCGGTTGTCGCGCTCACGCTTCTCCGCCACCTGGGGCTCGACCTTGGGGGTGCAGGAGCCGGCCGCCGCGTCGGCGCCGCCGAAGACGTACTTCGTTCCGCACAGGCCGACCCGCGGCTCTTCGCGCAGGGCCTCGAAGTAGTCGGAGCCTTCCTTGAGGTTCTTCCAGAACGGCGCGTTGGGGTCGTTGCGGAACTTGGCGATGTTGGTCGCCGTCATCCGGAACGGATACGACTGAAATTGGAATGCGCGCTGGCCGCCGGCAAAGGAATCGCGCGCCAGGGCGTAGATCTCGCCCATCGACTCGTCGGTCATGGCAAAGCAGCCCGACGACGAGCAGGTGCCGTGCACCATGATGTAGTTGCCGGTGCGCCCGTTCGCCCGGTCGTAGGCGTTCGGATAGCCGGTGTCGAACGAGAGATAGTAGGACGAGTTCGGGTTCATCTGACCCGGCGTCACGGTGTAGAAGCCCTCGGGCGCCTGACGGTCGCCCTGCTTGGTCTTCGGGCCGAGCTGGCCCGACCAGCGGCAGATCGGGAAGGTCTTGAGCAGGGCGTACTGGCCGTTAGTGCCGCGCTTCCACACCTCCATCTCCGCTTCCCGCTTGTAGGCGCGGATCAGGATGGGATCGCTCTGCGACATGCCCTTCTGGGCCATCAGCGCGAGGGTCTTCGGCGGCACCGGGGCCAGGGCCCGCAGCGGAACGCCACCGCCCGTCGAACCGTCCTGGCAGGCGCCGAGCGACAGGGCGAGCAGAGCGAAACCGGCGGCCACGAGCGGGCGCATAGCCATGGGGAACCTATCCTCAGTCACGCAGCCCCGGGCTCACGCCCGTGGCATGCCACTCCCCAACCCCTTAGCGTCGTTAAACTTACCCGGTTGTTACCGCAAGGAGACGGCCGCGGCGGCCTGGGCGGGATGTGGATTGCGGACATCACCGGCCCGTCGACGCGATCTCGCCGCATTTGACGCCGCGTCGGGCGGGCGGGAAGGAAACGGATTGATTTCGCAGGTTTTTCGCCAGCGCTTCGCCGCGCGTCGATGTGGCGAAACCTTGGCAGCGGCTGGCAAGCCGACGGGCCCGTTGGTTCCCGCCGCGATCTGCGGCGGAGTGTCGCGATCTTAGAGCTTCCGACCGATCTCCATGAACTTCGCCGCGCGCCGATCCCGGATCTCGTCCGGGCCGAGCCCCTGGAACTCCACCAGGGCGGCTTCGATGGCGGCCCCCGTTGCCTCGATCGCGGCCTCGCGTCCGCGATGGGCCCCGCCCGTCGCTTCGGGCACGATGCCGTCGATGATGCCCAGGCGCAGCAGGTCCTGGGCGGTGATCTTCATGGCGGTGGCGGCGTCCGACGCGCGACCCTGGTCGCGCCACAGGATCGAGGCCGCGCCCTCCGGCGAGATCACGCCGTAGATCGCATGCTCCAGCATGAGCACCCGGTTGGCGGTGGCGAGCGCGATGGCGCCGCCCGAGCCGCCCTCGCCGATGACCACCGCGACATTCGGCACGCCGAGGGCGAGGCAGGCCTCCGTCGAGCGGGCGATGGCCTCGGCCTGGCCGCGCTCCTCCGCCTCGATGCCCGGGAAGGCGCCGGCGGTGTCGACGAAGGCCAGCACGGGCAGGCCGAAGCGATCGGCGAGCTCCATCAGGCGCACGGCCTTGCGGTAGCCCTCGGGCTTGGCCATGCCGAAATTGTGCCGCAGGCGAGTCTCCGTGGTGGAGCCCTTCTCCTGGCCCAGCACGCAGACCGGACGGCCGCGAAAGCGTCCGAAGCCGCCCACAATCGCCTGGTCCTCACCGAAGGCGCGGTCCCCGGCGAGCGGGCTGAAATCCGTGATCAGGCCGGCGCAGTAATCGATGAAGTGCGGCCGCTGCGGATGGCGGGCGACCTGGGTCTTCTGCCACGGGGTCAGCCCGGCATAGATGTCCGAGAGGGCGGAGGCGGCCTTGGCCTCCAGGCGGCCGACCTCCTCGCTGATCGAGACCGCACCGTCGCGGGCGGCCATGGTCTTCAGCTCCTCCAGCTTGGATTCGAGCTCGGCCACCGGCTTCTCGAAGTCGAGATAGGAGCGCGTCACCGACATGGGTCAGGGATCCTTATTCGTCGCCATCGCGCGCGGGGCGGCCGGGTCAGGGACGATGGCGGCGGAGGGCGTGCGGGAAAAGCCGCGACTGGGCGGGGGGTGTTGGCGAAGGAACTCCGCCTGTCAACCGTCCACAGGGCCCGGGTTGGGCCCGACCGCGGGACTCGCGGGCGCGGTTCGGCCTGACGTTCGGCCCAGGTGTCGAGGGGCTCGGACGCGAATCCGGCCCGGCAGTCTCCGCCGACGCGCTCGCCGGACACCCTCGTCAGACCCTCCCGCCAGGCAGCCATGCCTCACCGTTTCGGCGGCCAACCCGACCGGGCGGTCCTGCCGCCGAAGCCGGGCGCCGCTGGGCGAAGATCGAGGGCCTGACAACCGAGCCGCTTCGTCCCATCCGATGGATGGCGGTCGCCCCGGGCTTGCGTCATGGTGCGCCGCACGCACCGGGCAACCGTGGGTTGGTGCCTCGCCGTTGGCGGGACGACTCGCGGGATCCCCGAGGCGGTGTGTGGTTCATATCGCGAGAGGGCCTGTCGTGTCGGCATTTCCCAGCGGCGAAACCAACGTTCTCGTGCTCCAGGGCGGCGGGGCGCTCGGCTCCTACCAGGCGGGCATCTACGAGGCGCTGGCGGCCCAGGGCCACGCGGTGGACTGGGTCGCGGGAATCTCCATCGGAGCCATCAATGCGGCGCTCATCGCGGGAAACCCGCCCGAGCGGCGCGTGGAGCGAATGAGAGCCTTCTGGGAGCTCGTCTCCTCGGGGGTGACGGGAGCGCCCTGGTTTCCCGGCGAGAGGGCCCGGGCAGCGTTCAACGAGGCGAGCGCGGGCTGGATCGCCACCTTCGGGGTGCCCGGCTTCTTCACGCCCCGTTTTCCGCCCGCCGGCTTCTATCCGGCCGGCGCGCCGGAGGCGCTGAGCTACTACGAGACGACCCCGCTCCGCGCGACCCTCGAACGCTTCGTGGATTTCGACCTGATCAACGCGGGGCCGACCCGCCTCAGCGTCGGCGCCGTCAACGTTCGCAGCGGAAACTTCGCCTACTTCGACACCCGGCGCGACCGGATCACACCCGAGCACATCATGGCCTCGGGTGCCCTGCCCCCGGGCTTCCCGCCGGTCACCATCGAGGGCGAGCCCTACTGGGACGGCGGCATCGTCTCGAACACGCCGCTGCAATACGTCCTCGACGAGGAGCGCGGGCGCGACCTCATGGTGTTCCAGGTGGACCTGTTCTCCGCGCGCGGAGCGATGCCCCGGACCCTGATCGACGCGGCCGAGCGCGAGAAGGACATCCGCTTCTCCAGCCGGACCCGGCTCAACACCGACATGAGCCTGGAGATCCGCAAGGCCAAGGCGGCCACGCGCAGCCTCCTGGCCAAGCTGCCGCCCGAATGGCTCGGCGACCCCGATGTCGAGTTTCTGCGAGGGATCAGTCACGACAACGTCGTGACGATCATGCAGCTGATCTACCGTCGCAAGGCCTACGAGGGGAATTCGAAGGATTACGAGTTCTCGCGCACGACCATGCTGGAGCACTGGGCCGCGGGGCTCGACGACATGCGCCGGTCCCTGCGGGCGCCCGCCTGGCACGACCGCCGCCCCGACGCGAGCGGCATCTGCGTGCTCGACCTGACCCGCGCCGCGCAGGACTGAACGCCCTTCACCCCCAGGGAGACGAGCCCGTGACCCGCGACGAGATCCTCGAGACACCCTCGATGCCCGCCTTCAGCCCGAGCTACCCGCGCGGGCCGTATCGCTTCCTGCGGCGCGAATACCTGATCGTGACCTATGAGACCGATGCGGACGCCCTGCGTCGGGCCCTGCCCGAGCCCCTGGAGCCGCATCCGGACAACCTCGTCTACTACGAGTGGATGAAGATGCCGGATTCCTCCGGGTTCGGCGACTACGAGGAGAGCGGCTCGGGAGCTCTCGCCAGCTTCAACGGCGAGCCCTGCAACTTCTCGATCCAGATGTACCTCGACGACGAGCCGCCGATCACGGCCGGGCGCGAGATCTGGGGCTTCCCGAAGAAGTGGGGCGTGCCCCGCCTCAAGCTCACCAAGGACACCCTCACGGGCACGCTGCACTACGACGACGAGCGGGTCGCGATGGGCACCATGACCTACAAGCATCGGAGCCTGGAGCACGATCTCGCCGCGGTGAAGCAGGGCCTGGGCAAGCTCAACATCAACCTCAAGCTGCTGCCGGATGTCGGCGGCGGCCCGAAGGTCGCGCAACTCGTCGGCTATCGCCTGGAGGACATCACCGTCCACGGCGCCTGGGAGGGGGAGGCCCGCCTTCACCTGATCCCGCACGTGAACTGCCGGGTGGCCGACCTGCCCGTGCGCCGCATCGTCGGCGGCCGGCACATGGTCGTCGACTTCACATTGCCCTACGGGCAGGTGCTGCACGATTATCTCGCCTGATCGACCAGACGTCCCGCGTCGTGCCCGACCCCGCCCGGACCGGCCACCGCGCTCAGGCTTTGTTCGACCGCGCGCCTGTCCGGCGCGCTCGGGTCCCCTCGTCGAAGACTGCCCCTAGGAGGCTTCCATGATCCTGAAATCCAAGACCGCCGTGGTCACCGGCTCCACCAGCGGCATCGGCCTGGCCTGCGCCCGCGCCTTCGCCAAGGAGGGAGCCAACATCGTGCTCAATGGTTTCGGCAAGCCCGAGGATATCGAGGCGGCGCGGTCCGGGATCGAAACCGAGTTCGGCGTGAAGGCGGCTTATTCGCCGGCCGACCTGACCAAGCCCGCCGAGATCGAGGGGCTGATCCGACTGGCGGAGGAGACCTACGGCTCCGTGGACGTGCTCGTGAACAATGCCGGCGTCCAGCACGTCTCGCCGATCGAGGACTTCCCGCCCGAGAAGTGGGAGCAGATCATCAGCCTGAACCTGTCCTCCGCCTTCTACACCATGCGGGCCGCGATCCCCGGCATGAAGCAGCGCGGCTGGGGCCGCATCATCAACACGGCTTCGGCGCACTCGATGGTCGCCTCGCCCTTCAAGTCCGCCTACGTGGCGGCCAAGCACGGCCTCGTCGGCCTGTCCAAGACGGCGGCCCTCGAACTCGCGACGCACGGCATCACGGTGAACTGCATCTCGCCGGGCTATGTCTGGACGCCCCTGGTCGAGAGCCAGATCCCCGACACCATGAAGGCGCGCGGGATGACCAAGGACGAGGTCATCAACGAAGTGCTGCTCAAGGCGCAGCCCACGAAAGCGTTCGTCACCATCGACCAGGTGGCGGCCCTGGCCGTGTTCCTGGCCTCCGATGCGGCGAGCCAGATCACCGGCGCCAACATGGCCATGGATGGCGGCTGGACGGCGCAGTAGCGCGGTCCCGCATGGCCGTCCCGCTCCGCCCAGCCGCGACGGCGGTCGGAGCGGGACGGCCGGGGCTGGGTTCTAGCGGCGCCCGTGCAGCAGCAGGGCGAGGCCGTAGCCGACGGCGCCCGCGATCACCAGGGCGATGAACGGGTTCTCCTCGACGCGGTGACCCACCACCCGGCTGCCGTCGCGCAGGTAGGTGCCGCCGCGCTCGTAGGCGTCGCCAGCGTAATCCGAGACGTTGTCGGCCACGTCGCGCAGGGTGTCCTTGGCCTGTCCGTAGATGTCCTGCGCGCGACCCTCGGCCTCGCGGTAGCGGCCCTCGGCGGAGGTGCGCGAGGACCCCGCGAGGTCTCCCGCAGCGCCCTGAACCTTGCCGCCGAACTCCTTGGCGGTGCCGACGATGCGATCCGTATCGACCATGGTCTCTCTCCTGAACGCGGATGATGCGGGCCACCCGTCCGGGGTCGGGGGCGCCCGCATCCGACGTTCACAGAACGCCCGACGGCGCGAAGGAGACCCATGCCCGAGGGTGAAAATCTTCCGGTGCCGGCAAAGGGCCGTGTCGCGCGCCGCTCAGCCGCCAGCCCGGCCGCGGACCACGAGACGACGCGCCACCTCCGTGCAGGCTCGGGCGAGACGCTCTCCCGGGGCCTCGCGCCGCGGCCGCACGGGTGCCTTCGCGGGGCGCTGCGTCCGGGGCGGGAGCGGGATGTGCACGAACAGCGCCGGGGGCGCATCGCGCAGGGCGCGAAAGTAGCTGGCGTTGCAGAGGTAGCGTCCCGCATCCCGCGAGGGAATCGCCGCGATCCCGTGCCTGCGCAGCGTCGCGAGGGCGGGGGCCGCCGCGGGTGAGCGGCGCGCGGGCGGGCCATCCGGCTCGAGGGTCAGGCGCGACGCGATCCGGCCGGAGGCATCGGGAAAGAGCCGGCTCGTGCGGTTGCGGCCCTGCACCTCCACCCGGACCCGCTTGGCGCGGGTCGCGACGCCGAGCATGAGGATCGCGGCGGGCGCCTCGGCGAGGGCCGGCTCCAGCCTCTCGGGGATCGCCGCGTAGGTGGTGCGCAGGATCAGCACGCGCACCGGAATGCCGCCGAGCTTCAGGGGCGCGAGGGCACCGATGCGCCGGGCCAGGGCCGCGCTCGGATTGCGCGGCACGCCGGGAAACGGACCGAAGCCGGTGATCAGCAGCGGTCCCGGCATGCGGGTCAGAGGCCGATCAGGGTGGCGATGGCCTCCGCCCCGGCGGCGGGCGAGGCATCCCCGCGCCCGACCGCCGCCTCGGCCTCCGCCGTCTGGCGGCGCACCTCGGCCGAGCCGACGAGGCGCTGGTGCAGGCGCTCGTGCACGAGGGCCCACATCCACTTCACGTCCTGGGTCCGGCGCTTCGCGGCGATCTCGCCCGTGGCGGTGAGCTTGTTGCGGTGGTCGACGATCCGCTCCCACAGGCCGTCGAGGCCCTTGTTGTTCAGGCCCGAGATCGTGACCACCGGGGGCGTCCAGGTGGAGCTCGGTGCGGAGAGGATGTGCAGGGCGGCGCGATACTCCGAAGCGGCCGCGCTGGCCCGGCGCTCGCCCTCGCCGTCGTCGGCCTTGTTCACCGCGATCATGTCGGCGAGTTCGAGGATGCCCTTCTTGATGCCCTGGAGTTCGTCGCCGGCCCCCGGCAGCATCAGGACGAGGAAGAAGTCGGTCAGGTCCGCCACCGCTGTCTCGGATTGGCCGACGCCCACGGTCTCCACCAGGATGACGTCGAACCCCGCCGCCTCGCAGAGCAGCATGGTCTCGCGGGTCTTGGCCGCCACGCCGCCGAGAGTGCCGGAGGAGGGGGAGGGGCGGATGAAGGCGTTGGGGTCGAGGGCGAGGCGCGCCATCCGGGTCTTGTCGCCCAGGATGGAGCCGCCGGTGCGCGTGGAGGACGGGTCGACGGCCAGCACCGCCACCTTGAGCCCGGCCGCCGTCAGGTTGGCGCCGAGCGCGTCGATGGTGGTCGACTTGCCGACGCCGGGTACGCCGGTGATCCCGACGCGGATCGCCGTGCCGGTGCGCGGCAGCACCGCGTCGATGAGGCCGCGCGCCGCCGCCCGGTGGTCCGGCCGCTTCGATTCGGCCAGCGTGATCGCCCGCGCGAGGGCGGCCCGGTCTCCGGCGAGCAGCCGCTCGCGCAGGGCATCGATGTCGAGGGCGGGTGCGGGGGAGGCGGCCATGGTTGTCTTCTTTGCCGGTCCGGCCCGGTTTCGTCGAGGGGGGCGGTCCGGCGCGCGGGCGCTTCCGCCGCAAACCGGCGCGATCCGGAGGCGTGCCACCCTGTGGGGCGGGGGCCACAGGCCCGCCTCTGCCCGCAATCCACATCGCCACGGCCACGCCTCCGCCCCGCCATGGTCACGATCCTGATCGACAGGGTACTGACGCGTTGCGCCCGTCCCGGGGCCACCACGTTCAGGGCCGCCTTGCACGACATGATCCGAGCCATGATCCGACCCCAGCCTCCCACCCGTCGCGCGCTGCTGCGCTTCGCCGCCCTCTCGGGGGTGGCCGGCCTGACGCCCGGACTGGCCGGCTGCGTCGCCGACGGACTCGTCACCGATGCGGTGGGCGGCGGCGCGCCGGAGCGCCAGTCGGCCCTCGACGTCAGCCCGGTGCTGCTCGTGGCCACCACGCGCAAGCCCGTCGGTTCGCCCCCCAAGAGCCCCTACTTCACCTCCGAGCGCGGCCGCGGCCTCAGCTTCGCCGAGGTGCGCCTGTCGGCACCCGACCGCTCGCTGATCGGCAAGGTCTCCTCCGTGGTGACGGGCGACTGGGCCGTGACGGCGGTGCCGCAGGTCGAGACCGGCGCGGGGGCGGCAGCCGCCTTCGCCCAGGCGGCTTTGGGGCGCGACGTGCTGATCTACGTCCACGGCTACCGCGAGAGCTTCCAGTCGGCGGCCCTGAGTGCGGCCAAGCTCTCCGACGGCATCCGCTTCCGCGGGGCCTCGGCCCTCTTCACCTGGCCCTCGGCGGCCGCCACCTTCGATTACGGCTACGACCGCGAGAGCGCCCTGTGGTCGCGCGACGGCTTCGAAGATCTGCTGAAGGCGCTGGCGAACTCCCCCTCGGGCGGACGCATCAACATCGTCGCGCATTCCATGGGCACGCTGCTGACCCTGGAGACCCTGCGCATGTTGCGGGCCGAGGCCGGCGAGGCCGCCATGGCGCGCATCGGCGCGGTGGTGCTGGCCGCCCCCGACATCGATATCGACCTCTTCACCAGCGCGGTGGAGCGGATGGGACCGGACGTGCACAAAATCACCGTGATCTCGTCGACGAACGACCGTGCCCTCGAACTCTCCGGCGCCATCGCGGGCGGCATCGTGCGGGCCGGCGCGGCGGACCGCGAGCGCCTGGAAGCCCTGGGCGTCCGCGTGGCCGACGCCTCCGATTACGGCGGCGGCCTCATCAACCACGACCTGTTCCTGTCCAATCCCGACGTGCAGGGCGTGGTCAAGCGGGCCATCGCCCGGGCGAGCGGCGGCGCCTGAGGCCCGGCCACCCACCGCAAACCAACCCCCGGCCTTCCGGGCCTTGGCCTCCGCCCCGTTCGCCCCTACACGGACGGCGGCCCCGAGGCTGCAGACAACAAGGATTCGCGATGTTCACACTCGAGATCGATGGCGTGGCCATCGCGGTCATCAACGGCTCCGAGGAGGTCGCCAACGACCTCTTCACCTGCGATGGCTTTAAGGACGACATCCAGACCATGAAGAGCGACGGCAAGGTGCTGTGGAACGGCACCTCCCCGCTCAAGGTCCGGGCGGCCACCGAGGAGGAGATCGAGATCTTCGAGGACGCCCTCGCCGAGGACGATTCCGAGGAGGACGAGCCCTACGAGCCGGATGCCCGCCACGCCGAGGCCTCGAACGACGACGAGGCGGACGACGCGGACGAGGAGGATGCCGACATCGTGTTCCTGGTCGACATCGACGAGGACGGCGGCCTCGATTCCTGATCGCCGACCCAGCCGGTCGCCCCGTTGCGGGCGACCGGACGGGGGCGCAGCTCAGGCGCGCCGCTGCCAGACCAGGAACGGATCGGGCAGTCCGCAATCGGGGGCGGCATCGAAGGCGCCCCGGTCCGGCCCCGTATCGATCGGGCAAGCGTCGAGGGCGGCCCGGATGGCCGTCTCGTCCAGGCTCGTGCCGATGAAGACCCGTTCCTGGCGCCGGTCCCCCAGGTCTCGCTCCAGACCCCGTCGAGGCGCGCGCGGAACGGCCTGCCACCGGAACCCATGGCGGAGACCCGTGCCACGGTTCCGGCCAGGGAGAATCCGCCCACCCAGTCGGGTCGCGAGGTGAGCCAGAAAGGGCCCTCGGTGCGGATCAGCCCGGGCCAGGTCGCGCCCACGAAGGCGTTGAACCGGGTCGGGTCGATCGGTTGCCGGGCAGACGTAGATCGTAAGGCAGCATCACAAACATCATTTGATATGTTATAACATAACAATTTCTGGTGAATCCGGGGTTTGTCAACCGCGCGTCGTCTCCCGGGAATGGTGGAACGGACGCGACGCGACGGCCGGAGGGGACCGCCGGAGCAAGGCGGCCCCCTTCGGGCCCGGCGGGCCTTCCCGGGGGAGAGGGTCCGGCGCGGGTTCAGTCGGTCGGGGGGAGCGCCGCGCGGCTGGGGATCGATCGCGGCGGGACCGGATCACCGGCCGCCTGGTCGGCACCGGCACGTGCAGGCCGTGGGGCGGCTGTCTTGCCAGGACTCTGCGCCGGGGCCGCGCCGGGGACGGCACCCTTCTCAGCCGATGCCTTCTGAGCCGATGCCTTCGGCACGAGCCCGGGTGGGACCAGAGCGGCCTCGGCCGGCTTGGCGAGAGGCGACTTGGCGAGAGTGGGTTTGGCGAGAGTTGGCGTGACGGGGGACGGCTTGTCGCCCGGGGCCCGGGCGGATGCGGACCCGGCGGTGGAAGCCTTGGTCGTCGCGGGCACGGTCACCGACGGCGGCGCGATGGTGCCCGTCGCCGCCACGTCCGGCATCGGCACCGCCGGGCTGTCGATGCCGTAGATGTCGTCGCGAAAATGAGCGCGGCCGTCCGGGGTTGCGTAGCCCGTGAGATACACGAAGGTCACCGGGATCTGCTTCGGCAGCTTGATGTCCAGGCGCTCGTTCGTCGCGATGCTGGTCTCGATCTCGATCGGTCCCCAGGTCGAGCCGGTGCCGTTGGGACCCGGCGTGCCCTCGAGCAGCCAGCCGGCGAGTTCCTTCACCTGGGCGACCCGCACGCAGCCATGGGAATGGAACCGCACTTCGCGGGCGAACAGCGATTTCGACGGCGTGTCGTGCATGTAGACCGCCTGCTTGTTCGGCATGTCGATGCGCACCTGGCCCAGGGAATTGTCCAGGCCGGAATCCTGCCGCAGGGTGTAGTTGGCCGCCTTCTCGCTCGACCAGTCGATGGCGGTGGGGTCGACCTCGACGCCACCGGGACCGAGGATGCGGATGCGCTCCCGGGCGAGGTAGCCGGGATCCTTGCGCATCTTCGGAATGATCTCCTTCTTGATGATGGAGACCGGCAGGGTCCAGGTCGGATTGAGGTTGACGTCGGTGATGCGGGCCTCGATCCGCGGCGTCGCCTTGTCGGGCTTGCCGACCACCGCCACGTAGCGGCGCACCACGACCCCGTGGTCCACCGCCTCCACCGTGGCCGAGGGAATGTTCACCACAACGTAGCGATCGCCATAGGCGAAGTTCGAGCCGATCTGGCGCGCCGCGGAGGCGGCGAGCTGGCGCTGGCGGGTGGCCGCCGGCACGTTGAGCGCCGTCACCGTCTGGCGCCCGATCAGCCCGGTCTCGGGCAGGCCGTGTCGGGCCTGGAATGCCTTCACGGCCGCCACCAGGGAGGCGTCGAGCTGGTCGTTCATCGGGGCATCGGGAGGCAGGTCGCCGACGAGCGCGAGGTGCTTGCGCAGGGCCGGAATGGCCGGATGGCTGGCGCCGGGCTTGACCACGAGATCGGCGGGCAGCGCGGTCCAGCCGCCGGCATCCACCATGGCCTGATAGCGGTCGGCCATCCGCAGGGTGTCGAGGAACGTCGCGGGACTGAGGGTCGGCACCGGGTCGGCGGAGACCCGGGCCACCACGAGCGGCGGCAGTTCGCGGGATTTCTTGGCCGGGACGGCTGGGGTGGCGCTGGCCTCGCCCGCGCTCGGGGCGATCGCCTGGACGGCGGGCGTCGCCGGGGCGGTGGTGGTGAGGCTCTCGACCTTCGGAGCCTTCGCGGGTGAGGGGGCTTCGGGTACGCCGGAAACCTGAGCCGTCGCGGCGCCGCCCAGCGCCCAGAGGAGGGCCAGGGGCGACAGGCCCGCGCGGAGGCGGTGCGGGCGGAGAACGACGGTCCTGTGGCGCGAAAGCATCGCGAACCTTTCGAGTGCAATGTCTCCCCGACCATGCGTGCAGAGGGTTACCAATCTCCTCTCGTGCCGTGACGGGCGCCGACACCTGCCCTAACTCCCGCCCCGGAACGGCAGAGCAGCATACGGCAGAGCAGGAGCGGCCATGACCAACCATCCGGCAATTCAGGCGGGACGGACCGCCGTCGTCACCGGGGCGGCGAGCGGCATCGGGCTCGCGGCGGCTCGCCGTTTCGCCGCGGCGGGCATGCGGGTCTGGCTTGCCGACCTGCCGGGCGAGGCGCTGGACTCGGCCCGCGCCGAGGTCGCGCGCGACGGGACTGCGGCGTCCGTCCACGCGATGGCCACGGATGTGGCACGGCCCGAGGCCGTCGCGGCCCTATGCGCGGCGGCCTGTGCGGAGGGTGCACCGGCCGTGGTCATGCTGAATGCCGGGATCGAGGCGGGGGGACAGCTGTTCTCGACCCCCGAGACCTGGGCACGCATCCTCGACACCAATCTCTGGGGCGTCATCAACGGCATCCAGGCCTTCGCGCCGGCGATGATCGCCGGGGCCGAGCCCGGCGCCATCGTGGTCACGGGTTCGAAGCAGGGCATCACCACCCCGCCCGGCAATACGCCCTACAACGTCTCGAAGGCGGGGGTGAAGGTCGTCACCGAGGCCCTGGCCCACGACCTGCGCAACCGCGCGGGCGCCCGCGTCAGCGCGCACCTGCTGATTCCGGGCTTCGTCTATACGGGCCTCACCAAAGCGCGGGGGGTGGAAGAGAAGCCCGCGGGCGCCTGGACGCCGGAGGAGACCGTCGCCTTCATGCTGGAGCGGCTGGAGGCCGGCGACTTCTACATTCTCTGCCCGGACAACGAGACCACGCGGGCGCAGGACGAGCGCCGCATCACCTGGGCGGCCGGCGACATCATCGAGAACCGTCCCGCCCTGTCGCGCTGGCACCCGGATCACGCTGAGGCGTTCCGGGCGTTCGCTACGGGGCGCTGACACGAGGGGTGTCTCGCAGGCGATTCGTCTGACTCCGAGAGGCGATCCGGGATCCGCGAAGGCGCGAGCGATCGATCTGACCCGGGAGCACGCCGTTCGGCCGCCGCGGATCCGCAGCCGAGACTGTCGTCCGGGCGGCCGAAGCGCTTGCGCGGAGTGGGCCGACGGACTGCCGAGCGCATAAGAATATATAGCTATCATAGGTAAGATGAACGACCTCGGATGGCTTTCGCACCAGGGGACGGCCATGCGTGAGGGTCTGCCGGCGATCCCCGTGAAGGCGCTTCGTTGGCCGTTGGCCGCTCGCGATGTCGAGGCGAAGCTCGTCCGTGCGCCTGGCGCTCAAGGTGTTCAACCCGTTCCAGCCGCGCGTCCCGGCCGGCACCCGTGAGGGCGAACGATGGTCCGGCGACAGCACCTCGGACGGGTCCGACGACGGTTCCTTGATCCGGCCTGTCGCGGGCCGGGAACGGGACCGGATCTCCGGAGCGGAGCTTGCCAAGGATCCCGACTTCAACCGCCATATCGTCGACAGGCATGTCGGGAAGACCGACGCTGATATGATCAAGCGCGTCGCGGACAGTTCCGGGCGGGAGCTGTTCGGTCTACTGCCGCCGACCTGACCGATGATGAGGGACGGCTTCTTCGACGCGATCGAGTCTGCGAGACCCTTTATCCGGGAAAGTCTGGAGAAGAAGAAAGGCGCTGTTCAGCGAGTCGCGGAAGGGTCGGAGCCCGACGCCTGGCTGACGTCGCGCTTCGGCTATCCGACACGCAAGGATGGCTACAGGGCCTTCTCCAAGCTGATCCGTGATACGGCCGACCAGCATGGGCGAGGCGTCCTGCCCACAAGGGTCAAGCTCACACGCGATCTGTGATGCTGTCGCGCGCAAGGTTGCGACGATCGAGAGTTCAAGGGGTGATTGTCCAGGGAACCGATCCCTCCGCCCCCGCCGCGGGGCCGACCCGCCTTGGCGAGGTTCCTGCAGGGGTATAATCCCGACGGTGATGAATCGGTCGGCTCGGTTGCCGGCACCGTCGACCCTCAGGAAACCGGGAGCCGCCTTTGGCCACCATTATCCCCGTCGCCTCCTTCGATTGCGTCGTCTTCGGCGCCACCGGCGACCTGACGACGCGCAAGCTGCTGCCGGCCCTGTTTTACCGCTTCGTGGACGGACAGATCCCCGAGACGAGCCGGATCATCGGCGCCTCGCGTTCGGAGATGAGCGCCGAGGCGTTCCGCGAGCGCGCCCGCGACGCCATCAAGCGCTTCGTTCCGGCCAGCGACATCACCGAGGACAAGCTCGCCGCCTTCCTCGACCACCTCGACTACGTCGCCGTCGACGGAGCCAGCGACGAGGGCTGGGAGGATCTGGTCGCCAAGCTCGCCGAGCGCCCCGACCAGGTGCGGCCCTACTACCTCGCCACCTCACCCGACCTCTACGGCTCGATCTGCCAGAATCTCGCCAAGCACGGCCTGATCGGCGAGAAGTCCCGCGTCGTGCTGGAGAAGCCTATCGGCAAGGATCTGGAATCGGCCCGCGCCATCAACGACGCGGTCGGCACGGTGTTTCCCGAGGAGCAGATCTTCCGCATCGACCACTATCTCGGCAAGGAGACGGTGCAGAACCTGCTCGCCCTGCGCTTCGCCAACACCATCTTCGAGCGGCTCTGGACGGCCGACGTCATCGACCACGTCCAGATCACGGTGGGCGAGACCGTCGGCGTCGAGGGCCGCGCAGGGTACTACGACACCTCGGGCGCCCTGCGCGACATGGTTCAGAACCATATGCTGCAGCTTCTCTGCCTGATGGCGATGGAGAGCCCGCTCTCCCTCGACGCCAATTCGGTGCGCGACGAGAAGCTGAAGGTTCTGCGGGCCCTGAAGCCCATCACGCCGCACGACGTGCAGAGCGTGACGGTGCGCGGCCAGTACACGGCGGGCGCCGTCAACGGCAAGCCGGTGGACGGCTACCGCGCCGACCTCGGCGGAGACGTCGACAGCCGGACCGAGACCTTCGTCGCCCTGAAGCTCGAGGTGCAGTCCTGGCGCTGGGCCGGCGTGCCGTTCTACCTGCGCACCGGCAAGCGGCTGCCCCGGAAGCTTTCCGAGATCGTGGTGCAGTTCCGCGCCTCGCCGTTCTCGATCTTCCCGGCGGAATCCTTCGGGCGCGAGCCCAACCGCCTCGTCATCCGGCTCCAGCCGGAGGAGGGGATCAAGCTCGAGGTCATGACCAAGGATCCGGGTCCGGGCGGAATGCGGCTGCGGCCGACCAACCTCGACATCTCCTTCGAGGAGACCTTCAAGCAGCGCTACCCCGATGCCTACGAGCGCCTGCTCATGGACGTGGTGCGCGGCAACGCCACGCTGTTCATGCGTCGCGACGAGGTCGAGGTCGCCTGGGCCTGGGCCGATTCCCTCCTGAAGGCCTGGGCCGACCGGCCCGAGCCGCCGCGGCCCTACGCCGCCGGAAGCTGGGGGCCCACCGCCGGCATCGCGCTGATCGAGCGCGACGGCCGGACCTGGCACGAAGAGCTGCGCTGAGAGAAGCCCCCGCCGGATCGAGGCGGGGGCGGTATTCGGTGGCCCCCAGGGACTCGAAGACACGCGACTCCGCCATCCCGGTGGCATCGCGTGGATTTCGCGGGCGGCCTCCGCGCGGAACCGGGCTATAGTTCCGCAATCCCTCGACAATTCTGAGTCGACGGATTACCAGAGGGAGTATTTTTCATTCCTCTTCCAGACGTCGTGGACCCATGAACAAGATCGAACCGGGCCTCGGCATCAACCGGCGCTATCTGCACGATGAAGTCGTCGACCGAATGCGCGACCTCATCCGCGCGGGTGAGCTGGAGCCACGGGCGCGGATCAACGAAAGCGAGTTGACCGAGCGCTTCGGCATCTCGCGCACGCCCCTGCGCGAGGCGATCAAGATCCTCGCCACCGAGGGGCTGCTCGAGCTGCTGCCCAATCGCGGCGCCCGCGTCGCCAGCCTATCGCAATCCGAGATCGAGGAGATGATCGAGGTCATCGCCGGCCTGGAGGCCACCGCCGCCGATCTCGCCTGCCGCATCATCACCGATGCGGAGATCGACGGCATCTCGCGCGATCACGAGGCCATGGTGGCGGCCTGGCGGGCCGGCGAGGAGGGGGTCTACTTCGCCCTCAACCGGGAAATCCACGAGGGCATCATGCGGGCCAGCCGCAACGCCACCCTCGGGGGTATCTACGACAGCCTCTCGGGCCGCATCCAGCGCTCACGCTACGCCGTACATCAGACGCCGGAGCAGTGGGCGCAGTCGGTGGCCGAGCACGAGCGGATGATCTCGCTCCTGCGCGCCCGCGACGGCGATGCGCTGGCCCTGCTCATGCGCGCCCACATCCGGGCCCGGACCCCGGTGATCGCCGAGAATTTCGGCGCCGCCCGGCGCGAGGCGGCCGGGTCGGTCGGCTAGCGCGGCCCGAGCCGCTCGCATCGGGGACGCCCCCGCGGGCGGACGACCTTTACCCCCGGCGGGCCGCACGGAGCGCCGGCCCGCGGACGGGCGCTCCCTGACAGGTGGACCGGTTGCCCTCGAGGGTTTCCGGGTCCCGCCCGCGCCGAGTCCGGTCAGGCCGCCCGGACGGTGCCGAGGAAGCGTGCCAGTTCCTGCGCGAGATGCTCGGCTTCGTGCGAGAGCTCGGAGGCCGAGGCCAGGACCTGCGACGCGGCCGCCCCCGTTGCCTCGGCCGCTCCGGCGACCCCGGCGATGTTGGTCGTGACCTCGCCGGTGCCGGTGGCGGCCTCGCCGACGTTGCGCACGATCTCCTGGGTGGCCGCGCCCTGCTCCTCCACCGCCGCCGCGATCGAGGTGGCCACGTGGCTGATCTCGCGGATCCGACCGCTGATGCCCTCGATCGCGGTCACGGCCTGGCCGGTGGAACCCTGGATTCGGCCGATCTGGCCGCTGATTTCCTCGGTGGCCCGGGCCGTCTGGTTGGCGAGTTCCTTGACCTCGGCCGCCACCACGGCGAAGCCCCGGCCCGCTTCACCGGCGCGGGCCGCCTCGATGGTGGCATTCAGCGCCAGCAGATTGGTCTGGCCCGCGATGGTCGAGATCATGGCGACGACGTCGCCGATCCGCGCGGCGGCGGCGCTGAGTTCCTGGACCTGCGACGCGGTCCGGGCGGCCTCGTCCACCGCCCGCTGGGCGAGTTCCGTGGAGCCGTCGACCTGGCGCCCGATCTCCTGGACCGAGGCCCCGAGTTCCTCGGCGGCGGCCGCCACCATGCCGACATTGGAGGCAGCCTGGTCCGCCGCCGCCGCGACCGTGCTGGATTGCTGGGCCGTCTCGGAGGCGGTGTTGGCCATGCTCTGGGCCGTGCCGCGCAGCTGGCCCGCCGCCGCAGTCACCCGGTCGAGGATGCCGCCGACGGCGCCCTCGAACCCGTCGGCCATCTCGCGCATCGCGGCCTTGCGCTGCGCTTCGGCACCGGCACGGGCGAGGCGGGTCTCGTCCTCGAGGGCGCGGCTGCGCAGGAGATTGGCCCGGAAGGTCTCGAGCGTGTCGGCCATGGCGCCGATCTCGTCCTGGCGGCCGACGCTCGGGATCTCGGTCTCGGCCTCGCCGTCCGCCACGCGCCGCATGGCCGCCGTCATCGCGCCCAGCGGCCGGGTGATGCCGCGGATCGTGTAGGCCATGGCGGCCAGCGCCATCAGGACGGAGAGCCCGAGCATGACCTGGGTGGTCCGCACGGCACTCGCCTGTTCCGCGCGCGCCGCCGCCTTGGCGGCCTCGCCGGCCTCGCCGTTGAGCGTCACGAGCTTGCGCATGCTGGCGCTGGTGGCGAGATAGTTGGCGTTCATCGGCCCCCGGAACAGGGTCAGGATCTCGTCGCGCCGGGTCGGATCGATGGCCTGGAGCTGGGTCCAGTCCTGGCCCATCTGGGCGAGCTTGGCGCTGACCTCGTCATAGAGGATGCCCTCGGCGCGGGAACTCACCAGCGTCCGGTAGGCCGCGCGCCGGGTCTCCAGTTCCGTCGCCAGGGTCGCCGCCTGCGCGACGCTGTTGGTGCGCTCCTCGGCGGTGTCGGCGATGACGTAGCGGAACTGCCAGAGCCGGATCCGCATCACCAGGGCATTCATGGCATGGGCGGCATCGACGGAGGGGAGGGCGTTGTCGGATAGAACCGTGATGCGGTCGCCGATGGCATCCATCTTCGCCAGGGAGACGAGCCCCTGCCCGGTGGTGATGACCGCCAGTAGACCGAATAAGCCGATCAGGGTCGACTTGAGAGAGAGGCGCATGGGAAAAGCCGGTGACCGCTTGGCGAGAATGAGCAGGTCTCGATTAGCAGGCCTCCCTTAAGATTGACTTGCCTTCCACCGGGCGACATCCGTCGGTTGTGTTGTCGCCCCGGGCTGAGATCGGGGCGACGTCCTCGCGGTTGGTCAGGCCGCGGCGTTGATCGAGCGCAAGCCGGCCACCAGATCCGAGAAGCGGTCGCCCTGGACGATGACGTGGGCCCGCAGCCGGTCGGAGGCCGCGGTCTCGTCGCCCGACACGATGGCGGCCACGATGGCCTCGTGCTCGGCCAGGGACTGGCCGAGGCGGTTGCGGGCGCGCAGCTGGAGCCGTCGGAAGGGCGCGAGCCGCCGGTGCAGCTGGCGCGCCTGCTCCTCCAGGAAGCCGTTCCGGCAGGCCCGGTACACCACCGTGTGGAAGATGTAGTTCTCCGCGTAATAGGTCTCGGGGTCGCCGGCCGCGGCCGAGGCGGCACAGGCCGCCAGGGCCGCCTTGAGCGCGGCCTCGTCGTCGGGGATGAGCCGGCGGGCCGCCAGCCGCCCGCAGGAGGCCTCGATCTCCGCCATGGTCTCGAACATGGCGATCAGGAGTTGCGGATCGGGGGCGCTGACGATGGCCCCACGCCGGGGCTTGATCTCTACGAGGCCCGTCATGGCGAGTTGCAGAAGTGCCTCGCGGATCGGCGTGCGCGAGACCCCGAAGCGCTCGGCGAGCTCCGTCTCGTCGAGGCGCGCGCCGATGGCGACGCGTCCGTCCACGATCTCGGTCTCGATGGTCTGCCTGAGGCGGCGCGATTGGTTCATGCGCTGAGATCCCGGCCCGTTTTAATCCCGCCGACTCACGAAAATCAGGCGTCCACCATTATTCAATCGCGTTGACAAAATATACAAGGCGTCGTTTCATGTATAACGAAGACGCAGTGCAGTATAAATGCTGCGCTGCAAAACGAAGCGGCCGGGCACCGGCCCAGGGAGAGACACGCCATGATGCTGACACGCCGTGCCCTCGTCGCCGGCGGCCTCGCCGCCCCCGCCATCCTGTCCCTGGGCTCGCGGGCCCAGGCTGCCACCACCCTGAAGCTCTCGCACCAGTTCCCCGGCGGCACCATCGACGAGGGCGACTTCCGCGATCGCATGTGCCGCAAGTTCGCGATGGCCCTGGCCGAGCGCTCGAAGGGGGCCCTCGAGGTGCAGGTCTACCCGGGCTCGTCGCTGATGAAGACGAACGCTCAGTTCGCGGCCATGCGGAAGGGCGCCCTCGACCTGTCGCTCTATCCCTCGCCCTACGCGGGCGGCGAGGTGCCTGAGCTGAACATCGGCCTGATGCCGGCGCTGGTGAGCTCCTACGAGCAGGCCATCGCCTGGAAGAAGGCGCCGGTGGGTCGCAAACTCACCGAGATCCTCGACGCCAAGGGCATCATCCTCGTTTCCTGGGTCTGGCAGGCGGGCGGCGTCGCCAGCCGCGAGCGTCCCCTCTTCGCACCGTCCGATGCCAAGGGCCTCAAGGTCCGGGGCGGATCCCGCGAGATGGACCTGATGATGAAGCAGGCCGGCGCCGCCACCCTGTCGATCCCCTCCAGCGAATCCTACGCCGCCATGCAGACCGGCGCGTGCGACGCGGTCATCACCTCCTCCACCAGCCTGATCTCGTTCCGCCTGGAGGAACTGGGCAAGGCCCTGACCTCGGGCCGCGAGCGCTCCTACTGGTTCATGCTCGAGCCGCTGATGATGTCCAAGCTCGCCTTCGAGCGCCTGCCCAAGGACCAGCAGGACCTGATCATGGCCATCGGCGCCGAGCTCGAGCCGTTCGGGCAGGCCGGGGCCAAGGCGGACGACACCAAGGTCGAGGAGATCTTCACCAAGGCCGGCGCGAAGGTCCAGAATCTCGACGAGAAGACCCTGGGCCAGTGGCGCGACATCGCCCGGGAGACCGCCTGGAAGGACTTCGCGGGCAAGTCGGCCGGCTGCGCCGAGCTCCTCAAGCTGGCGGAGCAGGTGTCGTGAGCCACGCCTTCGACGCGGCTTCGGCCGCCGCCGAGACGCACACCACGGCAGAGCCCCGGGTTCCGGGGCTCCTCGGCACCATCGACCGGGCCCTGAAGGGCGTCAATCACGTCATCATGCTGCTCGGTGGCATCGCCCTGGTCTGCGCCTGCCTGGTGCTCAGCTACAGCGTCGTCATCCGCTACGTCCTGCACGAGCCCACCGACTGGCAGGACGAGATGGCGGTGTTCCTGATCGTCGGCGCGACCTTCTTCTCGGCCGCCGCCGTGCAGGCCAAGCGCGGCCACGTGGCCATCGAGGCGCTGACGGGCCTGCTCTCGCCGCGGGTCAACCGCGCCCGCCTCCTGGTGGCGGACGTGATCAGCTTCATCTTCGTGGCGTTCTTCGCCTGGAAGAGCTGGACCCTGCTCCACGAGGCCTGGGTCGACGGACAGGTGTCGCAGTCGAGCTGGGGGCCGCCGCTCTGGATCCCCTACATCCTGATGGCGATCGGCATGACCCTGCTGGGCATCCAGTTCGCCCTGCAGATCGCCGAGGAGATCCTCTACGGCGCCGAGAAGGCCGGCTGGGCGAACCCCAAGATCGGCCTCGGTGCCGATCTCAACCGCGACACGCAGGGGCACCCCGGCGGCACCCCGACGGGCACGCGGCCCCTCGGCGATCCCCTCGCCAACACCGTGCCGGACACGAAGGTCACCGGGAGGCATCCATGAGCGTCGCGGCCATCGGCTTCCTCTATGCGGGGGCCACCCTGAGCGCGATGCTCGCCGGCATCCCCATCGCCTTCGCCCTGGGCTTCGTCGCCCTGGCCTTCATGTACGTCTTCATGCCGGGCGCCTCCCTCGATACGGTGGCGCAGAACGTCTACGAGGAGATGGCGTCGATCACCCTGCTGTCGATCCCGCTCTTCATCCTGAAGGGCGCGGCGATCGGGCGGTCCAAGGCCGGCCAGGACCTCTACTCGGCCATGCATGCCTGGATGCATCGCATCCCCGGCGGCCTCGGCATCGCCAACGTGTTCGCCTGCGCGCTCTTCGCCGCCATGGCGGGGTCGAGCCCGGCCACCTGCTCGGCCATCGGCTCGGCCGGCATCCCGGAGATGCGCAAGCGCGGCTACTCGCCGGGCTTCGCCGCCGGCATCATCGCCGCGGGCGGCACCCTCGGCATCCTGCTGCCGCCCTCGATCACCATGATCCTCTACGCGGTGGCGGCCGAGCAGTCGCTGGGACGCCTGTTCCTCGCCGGCATCGGACCGGGCCTCCTCCTCGTCGGCCTGTTCGCGACCTGGTCGGTCTACCGGTTCCGAGCGGAATACGCGGCCGCGAAGGTCGCCTACGAGCGGAACGGCACGGCTTCGCCGATCCTCGCGGAGGATACCTACAGCATGCGCCAGCGCTTCTCGACGCTGCCGCGGGTGCTGCCCTTCGTAATCCTGCTCACCGGCGTGATGGTGGCCCTCTACGGCGGCTACGCCACCCCGTCCGAGACGGCGGGCCTCGGCGGCCTCCTGGCCCTGGGCCTGATCGCCGTCATCTACGGCGTCTGGCGTCCGCGCGACGTGGGTCCGATCCTCACCGCGACCCTGCGGGAATCGACCATGCTGATGCTCATCATCGGCATGTCGCTCCTCTACGCCTACGTGATGAGCTACCTGCACATCTCGCAGTCGGCGGCGGCCGCGATCGTGGCGATGCAGCTCTCCCCCTGGGTGCTGCTGGTGACGATCCTCGGCCTCGTGATCCTGCTCGGCTTCTTCCTGCCGCCGGTCTCGATCATCCTGATGACGGCGCCGATCATCCTGCCGCCGCTCAAGGCCGCCGGGTTCGACCTCGTCTGGTTCGGCGTCGTGATGACCATCACCATGGAGATGGGCCTGATCCACCCGCCGGTGGGCCTCAACATCTTCGTCATCAAGAACATCGCGCCCGACATCCCGCTGAAGGACATCATCTGGGGCACGCTGCCCTTCGTGATCCTGATGGCGGTGGCGATCCTGATCCTCTGCCTCGTGCCCGGCATCGCCATGTGGCTGCCGAACTGGCTGCTGCCCACCACGCGGTGAACCGGGTCGTCGCCCGGGCGACAACCCTGACCGGACGAATCCGGCCCCGGAGGGGCGCGCGACGGGCCCAGGCCGTCGTGCGCCCCCTCCGGGGCCGATCTCTTTTCGCGTATCCCGTCCCTGGATCATCGGATCCGAGGAAAATGCGCGCCTTTAATCCTTTGAACACGGGTTGTTAACGAAGCGGTAACCATACCGGGCATCAATGGTCTGGTAAGGAATCGCGAGAGCCCGTGACTGACACAAGCCCTCCCCGCAGACCCGTTCAGCTTCGTGGCCGCGCCTTCAAGTCCCTGGTGCTGGCCCCGGAGACCCCGCTTCCCGATTGGTTCGCCGATCTGGACGAAGCGCTCAAGCGCTCGCCGACCCTGTTCGACGGGCGCGCCCTGATCCTCGACGTGGCGGCGCTGGCGCCCGCCGCGCCGGACCTCGACACGCTGCTCGCCGAACTCGGCAGCCGGCAGATCCGCATCCTCGGCATCGAGGGCACGGACGTGTCGCTCCTCGGACCGGGGCGCCCGCCGCTCCTCGTCCAGGGACGGCCCTCGAACACGATCGAGATCCCGGCCCAGCCGGAGCCGGAGCCCGAGGTGCCGCCGGCACCCCTCGAGCCGGCCACGACGTCCCTCACCATCGAGGGCTCGGTCCGGTCCGGGCAATCCATCGTCCACCCCACCGGCGACGTCACCGTCATGGGGTCGGTCTCCTCCGGCGCGGAGATCCTCGCCGGCGGCTCCATCCACGTCTACGGCGCGCTGCGCGGCCGGGCCATCGCCGGCGCCGCCCGCAACCCCCGCGCCCGCATCTGCTGCCGCAAGTTCGAGCCCGAGCTTCTCGGCATCGACCGCCTCGTCCGCACGGCCGAGGAGATGGGCAACCACCTGCGCGGCAAGGCCGTGCAAATCTGGCTCGATGGCGGCGCCATCAAATTCGCATCCTTGGATTGAGGAGACAGCTCATATGGCCAAAATTCTGGTCGTGACATCAGGCAAGGGCGGCGTCGGCAAGACGACGACGACGGCGGCCCTCGGCGCGGCGCTCGCGCAGGCCGGCAAGAGCGTGGCGGTGGTCGACTTCGACGTCGGCCTGCGCAACCTCGATCTCGTGATGGGCGCCGAGCGGCGCGTCGTCTACGACCTCATCAACGTGGTCAACGGCGACGCCAAGCTCAACCAGGCCCTCATCCGCGACAAGCGCCTGGACAAGCTCCACCTGCTGCCCGCCTCGCAGACCCGCGACAAGGATGCGCTCACCGACGAGGGCGTCGCCCGCGTCATGGACGAGCTGCGTGAGAAGTTCGACTGGGTGATCTGCGACTCGCCGGCCGGCATCGAGCGCGGCGCCACGCTGGCCATGCGCCACGCCGACGTCGCCGTGGTGGTGACGAACCCCGAGGTCTCCTCGGTGCGCGATTCCGACCGCATCATCGGCCTGCTCGACTCCAAGACGCTCAAGGCCGAGCGCGGCGAGACGATGGACAAGCACCTGATCCTCACCCGCTACGACCCTGCCCGGGCCGATCGCGGCGACATGCTCAAGATCGAGGACGTGCTCGAGATCCTCTCGATCCCGCTGCTCGCCATCATCCCGGAGAGCATGGAGGTCCTGCGCGCCTCGAACGTCGGTTGCCCGGTGACCCTGAACAACCCGCTCTGCGCCCCGGCCCGCGCCTACACCGACGCCGTGCGCCGCCTCAACGGCGATGCGGTCCCGATGTCGGTCCCCACCGACAAGAAGTCCTTCCTCGACAAACTCTTCACCCGGAGGGCAGCATGAGCCTCCTCAACATGTTCAACCGGCGCGGTTCGGCGCCGGTCGCCCGGGACCGCCTGCAACTCATCCTCGCCCATGAACGGGCGGGGGTCGGCGGCTCCGATCTCGTGATGGTGCTGCGCGAGGAGATCCTCGCGGTCATCGCCAAGCACGTCGAGGTGAACAGCGACAAGGTCCAGATCCGCCTCGACCGCGGACAGGACATGTCGACCCTCGACATCGACATCGAGCTGCCGCTCACGGCCGTCACCAAGGCCGGTCCCGCGAAGGTCAAGGCGGCGAAGCTCGCCGCCGCATGAGCCTCCGCGCGCCCGTCCTGGCCGGCATCGCCGTCAGGCCCCGATGAACAACCCGGCGAGCGTCGCGCTCGTCAGGTTGGACAGGGTGCCGGCCAGGATCGCGCGCAGGCCGAACCGGGCGATCTCCGCCCTGCGCTCCGGCGCGAGGCTGGCGAGACTCGCGAGCTGGATCGCCACCGAGGTCAGGTTGGCGAAGCCGCAGAGGGCGAAGCACAGGATCGCGGCCGTCCGCGGATCGAGGGTGCCGCCCTTCAGGACCGGCGAGAGCTGCGCGTAGGCCAGGAACTCGTTGAAGGCGATCTTCTGACCCAAGGCCCCGCCGACGAGGCCGGCCTGGTCCCAGGGCACGCCCATCAGCCAGGCCAGGGGCGCGAACACCGTGCCGAGGATGCCCTCCAGGCTCAGGGCGGGATAGCCCGCGAGGCCACCGGCCCAACCCATGAACCCGTTCAGCAGGGCGATCAGTCCCGTGAACGCGATCAGCATCGCCCCCACCGAGACCGCCACGGCGAGCCCCTTCTGGGTGCCGTCGGCCGCCGCCTCGATGACGTTGACCGCCCGCGTCTCCGCGAAGGTGACCCGCGTGGAGGTGACCCGGCTCGGCTCCGTCGTCGGCACCAGGATCTTGGCGTAAAGGAGCCCGCCCGGCACCGCCATGGCGCTGGCGGCCAGGAGGTACTCCATCGGCACCCCCAGCGCCGCGTAGCCGGCGAGGATCGTGCCCGCCGTGGAGGCGGCCCCGCTCGACATCACGGCGAACAGCTCGGCCGAGGTCAGCGCCACCAGGAACGGGCGCAGCGCGATGGCGATCTCGCTCTGGCCGATGGCGATGGTGATCACCGCCGAGAAGGTCTCGATCCGCGAGGTGCCGATCACCCGCTGCAGCACCGCGCCGATGCCGCGCGCGGCGGCCTGCATCACGCCGAAATGGTAGAGCACCGCGATCAGCGCCGAGACGTAGAGGATCTGCGGCAGGATGCGCAGGGCCAGGATGAAGCCGCTGCCGCCGAACAGTTCGAACATCCGCGGCTCCACGAGGCCGCCGAACAGGAAGGCGGTGCCCCGGTCGCCGTAGTTCAGCACGGTCTGGACGAAGGACGCCGCCGCCGCGAGGCCCGTCCGGCCCGCCGGAATGAACAGCACCAGGGCTCCCAGCGCCAGCTGCAGCGCCAGGGCCGAGATCACCACCCGGGGCGAAATCGCCCGGCGGTTGGTGGAGAACAGCACGGCGACGGCCAGCAGCAGGGCGAGGCTCGCGCCCGCGTGAAAAAGCTTCTCGACCATACCGCCCCGCTGTTCTGCCCTGCGCCGAGCAAGCCCGATGCCGCGGCGTTTGTCGCGGGCGATATCACGTTGTCGACCAGCTCCGGGGGGGAAGCATCGCGGGCGACGGCGTGCCTCTCCGCGCGGTGCCTCTCCGCGCGCCCGTCGACGGGGAGACCAGGATGGGGCCATGGTCCGAGCCACGGTCCCGTCCCGGTTGCCCACGGCCGTCACGACACTGTCGCCCACACTTGCGATCCAGCGCCGCGACCGTCGGCGGTTTGCCGGCAACAGGGCCGCCCGCATGCCGCGCCTCCTCTCCGATACCGCCGCCCTGCCGTGCCTGCTCTTCGCGATGGTGTTCGACGCCGAGGGGCGTGGGCGCCTCTGGGAGGGCGGCGGGTTGCCGGAGCCCGTCGCGGAGGGGTTCCTGTGGCTGCATCTCGACCTCGTCGATGCGCGCCTCGACGGACTGATCGCCGCCGGGCGCTTCGGACCGCCGGCGCTCGCCGTCGCCACCTTCGCCCGTGACGGTCACCAGCGCGTGGTGATCGAGGGCACCGATCTCGGCCTCGTGATCGCCGACCGGGCACGCGAGTTCGACGGCCGGATCGCGGATGAGCCGGGCGGACGCCTCCACTGCGTCCTCGGTGCGCAGCGCCTCGTGAGCGGGCGCCGGCACGCCACCGCCGCCGCCGAGGCCGCCCGCGACGCGGTGCTGGCCGGACGCCGGGTGACGACGCCGGCGGGCCTTCTCGAGATCTTCGTCGCGGGCGTCGCCGCCTCCCTCGACGCCTCCGCGCGGCGCTTCTCCGATGCCCTCGACGCCATCGAGGACCGCATGCTCGACGAGGATCAGCCCGACGATCCCCGGCCCCTGGCGCCGATCCGCCGGCAGGCCGTGCGCCAGCACCGCCAGCTGGCGGGCCTGAGCGCGGTCTTCCACCGCCTCGAAGCCGAGACCGAGGAGGCGGACGACGCCCTGCCCGATGCGGTGGTGCGCATGGCTGCCCGGGTGGTCCAGCGCCTCGACTCGCTCCACCGCGACATGCTGGTCCTGTCCGAGCGCAGCCGCCTGCTGCAGGACGAGATCGCCGGGCGCACGGCGGCCGAGACAAACCGCCAGCTCTTCACCCTGTCGATCCTCACCGCGCTGTTCCTGCCGCCGACCCTGGTGACCGGCGTCTTCGGCATGAACACCAAGGGCCTGTTCCTGGGGGAGTTCGAGGACGGCTCGCTCCTCGCCCTGCTCATCTGCGCGGTCGCCGCCCTGGCGGTCTACGGCGTGATTCGCCGACTCGGGCTCGTCAAACGGCGCGGCTGATCGTAAGCCGGCTCTCTGTCACAGCGCGGGGAGCCTGAAAACACCGCGACCGCCGCAAGATCGTCATCGAAGCGTCACGTCCTGTCGCGAACGGTGCGCCAAACCCCTCTGGGAGCCTTTTCCGCATGGACTTCTTTCGCCGCTTCACCGTCCTGATGTGTGCGCCGAACTTCGACCCGGACGATCTCGAGGGCGTGCGCGTCCAGCAGATCATCGGCTCCGTGGAGAAGCTCGGCTTCGAGGTGGTGCGGGCCCGCCGCGTCGAGGATGCGGCCATCGCGGTCCAGACCGATTCGGCCATCGGCTGCATGGTGGTGGACTGGGGCAAGCGCGGCCTCGACGGCAAGGCCGCGGCGCTGATCAACCTGATGCGCAAGCGCGGGCTGGAGATGCCCATCGTCATCATGGTCCGGCGCAAGCGCCTGGAAGACATCCCCGTCGAGGTGCTGGATTTCATCGACGGGTACATCTTCCTCGCCGAGGAGACCCCGGACTACATCGCCCGCGGCCTGGTGAGCCGGGTGAAGCAATATGCCGAGACCCTGAAGACGCCGTTCTTCGGCGCGCTGGTCGACTATGCCGAGCAGGGCAACCAGCTCTGGACCTGCCCGGGCCACAACGGCGGCATCTTCTACAACCGTTCGCCGATCGGGCGGATCTTCGTCGAGCATCTCGGCGAGGCGGTGTTCCGCGACGATCTCGACAACTCGGTGCTCGACCTCGGCGATCTCCTCGTCCACGAGGGGCCGGCCCTGAAGGCCCAGAAGGAAGCGGCCGTCATCTTCGGGGCGGAGAAAACCTACTTCGTCCTCAACGGCACCTCGGCCTCCAACAAGATTGTGCTCTCGGCCCTGGTCGCCGAGGGCGACCTCGTGCTCTTCGACCGCAACAACCACAAGGCCGCGCATCACGGCGCGCTGTTCCTCGGCGGCGCGATTCCCGTCTTCCTCGAGACCGACCGCAACGCCTATGGGCTGATCGGCCCGATGTACCACGAGGCGCTGGACGAGAAGGCGATCCGCGAGAAGATCCGCACCAACCCGCTGATCACCGACAAGGAGGCCTGGCGGCGCGAGCGGCCGTTCCGCGTCGCGGTGGTCGAGCAGTGCACCTACGACGGCACGATCTACAACGCCCAGATGATCCTCGATAAGATCGGGCATCTCTGCGACTACATCCTCTTCGACGAGGCCTGGGCGGGCTTCATGAAGTTCCACCCGCTCTTCGCCGGCCGCTTCGCCATGGGGCTGAAAGGCCTCGACGAGACCTCGCCAGGCATCATCGCCACGCAGTCGACGCACAAGCAGCTGGCGAGCTTCTCGCAGGCCTCGCAGATCCACACCAAGGACAGCCACATCCGCGGCCAGACCCGGCGCATCGAGCACCGGCGCTTCAACGAGACCTTCCTGGTCCACGCCTCGACCTCGCCGTTCTACCCCCTGTTCGCCTCCCTCGACGTGGGCGCGCAGATGATGAAGGGGCGCTCCGGCGTCGTCCTCTGGGACGATACGATCCGCCTCGGCATCGAGTGGCGCAAGAAGGTCCGGGCCATCCGCCGCGAGTTCGAGGAGAAGGAGGGCGATCCCCTGCGGCGCTGGTTCTTCGACCCCTTCGTGCCGGACACGGTCAAGGGGCCGGACGGCAAGGTGCCGTGGGAGAGCCTCTCCACCGACGAGCTTGCCGGCAACGCGAAGTACTGGGAGCTGACCCCGGGGGCGGACTGGCACGGCTTCACCCACGTGGCGCCGGACTACGCCATGACCGACCCCAACAAGCTCACCGTGCTCACCCCGGGCTTCAACCGGCACACGGGCGCGTATGCCGAGCACGGCGTGCCGGCCCCCATCGTGGCTCAGTATCTTCGTGAAAACCGCATCGTCCCGGAGAAGAACGATCTCAACTCGCTCCTCTTCCTGCTGACCCCGGGCGTCGAATCCTCCAAGGCCGGCACGCTGATCTCCGGCCTCGTGGCCTTCAAGCGCCTGCACGACGACAACGTGCCCCTCGAGGAGGCGATGCCCGAATTCGTGCGGCGCCGGCCCAATCGCTACAAGGGCGTGCGCCTGCGCGATCTCTGCGCCGACTTCCACGCCTTCCACCGCGAGCACGGCACCAGCACGCTCCAGCGCAAGCAGTTCGAGCCGGGGCACCTGCCCGAGATGGTGATGACGCCCAAGGAGGCGGTGCAGCAGCTCACCCGCAACAACGTCGATTACGTCCCGATCGCGGAAGCCGAGGGGCGCGTGGCGACGACCTTGCTTCTGGTCTACCCGCCGGGCATCGGCACGGTGCTTCCCGGCGAGCGATTGGACGAGCGGGCCAAACCCATGCTGGACTACTTCAAGATGTTCGAGCGCTCGGCGAACCTGTTCCCGGGCTTCGAGGCCGAGATCCAGGGCGTGTTCCGCGACGTGGATCCGGACGGGACGATCCGGTTCCACACCTATGTCATGCGAGAGCCCCGCGTCATGCGCGAGGGGCGCTGATGGCGGGCTCGTCCGAGAGCGATCCCGACCTCGTCATCCGGCCCTCGTCGGATAGCGACGTGCCGGACATGGTGGACATCTACGCCCACCACATCCGGCGCGGCGTCGGCGATGTCGGGGATTTCGAGGCGGATCCGCTCCATCCCGACGATCTGAAGAAGCGGCGCAAGGCCATGCGCAAGAAGCGCCTGCCGCACCTCGTGGCCGACCGCGACGGGATCGTGGCGGGCTACGCCTACGCGGTGCCGTTCCGCAAGCGTCCGGCCTATCGCTACACCCTCAAGCACTCGATCTACGTCCACCACGAGCACCTGCACGCCGGCATCGGCCGGCGCCTGCTGCCGGCCCTGATCGAGGCTTGCGCCGCGGGCGGCTACCGGCAGATGATCGGCTACATCGATGCGCAGAACGAGGCCTCGCTCCGCCTCCACGAGGCCTGCGGCTTCGTTCGCGTCGGGCTCCTGCCGGCGGTGGGCTACAAGTTCGGGCGCTGGAGCGACAGCGTCATGGTCCAGCGCGCCCTCGGGACGGGGTCCACGGACCAGCCCGGCACCTGGACCCGCACCGTGGAGGCGGTGGTGGCGGGGCACGACTGGATCGGAAAGTAGCGCGCCGGCGCCGGGGGCGCCCGCGCGGGGATCCGGACGCCTATTGCTGCGCGCGGTTGATCAGCGCCTGCAGCGCCCGGGCCACCGCCTCGCTGACGTTCTTGCGGTACTTGCGGTGGACCAGCTGGCCGTTGTGATAGATGTCGTGCTCCACGTAGAGCTTCTCGCCGTCCCACCGGACGATGTTGTCGGTCTCGGTGGTCTCCTCGACGCCGAGATCCTCGCGAAAGGTAACGCCCCCGGCTTGCGCAAACATGGCTCGTCCCTGGTGATCGAAGCGACTTTCCGGCTTCCTGGAGCCGCATCTTAGGCAGCCGGCGCGTGGCGCGCTACCCGAAACGGGCCTCAGCGCACCGTGACCTGATCCTTGATCCGCTCGTAGACCGCCCGGCTGAGGACGCGCTTCGACAGCAGCTCGCTGACCGAGGCGTAGGGTCGCTTCTGCACGATGGCGCGCCCGATCATGCCGCCGCCCCGGAGGCCGTTCAGCTCGGCGACGGTTCCGGTGTTGAGGTCGACGATCGCGACGCCCCGCGGCCCGGCCGTCTCGGCGGCGTTGTCGATGGCCTCCTCGCCGGCCGATGGACTCGTCGGCCGGGCGGTCGTCCCGAGATCCAAACCGGGAGACGGCAGGGCCGGCGCACTCGGCAGCGGTGACGTGGGCGAAGCGCCATTCGGCGTCGGTGCCGGCGGGGGCGCATTCGGTGCGGGCGCGGGCGCGGGCGTCGGCGGCACGGCAGCTTGTGGCACCGGCGCGGGGGATGGCGCAGCCTGCGGCAGGGGCGCCGGCGACACCGGGGAGACGGGCCGCGTCACGGCCGGCGGCACGGCCGCCTGGGTTCCGGCAGCCCCGGTCTCCGGGGCCGTCCGGCTGATCGGCGCCTCCGGTGTTCCGCCGTCATGCGGACGCAGGATTTGGATGATCCCGGCCAGGACGGCTGCCACCACGATGAGAATGCCGACCCGCAGGACCGCTGAACCGCTGAGCATTGTGAGGGCGGCCTCGCGCCTGTGAAGAGGATGAAGGCCTAACATAGGCGATAAAGTGAAGTCTCGCTGGCGGATCGCCTGTCCTCAAGAGCTTGAAGACTTCGGCCGGTCCCGCGCTGACATCTCCGCGACTGGGTGCGGCGTCTGCGGCATCGACGGGGGTGCCGCTCCCGGTCATGGTCCCGGCCGATGCCCGATCGCCGCTCTCCCCTGACTGCCCTCTCCGCGCGCCTCGGCGCCCTGCGCCACCTGCCGGCCCTGGCGCGCCTCGCCTATGCCGCGAGTCCGCGCCTGCTCGTGGTGAGCCTCGGCCTGCGCCTGGCGCGGGCCAGCCTGCCCGTCGCGATGCTCTACCTCGCCAAGCTCATCCTCGACGCGATCGTGGCCGAGCATGCCCGGCCGCATCCGGGCGACCTCGGGCCCGAGGCCTGGCTGTCGGATCCGGCCCTGAGGCACCTCGCCGTGCTGGTGGCCGCGGAGTTCGGCCTCGCCATCCTGGCCGACCTCCTCGGGCGGGCCAGCACCCTGGTCGACGGCCTCGTCGCCGATCTCTACGGCACGTCCGCCACCCTGAAGCTGATGCGGCACGCCGCCGAGCTCGACCTGGAGCAGTTCGAGGACAGCGCGCAGCAGGACCGCCTCGAGCGGGCCCGCCGCCAGGTCACCGGACGCTCGAACCTCCTGTTCCAGCTCTTCGGTCAGGGGCAGGATCTCATCACCCTCGTGGCCTTCGCCCTCGGCCTCGTGGCCTTCGCACCCTGGCTCATCCTGCTGCTCGCGGTCGCCCTGGTGCCGGCCTTTCTCAACGAGACCTACTTCAACCGCGAGGGCTATCGGCTGGCCTGGACCCGGACGCCCGAGCGGCGCGAGATCGACTATCTGCGCTTCCTCGGGGCGAGCGTGGAATCCGCCAAGGAGGTCAAGCTGTTCGGGCTGAACGGCTACATCGCCGAGCGCTACCGGGGGCTGGCGTCCAAGCTCGTGGCCGACAACCGCGCCCTGGCGCTGCGCCGGGCCGGCTGGGGCGGGGCCTTCGCGGCGCTCGGCACGCTGGCCTACTATCTCGCCTACGCCACCATCGTCTGGCGCACCGCCGCGGGCCAGTTCTCCATCGGCGACCTCGCCTTCCTGGCGGGCTCCTTCCAGCGCCTGCGCGGCCTGATCGAGGGGCTGCTCCTCGGCTTCTCGCAGATCGCCTCCCAGGCCCAGTATCTCGACGACCTGTTCTCGTTCTTCGCCGTGGTGCCGGCGATCCGCTCACCCGCGAACCCGGCGCCCCTGCCGCGTCCGATCCGAAGCGGGATCGTCTTCGAGGCGGTCGGCTTCCGCTATCCCGGCACCGACACCTGGGCGGTGCGCGACCTCAGCTTCCACCTCGCGGCCGGAGAGGTGCTGGCCCTGGTGGGGGAGAACGGCGCCGGCAAGACCACCATCGTCAAGCTGCTGACCCGTCTCTACGACCCGACGGAGGGCCGCGTGCTCCTCGATGGCCGGCCCCTCTCCGCCTACGACCTCGACGACCTGCGCGGCCGCATCGGCGTGATCTTCCAGGATTTCGTGCGCTTCAGCTTCACCGCCCACGAGAACGTGGCCGTGGGCCGGATCGAGGCGCGCGACGACACCGACCGCGTGGCCCGGGCGGCCGGGCGCAGCCTCGCCGACGGCGTCATCGGCCGGTTGCCGCTCCAGTACGACCAGCCGCTGGGCAAGCGCTTCGCCGAGGGCGTCGACCTGTCGGGGGGCGAGTGGCAGAAGATCGCCATCGCCCGCGCCTACATGCGCGAGGCCGAGATCCTGATCCTCGACGAGCCCACCGCCGCCCTCGATGCCCGGGCCGAGTTCGAGGTGTTCCAGCGCTTTCGCGAATTGAGCCACGGGCGCACGGCGGTGCTGATCTCGCACCGCTTCTCCACCGTGCGCATGGCGGACCGCATCCTGGTCCTCGCCGGCGGGCGGGTCATCGAGTCGGGCAGTCACGCGGAGCTGCAGGCGCTGGGCGGCCGCTACGCCGAACTGTTCGAGCTGCAGGCCGCCGGCTATCGCTGAGCCGGCCTAGACGCTGAGGGTGGCGCGATAGGCGGGCGCGAGGCGCAGCCCGAGGGGCAGGGGAGAGCGCGGCGGCGGCGCGCGCACGCACTCGCTGAAATACGCCAGGGTGTCGAAGATCACCGCCTCGGTGAAAGGCTTGGCGATCACGCCGGCGGCCCCCTCGAACCCCTCCGGAAGGTGCTGGGCGTTGGCGGTGACGAAGATCAGGATCATCGCGGCCTCGTCCCGCAATGTCCGGACGATGTCGAGGCCGGACGATCCGCCGCGCAGCTGGAGGTCGACGAAGACGAGGTCCGGCCGAACCTCGCGGGCGACCCCGATCGCCTCCTCGGCGGTCGCCGCGCTGCCGACGACGACGTGGCCGGCATCCTCCACGAGGAATTCGAGCTGCATCAGGATGAGCGCTTCGTCTTCCGCGATCAGGACCCGGAGGGGTTCGCTCACGTGCTGTCCTTGGCGCCCGGGGATTCGCGCGGGAGGCGAATGTCGATCGAAGTTCCGGGATGACCCGGCTGCCAGGCGATACTGGCATTCAGCTGTCGCGCCAAGCTCTCGATCAGGCGCTTGCCGAACGAACGCGTGCCCACGACTTCCTGGGGCATGCCGATGCCGTCGTCAATGATCCGGATGCCGAAGTAACGTCCATCGGGCTGGACCCGGATCGAGAGGCGGCCGGGCCGGTTGTCGGGGAAGGCGTGCTTCAGCGCGTTGGTGATGAGCTCGTTCATCATCAGCGCCACAGGCGGCGCCTTCTCCACCGGGACCTCGACCGGCTCCAGGTCGAGGTGCAGGCTGATCCCGGAGCGGCCGGAGCCGCGCACGAGGTCCGTGGCGAGCTCGCGCGCGAACTCGGCCACGTCGAAGCGCTCGACGTCGTGGGACTGGTAGAGGCGCTTGTGCACCGTCCCCAGGGCCTCGACTCGGGTCAGCATCGACTTCATGGCTTCGCGCGCCGTGGGGTCGGAGATGCTCCGGGTCTGCATCGTGAGGAGCGAGGCGACCATCTGGAGATTGTTCTTCACCCGGTGGTCGACCTCGTGCACGAGCATGGTCTTGGCCGCCAGGGCGTCCGACAGCTCGCGCGTCCGCTTGGCGACCTCGCGCTCGAAATGCTCCTTCTCGTTCTGCGTCCGCATCTGCGCGTCGACCCGGTCGGTCACGTCGAGCTGCGAGGCGAAGAAGTAGTGCAGGTCACCGCTCTTGGTGATGACCGGGCTCATGTAGAGGGCATTCCAGAACGGGCTGCCGTCCTTGCGGTAGTTGAGGATGTCGACGGCGATGTCGCGCCTGGCATCCACCGCCTCGCGGAGCTGCTGGATCGCGTTCGGGTCGGTGTCGGGCCCCTGAAGGAAGCGGCAGTTGCGCCCCATGATCTCGCCGCGCTCGTAGCCGGTGAGGCGCAGGAAGGCATCGTTGACGAAGACGATCGGATTGTCGTCGCGGCGCGGGTCCGTGACGATCATGGGCATGCGGGTCGCCCGGATGGCGGCAGCGAAGGGATCGCCCTTGCCGTGCTCGACCATCAGATCGCCCGTCAGGTGCCACGCATCGTCTCGTTCCATCGCCTCTGCCTCCTCCTCGCGCCACCGATCCCTGGGGCTGTCCTGCTCACCCCGTCATCCGTCAGGACCGTCGACGGCACATGCGGGCGGCACGGCCGGTCTGCGTAAGCGCAACCGGTCGGCGAAAGCAGGTTTCGCGAGGGAAACGGGATGTCGGATCATGACCGCGACGGTCAACCGTCACAGTATGGTGCTCCAACGGACGTGTGCGCAGGAAGTTCATTTGATGTCGGGGCGGGCCACGGAGGGCCCCGGCGTCCACACGCTTTCGCGAGATCGCGTGAGATCCCGGCATCTGCTGCGCGAATGCCACACCGGTACGGCGTCGCGAAGCGTAGCCGGAACACGGCAACGGCCAAGCTCGTTTTCCGTGCTAGGGTTGCGCCGGGGTCGGGCTCCGGAATCCAGACTGTGGACTTGGCTGTGGACATGTCGAACATGCGTCGTCTCGGTTGGACCCGGGGGCTCCTGGCCCTGCTCGTCGCGAGCCAGGTCGCGGCCTGTGGCACCACGCCGCGTACGTCCTACACGGCGAGCGAGGCGGCCGCCGCGGTCCTGCCCGGGCTCGATCCGAACGTCCGCGCCTACGCGGATGCCTCGGAGAAGACCTTCACCGAGATGTCGGCGCGCCCCCAGAACAGCAAGGTGCCGTTCGCCTACCTCGCCCTGTCCGGCGGCGGCGGCGACGGGGCCTACGGCGCCGGCCTGCTGAACGGCTGGACCGAGTCCGGCAAGCGCCCCGAATTCTCCCTGGTCTCCGGCGTCTCCACCGGTGCGCTGATCGCGCCCTTCGCCTTCGTCGGGCCGGAATACGACGCCATCCTGAAGGACATCTACACCAGCGGTGTCGCCTCGACCCTGGTCCAGTCGCCGAGCTTCGCCAACGTGCTGTTTGGTTCGGGCCTGTTCGGGGACGGGCGCCTGCGCGACCTCGTGCGGCGCTACGTGACGCCGGACCTCCTGGCGGCGGTCGCCGCCCAGCACGCCAAGGGCCGTCGTCTCCTCGTGGTGACGACGAACCTCGATGCCCAGCGCGCCGTGATCTGGAACATGGGCGCCATCGCCACCAGCGGCGGGCCGGCCGCCCTCGACCTCTTCACCAACGTGCTCACCGCCTCGGCCAGCATCCCGGCGGTGTTCCCGCCGCAACTCATCGACGTCCAGGCGGCGCAGCGCACCTTCCAGGAGATGCATGTCGACGGTTCGGTGGTGACGCCGGTGTTCACGCTGCCGCAATCGTTCCTGCTGCGCGACGGCCGGTTCAAGGCAGGCGCCAAGTCCGACATCTACGTCATCATCAACGGGCGCCTGGAGCCGGAATTCGACCTGGCCCAGAACAACACGCTCTCCATCGTCGAGCGCTCGTTCACCACCGCGAGCCGCGCCCGCAGCCGCGCCACCCTGGCCGCGACCTACGCGCTCACGCGCAACAACGGCATCGGCTTCAACCTCGCCTATATCGACGAATCCGCGCCCAACGCCTCCACGGCCCGCGGCTTCGACACCGCGTACATGCGCAGCCTGTACGAGACCGGCTACGAGACCGGGCGCACCGGCACGTTCTGGCACAAGAACGTGCCGGTGGCGCCGCTGGTGAAAGCCTCGGTGGTGGCCGCCCAGTAGGCCGGCGCCCCGGCTCGTTTCCCGTCCGGGCACGACCCTGGGCTCGACCCGGGGCGCGTGCGGCGAGGGGGGCGGTTGCGTGCCGTGCCCCTCGCGTCCGATGGTGCGGTGCGGTAGGGTCTCGGACCGCGTCCGGGTCCGTCCGGTGCCCCCGCCCCCGACGAGCCCCCGCATGATTCAGATCGAAGACCTCACCTTCAGCGCCTGGGGCCGGCGCTTCTTCGATCGCGCCAGCGTCGCGGTTCCGCCCGGCTCCAAGGTCGGGCTGGTGGGCCGCAACGGCGTCGGCAAGTCGACCCTGTTCAAGATCATCCTCGGCGAGCTGCAGCCCGACGGCGGCGCCATCCTGCTGCCGAAGACTGCCCGCGTCGCCTCGGTCGACCAGGAACACCCCGCGACCCCCGTCAGCTTGATCGACACGATCCTGGCGGCCGACGTGGAGCGCGACGCCCTGAACACCGAGCTCGAGACCGCCGCACCCGAGCGCCTGGGCGAGATCTATGCCCGCCTCATCGAGATCGATGCCGACCGGGCCCCGGCCCGAGCCGGCGAGATCCTCTCCGGTCTCGGCTTCTCGGTGGAGGACCTGACCCGGCCGATGGCGGAGTTCTCCGGCGGCTGGCGCATGCGCGTAGCCCTGGCCGCCGCGCTCTTCGCCGAGCCGGACATGCTGCTCCTCGACGAGCCCACCAACTACCTCGACCTCGAGGGCGCCCTCTGGCTGGAGGCGCGGTTGAAGCGCTACCCGCACTCGGCCCTGATCATCAGCCACGACCGCGAGCTCCTGAACAACTCGGTGGACGCGATCCTGCACGTGGCCGGCGGCAAGCTCGAACTCTACACGGGCGGCTACGACGACTTCGAGAAGCGCCGGGCCGAGAAGGCCCGCCTCCAGGCCTCGACCAAGCAGAAGCAGGAAGCCGAGCGCGCGCACCTGCAGAGCTTCATCGACCGCTTCAAGGCCAAGGCCTCGAAGGCGGCCCAGGCGCAGTCCCGCGTCAAGCGCCTCGCCAAGTTGGAGCCGATCGCCACCACCATTGAGGAGCACGTGGCGCCGTTTCACCTGCCCTCGCCGAAGCGGCCGCTGGCCCCGCCCCTGATGCACCTCACCGACGCCACCATCGCGTATGGCGACGACGCGCCGGTGCTGCGGGACCTCAACCTGACCCTCGACGTCGACGACCGCATCGGATTGCTGGGCGTCAACGGCGCGGGCAAGTCGACCTTCGCCAAGATGGCGGCGGGCGCCCTCACGGTGCGCGACGGGCGCATGGTGCGGGAAGGGCGCGTGCAGGTCGGCTGGTTCCACCAGCACCAGATCGAGGCTCTCGACCCGAAGGACACGCCGCTGGCGATCATCCGGCGCGAGCGTCCGGACGACAGCGAGTCGGCGCGGCGCGCCAAGCTCGCGAGCTTCGGCCTGGCCTTCGACAAGCAGGAGACGACGGTGGATGCGCTCTCGGGCGGCGAGCGGGCGCGGCTGCTACTCAATCTGGTCGCGATGCAGGCGCCGCACCTGCTCATCCTCGACGAGCCGACCAACCACCTCGACATCGACAGCCGGAGGGCACTCCTCGACGCGCTGAACGATTACGGTGGGGCGGTCATTCTCATCACCCACGACCGCTCTCTGATGGAGCTGGTGGCGGATCGCCTGTGGCTGGCGGCCGACAACACGGTCAAGCCCTTCGCGGGCGACATGGACGACTACGCGAAGTTCGTGCTCGACCGGACCCGCGCCGGCCAGCGTGCGCCCGGCCAGGGACGCGAGAAGAAGGCCAAGCGCCGGGCGGCCTGAGCCGCGCCGGGATTCTGAGGCCGGGCGGCCGAAGCCGCCCGGAGGGAAACCTTACTTCCGCAGGATCTTGGTCACGAGGCGACCGAGCGGGGTGCCGGAATCGTAGTTGCGGTCGTCGCGGACCACGGGACGGTCCTCGTTGCCGAGGAGCTTGGTGACGATGCGTCCGATCAGGCTCATGGGTGGACCCTCTTGATGTGTGGGGCGCCGGGCGAGCCAGGCTCGCGAAATGGCGCAGCTTGCCCTTCAACCCGCAGGGTGCGGTCCCCGTTCCCTCGGATCGTCGCCGGCTCACCAGGCCGTATCAAGCCTGTCATGATGCCGTGATCTAAGCGCGGCCGGCATTTCGGCGGAGACGGGGCTTCCACATGGACGGCGGGCAGCGGGCAGCGGAGGTCGAGGCGATCCGCCGGGAGGTCGCCGACGATTTCGACGAGGAACTCGAACTCGAGATGGAGGACGAGCGCCTGGAGCGCCTGGCCGACGAGCTCGGACAGCCCGCCCGTCCGCCCGGCCTCGACCGCAAGGTTTATTTCCGCGAGCTGTTCCGCCTGCAGCACGAGCTGGTGCGCCTGCAGGACTGGGTCCAGGCCCAGAAGCTGCGCGTCGTCGTGATCTTCGAGGGCCGCGACTCCGCCGGCAAGGGCGGGGTGATCAAGCGCATCACCCAGCGGCTCAACCCGCGCGTCTGCCGCGTCGCGGCGCTGCCCGCCCCGAGCGAGCGCGAGCGCACGCAATGGTACTTCCAGCGCTACGTCTCGCACCTGCCAGCCGCCGGCGAGATCGTGCTGTTCGACCGGTCCTGGTACAACCGCGCCGGCGTCGAGCGCGTGATGGGCTTCTGCTCGCCCGACGAGGTGGAGGAGTTCTTCCGCTCCGTGCCCGAGTTCGAGCGCATGCTGACCCGCTCGGGCATCCTCGTGCTGAAATACTGGTTCTCGATCACCGACGAGGAGCAGGAATTCCGCTTCAACATGCGCATCCACGATCCGCTGAAGCAGTGGAAGCTCTCGCCGATGGACGTGCAGTCCCGCCGCCGGTGGGAGGACTACACCAAGGCCAAGGAGGACATGCTCGCCCGGACCCACATCCCCGAGGCGCCGTGGTGGGTGGTCGAGGCCGTCGACAAGAAGCGCGCCCGCCTCAACTGCATCAGCCACCTCCTGGCGCAGATCCCCTACGGCGACGTCGCGCATCCGCCGGTGCACCTGCCGGACCGCGAGCGTCACGCGGACTACATCCGCCACCCGGTGCCGGACGCGATGTTCGTTCCGTCCGTGTTCTGAGGCGGGGCGGAGTGCCGGCCGCTTGCTCCGGCCGGCCCCGATGGGCGAGAGGGAGGATCGCGCATCCGCGCCCGGCGCCCAGGGACTCCGCATGACCACGTCCGACGCGACCCATACCGACGAGCTTCTCTTCACGGTCGAGGGCGGCATCGCGCGGCTCACCCTCAACCGGCCGCAGGCGCGCAACGCGCTCACCTTCGGGATGTACCAGGGCCTGATCGACGCCTGCGCGCGCATCGAGGCGGAGGGGCGTGTCAAGGCGCTGGTCATCGCGGGGGCGGGCGAGAAGGCCTTCGCGGCCGGCACCGACATCGCCCAGTTCCGGAGCTTCACGAGCGCGCAGGACGCGATCGACTACGAGCGCTTCATGGACCGGGTCATGGGTGCGCTGGAGCGCCTGTCCGTGCCCACCATCGCGGCGATCGCCGGCGCCTGCACGGGTGGAGGCGCGGCCATCGCGGCGGCCTGCGACCTGCGCCTGGCCACCCGCGATGCCCGCCTGGGCTTTCCCATCGCCCGCACCCTGGGCAACTGCCTCTCCCTCGGCAACCTGCGCCGCCTCTCGGCCCTGATCGGCCCGGCGCGGGTCAAGGACATGATCTTCACCGCCCGCCTCGTCGGTGCCGAGGAGGCCCTGGCCATCGGGCTCGTCGGCGAGGTCGTGACGGATGCGGAGGCCCTGGCGGCCCGCGCCACGGAACTCGCGACCCTGGTGGCCGGTCACGCGCCGCTCACCCTGCGGGCGACCAAGGAGGGCCTGCGCCGCCTCCAGGACACGGACGATGCGGGCCAAGACCATCTCGGCCAAGACCATTCCGGCCAAGACCGTCCGGGCGACGACCTGATCCGCCTCTGCTACACCAGCGCGGATTTTCGCGAGGGCATGGAGGCGTTCCTCGCCAAGCGCCCGCCGGCCTGGACGGGCCGGTAGGGCCTAGTCCAGCCCCGCCACCTTGATGGCGTCGCCCTCGAGCCGGACCTGGGCCGGCAGACCGCGCTGGACCGGTCCGAGGTCGTCGGCGGTGCGGTAGAGCCCGTCGATGGCGATGAGTTCCGGCTCGAACCGGCGGCAGGTGATTCGGGCCTCCGGGTTGCCGGCCGCTCCCGCGATCGCCCGGCCGCGCAGGGCGCCGTAGACGTGGAGCGAGCCGCCCGCGATCACCTCGGCCCCGGAGGCCACCGAGCCCATCACGGTGATGTCGCCCTCCAGGTGCAGGATCGTCTGGCCGGAGCGGACGGGCGCATCGAGGATCAGCGAGCGGAACGGGGCCGGCGCCGACGGCACCACGGGCGTATCCGGCGCGGCGTCCGCCGAGGCCTCCGGGGTCGGAACCGCATCGACCGGGCGCCCGCCCGCCGGGGGCGGTGGCAGACCGGCCCCGAGCTGGCCCGGGTCGGCCCCTTCGATGCCCATCACGGCGACGTCGCGGGCGGCGAGGTCGGCCACCAGGGCGACGAGGGCCTCCCGCTCGAGCCCGAGCCCGGCCACGTCGAGGATGACGGGGCGACCCACGAAGAAGGCCGGCGAGCGCCGGGCTAGGGCGTCGAGTTCGCCGAGCCAGTCCGAGACGGGCAGCACCGGGGCGAGCACCAGGGCCATGAAGGAGCGGCCGCGGAAGCGGATCGGGGGACGGGGGGAGCTTGCGGTCACGATCGGGTGTCTTGTTCTCGGGCGATGTTCGCGGGAAGCGGGCGTTGGCCGTCACCTTATCCTAACCTGCGTCCCGGCGGCACAGGGCGCGACCTGCGGCCCGTCAACACGAATTCCGTCGGGCCATCGCTGGGCCGCACCGGCGCACCGGTATGCGGAGCGCGACGGTGTCGCCGGCGGGACGCAGCATCCGAAAGTCGAATTGGAATGATTCCATAACATAGGGTTTGCGAGCCCAAGACCAGGATCGCTATAGCGGGGGTGATCCTCACGCATTGGGGGATCGGTCGGCGTTTTGTCCCGGCCGGGATTGCCGATCCTGCCTGCCTTTGCGGGGCCTGCCTCCGCACCTGTCTCGCCCATGCGCGTCTCGAAGGTGTTGCCTGTGACGGATATTTCCGGTCCCCTCGACAGGGCCCGCTCGCGAAGCGGCTGGCGCTACCGCTCCGCGGTGGCGGCACGCGTGGGCCTGGCGGCCTTCGGCGGCTACGCCCTGGCCGGGCTCGCGACGGCCTTCCTGTCGCTGACCCTGCCGATGGTGCGCTCCGAGGCGGTGGCCACCGCGACCCTGATCAGCTTCGCCATCCTGGCTGGCGCCGTGATCTGGGTCTTTGCCGCCCGCACCCTGCTGCGCGCCGCCCTGGGCCTCGGGCTTCCGATTGCGCTGGTGGGCCTCGGCCTCTGGCTGGCCCTCGACGGTGTCGCGATGGGACCGCCCGCATGAGACAGGGATTTCGCCAGTCGATGGCCTGGCTCCACACCTGGGCCGGGCTCGTCACCGGGTGGGTGATGTTCGCCGTGTTCGTCACCGGCACGGCCACCTACTACCGCGCCGATCTCTCGCTCTGGATGCGCCCGGAGCTGCGGGCCGGCCCCAGCGATGCGATTCCGGCCGCCGAGCGCGGCATCGCCTACCTGAAGGCCCACGCGCCGAAGGCCATGGCCTGGTACGTCTCCGCGCCGCAGCCGGACCGGCCGGCGATCGCCGTCTACTGGATGGACAGCCTGGAGGCCCCCCTCGGGCAGGCCATGCTCGACGTCGAGACCGGCGCGCCCACCAAGGCGCGCGACACCCAGGGCGGCGACTTCTTCTACCGCTTTCACTACGAGCTCCAGATGATGCCGGCCCTCGGCCGCTGGATCGTCGGCGCCGCCGCGATGATCCTGCTCATCGCCCTGATCTCCGGCATCGTCACGCATCGGCGCATCTTCGCCGACTTCTTCACCTTCCGGCGGGACAGGTCGGCCCAGCGCGGCTGGCTCGATGCCCACAACGTCACGGGCGTCCTCGCCCTGCCGTTCCACCTGATGATCACCTATACGGGGATCGTGACCCTCGGCGTGATGTACATGCCCTGGGGCGTGACGGCCGCTTACAAGGGCGACGACCTGCGCTTCTACGTCGAGGCGGCTCAGACCACGACCTGGCGCCCGGCCGCGGGCCGGCCCGGCGAGGCCGTGCCGCTGGCGCCCCTCCTGGCCCGGGCCCAGGGTGAGATCTCGGAACCTCTCGAGATGGTCATCGTCAACAATCCGGGCGACGCCAACGCCACCGTGGTCGCCGTCTTCGAGGAGCCCCACGGCCTCGCCCATCAGCATCCGCAGATCGCCTTCGATGCCGCTTCCGGGAGCGTCGTCGAGCGGGTCGAGCCGTTGAAGCCGGCCGCCCGCGTCTTCACCAGCTTCATGGGCCTGCACGAGGCGCATTTCGCCAGCACGGCCCTGCGGGCGCTGTTCTTCCTCTGCGGCCTGCTCGGCGCGGCCACCATCGCCACGGGTCTCGTCCTCTGGACCGTCGCCCGGGCGCCGAAGACGGGCGAGGCGCCGGGCTTCGGTCTGCGCTTGGTGCGCGGCCTCAACATCGGGACGATCCTCGGCCTGCCCATCGGCATGGCGGCGTTCTTCCTCGGCAACCGGCTGCTGCCCGTCGACCTCGCCCATCGGGCGACCTGGGAGGGAGGCGTGTTCTTCGGCGCCTGGGCGCTGGCCGCCGTCGTATCCCTGCTTCGGCCGCACCGCAGGGCCTGGACCGAGCTGGGCCTCGCCGCAGGCCTCCTGTTCGGCGCCGTCCCGGTGGTCGGCGCGCTGACCACGGATCGCGGCCTCGACTTCCTGGCCTTCGACGCCGCCATGCTGGGGCTGGGCCTCGCCCTCGCCCTCGGGGCGCGCAAGGTGTCCCACTACGAGGCGCGCCGGCAAGCCGCGAAGGCCGCGCGCGCCGGCCCTGCCCGGGTGCCCGAAGGTCTCGTCGAAGCATGACGCCGCTCTCCATCGCCCTCAACCTCGCCCTGAGCTTCGCCGGGCTGGCGGCCCTCTGCCTCGCCATGGACCGCCACCATCGGGCCATCGCCGGGCGCGGCCAGACGCGGGCCCGCGCCCGGGCGCTGCGCCTCGCCGGCTGGGCCGCCCTCGCCGCCTCCTTCGCGGCTGCCGTGGTCACCTCGGACTGGAATTTCGGCCCGGTGCAGTGGATCGGCTCGCTGACCGGCGCGGCTCTCCTGGTGGTCGGGCTGGGGTCCTACCGCCCGGCCTGGATCCGCCCGGCGGCCCTTCTCGCCCTGCCCCTGGCGCTGGCGGCGGCGCTGCTCGCCTGAACCGGCCGACATCGCTATCCTGGCCGCGTCCCTCGCCAATGCCGGAGCGCCGATGCCCCTCGATCCCGCCCTCGCCGACCGCATCGCCGAGGCCGTCGCGGCGGGCTTTCCCGAACAGGTCGCCCACACCCAGGTCCTGGTGCGGTTCGGGTCGACCCGGGGGGCCGAGCACGCGATCCAGGACTTCGTCTTCCGGGCCTTCCGGGCCCGCGGCTATGCCCTCGACCGCTTCACCATGGACGGGGCCGCCCTGGCCGCCCATCCGGGCGGGGCGGCGATGTCGGAGACGCATTCGCAGGCGCCCCTCGTGGTCGGCATCCATCGGCCGCGGGCCGAGACGGGGCGCTCGCTGATCCTGCAGGCCCATGTCGACGTGGTGCCGCCCGGCCCCGCGGACCTCTGGACCCACCCACCCTTCGAGCCGGTCGTCGACGGCGACTGGATGTACGGACGGGGCGCCGCCGACATGAAGGCGGGCCACGCCGCCAACCTGTTCGCCCTCGACGCGCTGGCCCGGATCGGGCTTCAGCCCGCGGCCACCGTCACCCTGCAATCCGTGGTTGAGGAGGAATCCACCGGCAACGGCGCCCTGATGACCCACCTGCGCGGGTACCGCGCCGATGCCGTGCTGATCCCCGAGCCCGAGGACGAGAAGCTCGTGCGCGCCAATGTCGGCGTGCTGTGGTTCACCGTCGAGGTCCGCGGCCGTCCGGTCCATGTCCGCGAGATGGGGGCCGGCGCCAACGCCATCGACGCCACCTACCGGGTGATCGGCGCCCTGCGGGCCCTCGAGGCGCGCTGGAACGCCGAGAAGGCGGCCCATCCTCACTTCGCCGACGAGCCCGACGCCATCAACCTCAATGTCGGTCGGATCGAGGGCGGCGACTGGGCCTCCTCGGTGCCGGCCTGGTGCCGGATCGACTGCCGCATCGCCCTCTATCCCGGCGTCTCGGCCGGGGAGGCCGCCCGCGCGGTGGAGCAGGCCATCGGCGATTTCGCCCGGGACGACGCCTTCCTGTCGAACACCCCGCCCCGCGTCAGCTTCAACGGCTTCTACTCCGAGGGCTACGCCCTGGCGGAGGGATCGGAGGCCGAGGCGGTGCTCGGCCGGGCGCACCGGACCGCGACCGGCGCGAAGCTGCAGAGCTTCATGTCGCCGAGCTATCTCGATACGCGGGTCTACGCCCTCTACGATCAGGTGCCGGCCCTCTGCTACGGCCCGGTCAGCCAGAACATCCACGGCTTCGACGAGCGCGTCAGTCTCGCCTCCGTGCAGCGGATCACCACCGCGATGGCGCTGTTCATCGCCGAGTGGTGCGGGACGGAAGCCCGGGACGCCCGCTGACGCGGGGCCGTCCGCGGAAATGTGAGGACCGGCGGTGTGGATGGCACCCCGGTGAAGCCTTGTCGAACCGCGAGGCTACGCTAACCCTCTCCAGCGTGACACATCCGCGGACCTTCCCCCTCGCTGCGCCCTCCGGCGTTCCCCGTCAGCCGGCCCGCATGCGCGCCGTCCCGTCGGCCTTCCTGCCGCTTCTGCTGGGGTTCGCGACCTGCCCCGCGGGCGCACAGACCACCGACACGAGTTGCTACGTCACCGGTGGCGGGACGCTGGAGATCTGCCGGGGGAGCGAGGCCGAGGGGGTGTTCTTCGCGCCCCCGGCCTGTGAATCCGCCAGCAGCGTGCAGGTGATCCGCACGACGCCCGGCACCGGCCCGCTCCAGGCCGTGTACCAGGCCGAGACGCCCCCGGTCGCCGGGAAATCCCGGCGCGGTGAGACGGCCGGGGCCTGCGCGCCGCGCCGCGCCACCGACGCTCTCGACGGCGGCTCGGTCCGCTCCGGCGCGATGCCGGAGCAACTCGCCACCACGATGCCGCCGACCCAAGGACGCCTGTGGGAGATGGCCCGCGAGGTTGCCCGCAGCCAAGAAGGCACGCGCTTTCGAGAAGGTACTCGCAGCCAAGAAAGCACCCGCAGCGAAGAAGGCGCCGGCGCCCAGGAGCGCGGACGCCGCCGCGGCCGTCGCCGGGCCGAATCTCCGCCCGCGCCGGCGCCCGAGCCCGCCAGCGAGGGCATCGCGGCCCGGCATCCGATGACGGTGGCGGGGCGCGCCTGGGGCGGAGATGCCTACAGCTATGTGTTCTTCCTCGCGGCGGTGCCCACCGAGGCCGGCAACCGGCACGCGCTGCTCCAGGCCCGCACGCTGGACTTCAAGGGCTTCGACATCCGCGGCCGCACCGAGGCGGGGACGGTCTGGACGCTGTTCGGCGCGGACCGTCCGGCGGAGCGCTCCCGTCGCGGCCGGTCGCGGACGCCCGAGGCGCCGAGCCCCAGCGCCGTACTCGACGAGACCGGAGCGGCGATCATCGGCAACTGCGCCGGGCAGGGCTTCGACCGCACCGATCTGGTCGGCGCGATCAGCGTGGTCGATCAGGTCTATCACTACTACTACACCGACGTGCTGCCCTCGGACTGCAACGAACCGGCGGCGACCCGGCGGATGGGCCTCTACCTGCGGACCAGCCGCGACCTCACCGCTGACCGCGTCTGGTCGCCGGCCCGGACCGTCGCGGAGCCGCTGCCGGCCCAGAGCCTGGTGCGGGTGGCCAAGGCGCGGGACATGGACCGCTGGGTGGCGGCCTATCGCTGCAACCGCCCCGCCAACACCATGGACGGTCCCGTCGCCGACATCTGCGTGCAGTACACCGCCGACCTCGCGCCGGGCTCCCTCGCGGGCCTCACCTGGTTTTCGGAGCCGCAGGCGATCATGCGCTCGACCGCCTATCTCGGCCTGCGCTCGGGCGGCGACGGGTCGGGCCGCTTCGGGCGCAGCCAGCACTTCTGGATGACGGACCGATACGGCAACCTCGCGACCCCGACGAGCTATCGCGCCAAGGCCGGCTTCCTGACTTGGCTGGACCGGCTCGCGCCAGGGGCGGGCGGCGCGAACGCATCGAGCGTGTTCGGCCGTCCCGTCTACTGGGCGACCTGGTCCGTGCGGCCGGTGGCGGCGAAGTAGCGCGTCAGCCGCGGGCCGGGGCCAGGGGGGACGTCGCCGCCGAGGCCTCCGCGGAACCGTCCGTCTCCGCATCCCGCTCGGCGTCCATCTCGCCCTGCCATTGGGCGACGGCCGCCGTGGCGAGGCCGTTGCCGAGGACGTTGGTCACGGTGCGGCCCATGTCGAGGATCTGGTCGACTCCCATGATGAGCAGGATGCCCGCCGCTGGCAGCCCGAACATCGGCACGGTCGCGGCCACCACCACGAGGGAGGCACGCGGCACGCCGGCGATGCCCTTGCTCGTCACCATCATGACGAGGAGCATGGTGAACTGCTCGGCCACCCCGAGATGGATGCCGAAGGCCTGAGCGATGAACAGCGCCGCCATCGCCTGATACATCATCGAACCGTCGAGGTTGAACGAGTAGCCGAGCGGCAGCACGAAGCCGGTGACCCGGGGGCGGACGCCGAACGTCTCCAGCACCTCGACGGTGCGGGGAAAGGCGGCCTCGCTGCTGGCGGTGGAGAAGGCGAGGATCATCGGCGCCCGCAGCAGGTCCAGCAGGCGCACCACCCGGTGGCCCAGCGCCAGCCAGCCGGCCCCGATCAGGAGGATCCAGAGTACCGCGAGGCCGAGATAGAACGCGCCGATGAACTTGCCGTAATCGATGAGGACGCCGAGGCCCTGCACGGTGATCACGGCCGCGATGGCGGCGAAGACCGCGACGGGCGCCAGGCGCATCACCGCGTCGGTGACGGCGAACATCACCCGGGCGAGACCGTCGATCATGTGCACCATCGGGTCGGCGTAGCGCCGGTCGATCACGCTGAGGCCGGAGCCGAAGAAGATCGAGAACACCAGGATCTGCAGCACCTCGTTGGTGGCCATGGCCGAGACGATGCTGGTCGGGAACACGTGGGTGAGGAAGTCGCGCAGGTTGAGGGAGGCGGCCTTGAGCCCGGACTGGGCCCCGGCCTCCGGCAGGGGCAGGGCGAGGCCGGCCCCCGGCTGGAACAGGTTGGCGACGAGGAATCCGAGGGTCAGCGAGACCACGGAGGCGGTGAGGAACCAGCCCATGGCGAGGGCCGCGACCCGGCCCACCGCGCGGGTGTCGCCGAAGCTCGCGATGCCCGACACGATGGTGGCGAAGACCAGGGGTGCGATGATCATCTTGATCAGGCGCAGGAAGATGTCGGTGCAGAGGGTGAAATAGCCGGCGATCTCCTTGGCCTCCGCCGGCCCCGCCGCCATCCCGTGCAGGACCGCTCCCACCAGGATGCCGAGGACGAGCCCGAGGCCGGTGTAGAGGGTGAGCCGGCCGGGTTTCCTGCCGTCCGCCTTGGCGTCGCCGTGCGTCATGGTGTTCCTCCCTGTGGGGTGCTGTTGGCGCCGTGCCGGCGCTCTGTCCCGCGGGTCATGGCGTGACCCGGTGGTGCGGTGATGGGCGCGGCGCCACGCCGTCTGGCCCTTGTCCCCTCTCCCGCAGAGGGGAGGGGGCCCTCCTCAGGCCGCCGCGAAGGACTGCGGCCGGGTCAGGCGGTCCGGCTGCAGCACGGCGTCGAGCTGCGCCTTGGCCATCAGGCCCTGTTCGAGGACGAGTTCGTAGACCCCGCGCCCGGAGGCATGGGCCTCCAGGGCCACGGCGGTGGCGTTGCGGTAGCCGATATAGGGGTTGAGGGCGGTGACGATGCCGATCGATTGCTCGACGCTGGCGCGCAGGCGCTCGCGGTTGGCGGTGATGCCCCGGACGCAGTGCCGGTCGAGGGTGATGCAGGCCGCGCGCAGGTGGGTGAGGCTGTTGAACAGGCTGTAGGCGATGATCGGCTCGAAGGCGTTGAGCTGGAGCTGACCGGCCTCCGCCGCGAAGGTGATGGTCACGTCGTTGCCGATCACCTCGAAGGCGACCTGGTTGACCACTTCGGGGATCACCGGGTTCACCTTGCCGGGCATGATCGAGGAGCCGGCCTGCCGCGCCGGCAGGTTGATCTCGTTGAAGCCGGCCCGCGGCCCGCTGGAGAGGAGGCGCAGGTCGTTGCAGGTCTTCGACAGCTTGACGGCCACCCGCTTGAGCACCCCCGAGAGCTGCACGAAGGCACCGCAATCCTGCGTCGCCTCGACGAGATCCTCGGCGGTCTGCAGGGGGATGCCGGTGATCTCGGACAGCCGTGCACAGACGCGGGCGGCGTAGAGCGGATGCGCGGTGATGCCGGTGCCGATGGCGGTGGCCCCCATGTTCATCTCGCGGATCAGCAAGGCGGCTTCCCCGAGCCGGGCCTCGTCCTCGCGCAGCATCAGCGCGTAGGTGCCGAATTCCTGGCCCAGCGTCATCGGCACCGCGTCCTGCAGCTGGGTGCGGCCCATCTTGAGGATGTCGGCGAACTCGGTCGCCTTGGCGGCGAAGCTGCCGCGCAAGGCCGCCATCGCGTCGATCAGCCGTCGGATGGCGCCGGTGGCGGCGATCTTCAGGGCCGTCGGGTACACGTCGTTGGTGCTCTGGCCCATGTTGACGTGCTCGTTCGGGTGCAGGTGCTCGTAGGCGCCGCGTTCGTGGCCGAGGATCTCCAGCGCCCGGTTGGCGATGACTTCGTTGGCGTTCATGTTGGTGGAGGTCCCGGCTCCGCCCTGGATCAGGTCGACCACAAACTGGTCGTGCAGGGCACCGGCGCGAATCTCCTCGCAGGCTGCCACGATGGCATCCGTGCGGGCCGCGTCGAGGAGGCCGAGCTCCCGGTTGGCCAGCGCCGCCGCCTGCTTGATCGCCGCGAGCGCATTGATGAGGTCCGGGCAGTCGGCCAGGGTCCGACCCGTGATCGCGAAGTTCTCGACCGCCCGCAGGGAGTGGACGCCGTAATAGGCCGCCTGCGGCACCTCCCGGTCGCCCAGGAGGTCGTGCTCGGTGCGGGTCGGATGGCCATCAACGGGAATGCGGGTCACGGCTCTCTCCTGGCGTCCGGACGTCCGGGGTCCGAAGCGATGGGCGTGCGGATGCGGTCCGGCACGGTGTGCCGGTCGGGAAGCGGCCACGCGGGCGCGGCGGCGCAGCCGCGCGGACGGCCTCGCCTCGAGTCTGCGTGGAGGGTCGGAAGGGGCGCGCCCGCGACGCGCCGCGGGACGGCTGCGGCTCGGTGCGCCGCCGGGGAGGGCAGTAATCCCGCTCCGACCCCGGCGCCAATGCTAGTTTCGACCGAGATTATTCCTGTAATGCATAGTTTGGCTCGTCGAGGGCGGCGGCGGCCCAGACCGCATCGAGGAAGGGCCGGGCGCGCTCGGCGCTGCGATAGAGCCGGATCTCCATCAGCATCTCGGCGCTGACGACCGCCAGGGCGCCGGAGGCGATCTCTTCCGCCACCAGGCTGACGGGGAGCCAGGCGACCCCGTGGCCGGCCAGCGCCATGGAGCGCAGGGCCTCGGCCATGGAGTTCTCGTTGGTGTGGATCGGGTAGGTGACGGGCGCACCCTCCGCGGATTGGGCAATGGCGGCGAGGAGGCCGAGGAAGGAGCCGCGCGAATACTGCAGCAGCGGCCGCCGTCCCTCGCGGTCGGGCGGAAGGCCGTTCGGGGCGGCCACCGCCACGAGGCTGTCGCGTCCGATCACCCGGTGCGGATAGCGCTCCGGGTCGAGGGGCATCGGAATCCCCGGATGGTGATAGGTCAGCAGGAGGTCGTAGCCGCCCTCCACCAGCGCCTGGACGCAGATGTTGAAGTTGTCGGGCAGGACCCGGCTCGCCATCGGCCCGACCGCCTCGCGGATGCCGTTCAGCCAGCGCGGCAGGACGGAGAGGCAGAGGGAGTGGAGCGCGGCGATCGTCACCACCGGCAGGCTGGTGCGTTCGCTGCGAGTGCGGAAGTCGGCGCGGCTGAGGGTGAGGAGGCGCAGGACCTCCTCGGCGGTTTCGAGGAACTGGCGTCCGTCCGCCGTGAGGGTGATGGGGTAGGTGCTGCGATCGAGCAGCACCGTGCCGAGCCAGACCTCAAGGGACCGGATGCGCCGGCTGAAGGCCGATTGCGTGACGAACCGCGCCTCGGCCGAGCGCGAGAAGCTGCGCGTCTCGGCGAGGCTGATGAAGTCCTCGATCCACTTGAGTTCCATCGTCGTCCTTCGGCCCCGCGCCCCGCGTGCTCCGAGGACCGGTCGCGAACTCTCGCATCCACCCGCGCGACGCGGCAAGGTGGGGCCGGCCACGCGCCTCCGCCGCGCGGTCCGTCCCTTGCTGGGCGTCCGGGCCTGATTCCGAGAAAAGAGAGCCGCGCATGCGCCCGAGCCCATCCCCCGAGTCCGCGCCGCGCCAGCCCGCCCGGGCCGCCATCGCTGCCTTCGTCGGCACCACGATCGAGTGGTACGACTTCTTCATCTACGGCACGGCCGCCGCCCTGGTGTTCGGGCCGCTGTTCTTCGCCGAGGCGACGCCCTTCGTCGCGACCCTGGCGGCCTTCGGCACCTTCGCGGTGGGCTTCCTCGCCCGGCCCCTCGGCGGCGTGATCTTCGGCCATGTCGGCGACCGGCTCGGGCGCAAGCGGGCCCTCGTCGTCACCCTGGTGATGATGGGGCTGGCGACCACCGGCATCGGCCTGCTGCCCACCTATGCCAGCATCGGGATCTGGGCGCCGGTGGCGCTGGTGTGCCTGCGCATTCTCCAGGGCATCGCCGTGGGCGGCGAGTGGGGCGGGGCGGTGCTGCTCGCCGCCGAGCACGCGCCGAAGGGGCGCGCGACCTTCTTCGCCTCCTTCGCTCAGCTCGGCAGTCCCGCCGGGCAGATCCTGTCGCTGCTGGCCTTCCGCCTCGCCGGGCTGACGGACAAGGACAGCTTCCTCGCCTGGGGCTGGCGCCTGCCCTTCCTGGTCAGCATCGTTCTGCTCTTCGTCGGCCTGTTCATCCGCCTCGGCGTCGGCGAATCACCGGACTTTCAGGATGCTCGAACCGCGGAGAACCGGGCGACGGCCCCTGCCCAGGCCCCGATTCGCGAGGTCCTGGCCACCAGCCTGAGGCCGCTGGCCCTGGCGGCGGGGGCCAACACCTTCGCGATCGGCTCGGTCTACCTCTTCAACACGTTCATGATCACCTACACGACCCAATATCTCGGCCTGCCCCGGGCGACGATCCTCGACGCATTGCTGGTGGCGGCCTGCGTCCAGCTGGTGATGACGCCGGTGGGGGCGCGAATCGCCGAGGTCATCCGCAACGAGCGCCTCTTCCTGCAGGGCACCCTGATCTGGGCGATGCTGGCGCCCTATCCCCTCTTCCTCCTCGTCGATCTCGGCTCCGTTCGGGCCCTGATGATCGGGCTGGCTCTCAACGTCGTCGGCAGCGCCACCTTCTACGCGGTCATCGCCGGCTACGTGGCCGGCGCCTTTCCGACCCGGTTGCGCTACACCGCCATCTCGGTGGCCTACCAGGTCTGCGGCGCGGTGGCGGGCGGGCTCACCCCGATCATCGGCACCATCCTGGCCGAGCGCTTCCAGGGCCATTGGTGGCCCATCGCCGCCTTCGGCACCACCCTCGCGGCGATCTCGTTCGTCTGCGTCACCGCGCTCGGCCGAGACCGCGCGCGAACCCGGCCCCCGGAGCCCGCCCGCGCCTGACGGGGGTGGGCCATGCTCGGTCCTGCGGCGGTCGCCCCTTGCCCCGGAGCCTCACACCTTATATTGCGACGCGATAGCTCGATCCCGTGACCCGGCGCAGCCGGCCGCATTCCTGCGGCCCGTCGCGTGACGGGCTCTTCTCGCTTCCGGATACCCTATGAAGCTTCGCAACATCGCCATCATCGCCCACGTCGACCACGGCAAGACGACGCTCGTCGACAAGCTGCTGTCGCAGTCCGGATCGTTCCGCGAGAACCAGCGCGTCGAGGAACGCGCCATGGACTCGAACGACCTCGAGAAGGAGCGCGGCATCACCATCCTGGCCAAGGCGACCTCGGTCGTCTGGAAGGACACCCGCGTCAACGTCGTCGACACCCCCGGCCACGCCGATTTCGGCGGCGAGGTGGAGCGCATCCTCTCGATGGTGGATGGCGTGATCGTGCTGGTCGACGCGGCCGAAGGCCCGATGCCCCAGACCAAGTTCGTGGTCGGCAAGGCCCTCAAGATCGGCCTCAAGCCGATCGTGGCGATCAACAAGGTCGACCGGCCGGATGCCCGCATCACCGAGGTGGTGAACGAGGTGTTCGACCTGTTCGCGGCCCTCGACGCCACCGACGAGCAGCTCGACTTCCCGATCCTCTACGGCTCGGGCCGCGCCGGCTGGATGGCGACCTCGCCGGACGGCGACCAGAGCGAGGGCCTCGCGCCGCTGTTCGACCTCGTCCTGGCGCACGTGCCCCAGGCCAAGGTCGAGGACGGCCCATTCCGGATGCTCGGCACCCTGCTGGAAGCCAACCCCTTCCTCGGCCGCATCATCACCGGCCGCATCGCCTCCGGCACCGTGAAGCCGAACCAGGCCATCAAGGTCATGGACCGCACGGGCAAGCTCGTGGAGACCGGCCGCGTCTCGAAGATCCTGGCCTTCCGCGGCCTGGAGCGCGCGCCCATCGACATCGGTGAGGCCGGCGACATCGTCTCCATCGCGGGCCTCGTGAAGGGCACCGTGGCCGACACCTTCTGCGACCCGCAGGTCGAGACCCCGATCCAGGCCCAGCCGATCGATCCGCCCACCGTGACGATGTCCTTCATCGTCAACGATTCGCCGCTCGCCGGCACCGAGGGCGACAAGGTCACGAGCCGCATGATCCGCGACCGCCTGTTCAAGGAGGCCGAGGGCAACGTCACGCTCAAGATCGAGGAGGCCGCCGACAAGGATTCGTTCTTCGTCTCGGGCCGCGGCGAGTTGCAGCTCGCTATCCTGATCGAGACCATGCGCCGCGAGGGCTTCGAGATCGCCGTCTCGCGTCCCCGCGTGGTGCTCTCGAAGGATGAGGACGACAACGTCCTCGAGCCGGTCGAGGAGGTCGTGGTCGACGTCGACGAGGAGTATTCCGGCGTCGTCGTGCAGAAGATGTCCGAGCGCAAGGCCGAGATGATCGAGATGAAGCCGTCGGGCGGGTCCCGCCTGCGCCTCGTCTTCCATGCGCCCACCCGCGGCCTGATCGGCTACCAGGGCGAGCTCATGACCGACACCCGCGGCACCGCGATCATGAACCGGCTGTTCAAGGCCTACGAGCCCTACAAGGGCGAGATGCCCGGCCGCCGCAACGGCGTGCTGATCTCGAACGACAAGGGCGAGGCCGTGGCCTACGCCATGTGGAACCTCGAGGACCGCGGCCCGATGATGATCGAGCCCGGCGCCAAGGTGTACCAGGGCATGATCATCGGCGAGCACAACCGCGAGAACGATCTCGAGGTGAACGTGCTCAAGGGCAAGAAGCTCACCAACATCCGCACCACCTCGAAGGATGAGGCGGTGCGCCTGACGCCGCCGATCCGCATGACCCTGGAGCGCTCGCTCGCCTGGATCCAGGACGACGAGCTGATGGAGGTCACGCCGAAATCCATCCGGCTGCGCAAGACCTACCTCGACCCCAACGAGCGCAAGCGCTTCGAGCGCTCGGGCGGCGTCGCCTAAGCGCACCCCGCCACCCCACGCATAGACGACACGAGGCCGGGCGAAAGCCCGGCCTTTTTTGTTCCGCTTCCCCGATTCCGGCGCCTTCGACAGCGCGCGGGATTACCCAAAATAACACCTAGAATAAGTTATATTCCAACGTTAGGTTGGATCATGTCGCGCGTTCCCGTCACCGATCCCCCTGGCCTCGCAGGATTCCTCGGTTCGCCCGTGGGTCGGACCGGATCCCGCCCCCGTGGGGTGCCAGCCCCTTCGGATCCGTCCGGTCCCTTCGGATTCAGGGCGATGCCGCCTGCACGGCGGTGCCCTGCTCCGCCGCGTGGCGAAGCCCGCCGGGCGGCCGAGCCCGTCCCCCTTCGCCCGGGTGCCGGTCCGGCGATCGGCTGACCCCGGAACGCTCGTTCGAGACGGATGCGGATGCGTTGGAGTGTGTCGGATGGACCTGCAGCGAGGCCGCGAGTTCGATCAGTTTCTCCAGGTCCTGGACCGGTTGTGCCAGCGATTCGCGAAATATCGCCCGGAGTATCGCAGGGGCCTGGACGAATACTCGCTGCGAAACGAGTACCTGGATCCGTTCTTCGAGGCCTTGGGCTGGGACGTCAGGAACACCAAGGACGATCCGCCCTTCATGCGAGACGTGCGGGTCGAGTACAGGGCCTATGATGGGATCATCAACGGCAAGGCCGATTACGTGTTTCGGATCGGCGGCTTCGACCGGTTCGTCTGCGAAGCGAAGAAGTTTCCCGAGAAGCTCGAGAACCATCGGTTCCAGCTGCAGAACTACGTCTACAACCTGCGTCTCTGGATCGGCCTGACGACGAATTTCGACGAGCTGAACCTGTTCGTGGTCGGGGGGAAGCCGAGCCGGGAGAAGCCGTTCAGCGTCGTGCCGGGCTGGCGCCTCTGCTACCAGGACTACCGGGATGCGGCGCCCAAGATCTGGGATCTGCTGTCACGGCAGGCCGTCGCGGCCGGATCGCTGGAAGCCTTCATCCAGAACCTGCCCAAGGTCACCTCCCGCACCGACCGGCAACTCTGGCTGATCAAGCCGGACCGCAACCGGGCCGTCGATACCGATTTCCTGCAGTATCTCGAAGGCGAGCGCGCCCGGCTGGCCAAGTCCCTGATCCGGCACAATGCCGCCCTGCACTGGGACGTGGACGCGATTAACGAAGCCGTCCAGGTGATCCTCGATCGCCTGATCTTCCAGAGGGTCTGCGAGGATCGCGACATCGATACCTTTCAGACGCTGCGGCAGGCGCTGGCACTCTGGGAGCGGCACGGACGCCGGAAGGGTGACTTGTGGCCCCTGATCGTCGGCAACCAGGCGAACATGCGGGCGGCCTTCAACGGCGGGCTCTATGGACGGGCCGGAACGCCGTCCCACTTCGTCGAGTCCTGCGTGGTCGATGACCGGTGGCTCGCCGACTTCATCGATCATCTGGCCGGGGACGAGTCGCCCTACCTCTTCAGCACCCTGCCGATCGAGATCCTGGGCTCCGTCTACGAGCGCTTCCTCGGCTCGATCATCGATGGACAGGGGAACGTGACGCCGAAGCCCGAGATCCGGAAGCAGGGCGGCGTCTTCTACACGCCCGAACACATCGTCGCGCAGATCGTCGACGGCGCCCTGGCGCCGCTCCTCGAAGGCAAGACGCCGGAACAGATGCGCCGGATCCGGATCCTCGATCCGGCCTGCGGCTCCGGAACCTTCCTGATCCGTGCGCTGGAAAAGCTCTTCCAGGCGCATATCCACTATTACCATCTCAACGGCGACAAGCGGGACGGGAAATCCGTCTATGTCGACGCGCAGGGCGACCTGAAGCTGACCAGCGAGCTCAAGAAGCGCATCGCCAAGGATTGCATCTTCGGCGTCGATATCGATCGCCAGGCGGTCGAAGTCTCGGAGATGTCGATCTATCTCAAGATCCTCGAGGGCGAGACGCAATCCACCCTGGGGCGGCAGAGGGTGCTGTTCCCGAACGAGACGTTCCTTCCGGACCTGTCCGGCAACATCCATGTCGGCAACAGCCTCGTCGGACAGGATGCCTACGCGCTTCTGCCGGCCGACCTGCGGATCACCGAGGCGAAACCGTTCTCCTGGGAGCTGTCGTTTCCGGAGGTCCGTGCCCGCGGCTGGTTCGACGCGGTCATCGGCAATCCACCCTACGACGTCATCGAGAAGGAGCGCGGCGCGGCCTCCTGGCCGCACGATGTCTTCCGCGCCTACCTCGCCCGGACCGACCGCCTGGACGCCGCGAAGGGCGGCAAGCTGAACCTGTTCCGGTTCTTCCTGATCCAGAGCCTGCAACTCGTCAGGCACAACGGGTCCCTGGGCATGATCGTACCCATGGCACTCCTGGCCGATTTCAGCTGCAAGAGGACCCGCCTCTCGCTCCTGGATCAGGTCGACGCGCTGCGCGCGCAGGCCTTTCCGCAGAAGGACATCCGCCAGCATCGCGTCTTCTACGATGCCAAGCTGTCGACGGTGGTCGTGGGAGGCCGCAAGCGCGCACCGTCCCGGCGCAAGCACAACCCGCGCATCGGCCTGCAGGTCTATCCCCGGGCATCCTTCGATGATCCCTCCCGCGACGTGACGATGCAACGGAGCGAACTGGCGGCCATCGATCCCCTGGGCCTGCCGATCCCGATCACCGATCAGGCCTCGTGGGAGCTGGCCAAGAAGCTGCATCAATCGAACTCGGTCGCGCGCCTCGACGGGATCGAGGGCCTTCGGATCGCCCGGGGCGAGATCAACCAGACGGTCTACCGCGCCTACATCACGGACGATCCCCGGCACAGCCGGCTCCTGAAGGGCGTCGAGGTCTCGGCTTACGCGATCCACCGTACCTTGAGCCAGGGGCGGGTCGAATGGTTCGACCGTGCGCGATACGAGCGGACCCACGTCACGCCGGATGCCGTCGGCGTCCGGCGCATCGCGACCCAGAGGATCACCGGCGTCGACGAGCGGTATCGGATCGTCGCGACCCTCTCGGAGCCGGGCTGGTACTTCGCCGATTCGACCAACGCGGTCGTCGTCGCTCCGACCTGCGGCCTGTCACCGGAATACATCCTCGCCTGCCTGAACAGCCGGCTGCTGCAATGGCGCTTCCAGCTCACCAGCTCCAACAACAATGTCGGAACGAACGAACTCGCCGCCCTGCCGATCCGGCTGCTCGACCTGGGGGATGCCGGCGAGGCGCGGACCCATGCCGCGATCGTCGCGCAGGTCGGGCACTTGCTGCAGCTCGGCGCGCAGCTCACCGCCCATCCGAGCCTCAAGGTCCGGGCGGAGGCGATCCCGCGCTTCCGGGAGGTTCGTTCCAGTCTCGATCGGACGATCGAGACCCTCTACAACCTGACGGCCGACGAGGCCGCCCTCGTCCATCGCAGGTTCGCGGCCCCGGCGTGATCGGCGACGGGCGGGACCGTCGATCGCTCACGTGTCCTTCGCCCGCTCCCGCAGCAGGTACTTCTGCACCTTGCCGGTCGAGGTCTTCGGCAGGTCTCCGAACACGATGTGGCGCGGAAGCTTGTAGCCGGCCAGCCGCTCGCGGCACCAGGCGATGAGAGCGTCGGCCTCCACGGTGGCGCCGGGCTTCAGCTCGACGAACGCCATCGGGGTCTCGCCCCACTTCGCGTCGGGGCGGGCCACGACCGCGGCGGCGGAGACGGCGGGGTGGCGGAACAGAGCGTCCTCCACCTCGATGGAGGAGATGTTCTCGCCGCCCGAGATGATGATGTCCTTCGAGCGGTCCTTGAGCTGGATGTAGCCGTCCGGGTGCTTGACCCCGAGGTCGCCGGAGCGGAACCAGCCGCCCGCGAAGGCCGCCTGCGTCGCCTTCGGGTTCTTCAGGTAGCCGCGCATCACCACGTTGCCGCGGAACATCGCCTCGCCCATGGTCTCGCCATCGGCCGGCACGGACGCGCAGGTCTCGGGGTCGCGGATGTCGAAGCCCTCGAGGACGGGATAGCGCACGCCCTGGCGCGCCATCCGGGCGGCACGGGCCTCGTCGTCGAGGGCGTCCCAGTCGCGGTGCCAGGCATTCACCACGGCCGGGCCGTAGGTCTCGGTGAGACCGTACAGGTGGGTGACGTCGAAGCCGGCGGCGCCCATGGCGCCGAGAACCGCCTGGGGCGGCGGCGCGGCCGCCGTCAGGAAGGCGACCCGCCGGGGCAGGGGGCGGCGCTCCGCCTCGGGCGCGTTGAGGAGGAGCTGCATCACGATCGGCGCCCCGCACAGATGCGTGACGCCGTGCTCGGCCAGGGCCTGGTAGAGCGCGCCGGCCCGGACCTGGCGCAGGCAGACATGGGTGCCGGCGACCACCGACAGGGTCCAGGGAAAGCACCAGCCGTTGCAGTGGAACATCGGCAGGGTCCAGAGATAGACCGGGTGCTGCCCGAGATTGCCCGTGATGACGTTGCCGAGGCAGAGCAGGGCGGCGCCGCGATGGTGATAGACCACGCCCTTCGGGTCGCCGGTGGTGCCCGAGGTGTAGTTCAGGGAGATCGCGTCCCACTCGTCGCCGGGCATCGCCCAGTCCCAGGCCGGGTCGCCCTCCGCCAGGAGCGCCTCGTAGCCGAGGCTGCCGACCGCCGTGCCGGGGCCGGTGAAGTCCGGATCGTCGACGTCGATCACCAGGGGCTTGACCCGGGCCTGGGCCAGCGCCGGGGCCACGACCTTCGAGAATTCCCGGTCGGTGATCAGCACCTTGGCCTCGCCGTGGTCGAGGCAGAAGGCGAGGCCGGCAGCGTCCAGGCGGGTGTTCAGGGTGTTGAGCACGGCGCCGGTCATCGGCACCCCGTAATGGACCTCGATCATCTCGGGCGTGTTGGCGAGGATGACCGCGACGGTGTCGCCGCGCCCGATGCCGCGTGCCGCCAGGGCCGCCCCGAGGCGGCGGCAGCGCGCGTAGAGCTCGGCATAGCTGCGGCGCAGCGGGCCGTGGATCACCGCGCAGTGATCCGGGAAGACGCGCGCCGACCGGTCGAGGTAGCTCAGGGGCGTCAGCGGCTGGTAATTCGCCGGGTTGCGGTCGAGGTCCCGGTCATAGATCGATGGCGCGGCCCTGTCGGCCGTCGTCGAGGTCATCATCGGCGTATCTCCCTGTCGGGAGAGTACCCCGTCGCAGCATTCCGACAAATCGCCCCGGATCCTCGCCCACAAGGGGCCTTGCGCGGCGACGCAGACCCTAACCGGCGGCGGCGCGGCGCCATGTCAGGTGGTAGGTGACCTCCCGGCCGCCGGAGCGGATCGGCGACGCGGTGCTCAGGCGAAGGGTGTCCCCCTCGAGGGAGACGAGGCGCGGCTGGGTCTGCCCGAGCCAGTTCGGGAACAGCGACACGGCCATCGTGTGGGAGAGCAGCCCCTCCGCCTCGATCCGGAACGGGCCGGAATAGGCGATGTAGCCCATCGCCTGCGCGGCGAGTTCCTCGGGTGTGGCGACGAACCAGTCCCCGGAGGTGAAGGCGGGGCGGCCCGGCCGCATGAGCTGCGCCGACATGTACCCGTCCGGCGTGTACAGGATCAGTCCCCGCGGGCTCTCGCCCAGCGGATAGGACGGGGCCGAGCCGTCGGTGGGCCTTTCCACGTACGATACCAGCGTCCAGGCTCCGATCAGCTGCGCGTGCAAGGTCCCGGTCATCATCCCTCCATGCCGGGTGACCGGCCTCGGCCGCGCGGCGGACTCACCCGTGTGGAGCGGAACGCGTTGTCGACGCATCCGCTCCGGGCGGGGCGGGGGCTGTCGGCGTGGAGGTCTGTCCGGGCAGGGGGCGCGGGGAGCCGTCGGGCGGAGCGGGAGGAGGGTCGATCGAACGTCCCCGGCGGTCCTCGTTCGATGGCGGGGCGCGGTCCCGATCCCCGGTCCGGGCTTATCCCATTGCAGGCTAATTGATAGTCCCCTATCTTTTGGCGGTCGGGGCGACTTTGCCTGCCCCTATCTGGTGGTCCAGGTTCGAAGTTCGTGCATTGTCGGTCGCGTGACGATGGCAGGGCGCGCGGTCGGCACTGAGCCGTTCGGTTCCGTTGGCCAGAGGATGACTTCGGGCGCAGGCGGCTGGTCGCTGAGCAACGAGTGCGGTCGGATGCTGTTGTCGTGCCGCCGCCATGGCTCGATCACGACGCTGGCCTCCTTCAGGGTGTCGAACACCTTCCGTTGAGGAGTTCATCGCGCAGCTTCGCGTCGAAGCTCTCGTAAGTCACCGTTCTCCCACGGACTGCCCGGTTCGATGTCGGCGGTCGTCGATCCAACCGCTGCGATTCAGTCCTGTACGGCCTTGGCAATGAACTCCGACCCATAGCACATCGGGAAGATGGCTCGACGGCTCTGGGGCGGCGCGCGAAGCCATGCGG